>JAQBBQ010000053.1:0-4141 GCA_032125995.1 Betaproteobacteria bacterium | reverse complement strand
GGCCTGGTTGAGCTCGTAATCGTGCTTGGACACGATCTCGCCCGGCTCCGGCCTGAGCAGCTTCTCGTCGACGTCCGCTGGCCGCGGCTCCGGTGCGAAGTCATACTGTTTCGCGGCGGCCTCCGTTGCCGTCGGCTTTTCCGTGACAGCCTCTTCCAGGTGCTTGGTGAGATCGGCCTCGCGCAGCTTGAGCGCGCTCGCCCGCCCGGCCGATCCATCGTCCAGAAGAATGTCTGGCTCGATGCCCTTGGCCTGGATCGAGCGCCCGTTCGGCGTGTAGTAGCGCGCCGTCGTGAGCTTGATGGCCGTGTTGTTCCCGAGCGGCAGGATCGTTTGCACCGAGCCCTTCCCGAACGTGCGCTGGCCCATGATGACTGCGCGCTCGTGATCCTGTAGCGCCCCGGCGACGATCTCGGAGGCAGAAGCGGAACCCCCGTTCACGAGCACGACCATGGGAACCGTCTTCGTATCTTCGGGCAGCCGGCCGATGTAGTCCTGCTCCAGGCGACCGCGCAGATAATGCTCCGGCGTGGCGCTCAGGCGCATTCTCGAGTCATCGGTGCGCCCGTCCGTATAGACCACGAGCGATCCTTTCGGCAGGAATGCGGCCGACACCGCGACGGCGCCATTAAGCAGTCCGCCGGGATCATTGCGCAGATCAAGCACGATGCCTTTCATGGGCACCGGGCTTTCCTTGAACAGCTGGGCAATCGAGCGCGCCAGGATCTCGCCCGTGTGCTCCTGGAACTGGGTCACGCGGAAATAGGCGTAGCCGGGCTCGAGCAGCTTGAACTTGACGCTCTGAATCTTGATGACCGCGCGCGTGAGCGTCACCACGATCGGTTTAGTCTCGCCCTTGCGCACGATCGTCAACGTAATCTGCGTGTCGGGTTTGCCGCGCATGCGCTTCACCGCATCGCTCAACGTCATCCCCTTCACGGAGGTGTCGTCGAGCTTGACGATGAGATCGCCCGACTTGATCCCGGCGCGGGACGCGGGAGTGTCATCAATCGGCGAGACCACCTTGACGAAGCCATCCTCCATGCCGACCTCGATGCCGAGCCCGCCGAACTCGCCCTGGGTCCCGACCTGCAGTTCCCGGAATGCTTCCTGGTCGAGATAGGCGGAGTGCGGGTCGAGCCCGGTCAACATGCCGTTGATGGCCTCGGTGATGAGCTTCTTGTCTGCCACCGGCTCGACGTAATCGCTCTTGACGCGTCCGAATACTTCGGTGAACGCGCGCAATTCCTCGATCGGCAACGGCGAGGCCAAATCCCGCTGTGCGACCGCGGTCAAATTGAGGCTGACCAGCACGCCCAGCAGGGCGCCGATTGCGATCAACCCAAACTGACGAAACTTGTTACGCATTGACTGCTCCCGCAAAACCGCACCGCACGGTGCCTGATTCCGTAACACAACCCCATGAATGATCAGGATTGTCTCTTACCGTCCCTTATCGGATATCCACCCAGGTAAGGGGGTCCAGAGGCTTACCCTGATACCGTAGCTCGAAGTATAAACCGGAATCCGGATTGCCGCCGCTGTTGCCGACCGTAGCGATGATCTCGCCGCCACGGATCGGGTCGCCGACTTGCTTGTAGAGCGCCTCGTTGTTGGCGTAGAGGCTCATGTAAGCGCTGCCGTGGTCGATGATCATCAGGTTGCCGAAGCCGCGGAGCCAGTCGGCAAACACCACGCGTCCGGCCGCAACGGCTTTCACGTTCTCGCCGGCCTGCGCCGCGATGAAAACGCCTTTCCAACGCGTGCCGCCGCCAGAGCGTGGACTGCCGAAGTGGGCGGCGAGTTCCCCCTGTACCGGGAGGCTCAATCGCCCCTTGAGCTGGGGAAACGCCGTGTCGCCGGTCGAACCGTCCGGCACGCGCTTATTGCGCCGACGGGAACTGCGCTGTTCCCGGGCGACGAGCCGCGCGAGCTGCTCGACCAGGCGCGCGAGCCGGTTCTCGTCACGCTTGAGCGTGCGGATTTCGCGGTGCTGCCGCTGGATGTCGCGCGAGAGGCTCGCGAGCACCTTGTTGCGCGCGCGGTGCTCCCGCCCCAGCCGTTGCCGCTGGTCGCGCTGCGCGCGAGTGACTGTGGCGAGTTCAGCCGACTGCTCCCGGGCCTCCCGCGCCAGCGCCTCGAGGCGGGTGAGATTCGCGCGCAGTTCGCTGATCAGCTGCACGCGAGCACGCGAGACGTAGCCGAAGTAATGCAGGTCACGCGCGATCTGGTTGGGGTCTTTGCGATTGAGCAACAGCTTGAGCGGCTCGGCCGCGCCCCCGAGATATTGCCGATAGAGCAGGCGCCCGAGACGCGCTTGCTGTGCCTTGAGCGTTGCATCGTGCGTGCGGGATTCCGCGCGTAGCGCGGCGAGCCTGCGATTGATGTTCTGCGATTGCCGCCCCAGATCGCGTAGCGCGCGGTTCGCTTCCGAGATCGCGCGCTCCGATTCCTTGAGCGCGTCGGCGGCTTCCCCCTTGGTTTCCTCGGCGTTGGCGAGGTCCTTCTGCAACGCCTCGATTCGGCTGCGCAGCTCGCGCAGTTCCTTCTCCTTGGCCCCGCCCGCCGTCGCCGCGATCCCGCCGGAACTCGCGACCAGAAGTAGTATGAGTAGTACGCCGGCGGCGCGGAGGCTCACTGGAACGCGACGAGCGGCTTGCCGGTCATCTCGGGGGGCTGCGGCAGGTCCATCATGGCAAGGAGCGTCGGCGCGACGTCCTGCAGCGCGCCGCCGCTGGCGATCTTCGCCTTGCGCCCGATGTAGAGCAGGGGCACGACATTGAGCGTATGGGCGGTGTGTGCCTGCTTTGTCGCGGTGTCGCGCATCGTTTCCGCGTTGCCGTGGTCGGCCGTGATCAGCACCTCGCCGCCGGTCTCCTGCATCGCCGCGACCACCCGGCCGATGCACTCGTCGAGGACCTCGATCGCGCGGGTCGCAGCTGCCAGGTTGCCGGTGTGGCCGACCATGTCGCCATTCGCGAAGTTGCAGATGATCGCATCGTACTGGCGGCCCTTGATCGCATCGACCAGCTTGTCGGTGACTTCGTAGGCGCTCATCTCGGGCTTGAGATCGTAGGTCGCGACGCGGGGCGAGGGCGCAAGGATGCGGTCTTCACCGGGGTAGGGGGCCTCGACGCCCCCGTTGAAGAAATAGGTGACGTGGGCGTACTTCTCGGTCTCAGCGATGCGCAATTGCTTCAGACCGCGCTGCGAAAGATACTCGCCAAAACCGTTGGCCACGCTTTGCGGCGAAAACGCGGCGGGGATAGAGGCGAAATTCTCGCCATAGCGCGTGAGCGTGCAGTAATAGCCGAGCTGCGGGAAACGCTCGCGTGGGAACCCGTCGAAGGCGGCCTCGGTGAGCGCGCGCGTCAGCTGCCGCGCGCGGTCGGCGCGAAAATTCATGAACACCACCGTGTCGCCATCGCGCATCGGCGCCGGCTCACCGACCAGGGTCGCCTTCACGAACTCGTCGGTCTCGCCTCGCGCGTAGGCGGCGTGCAGCGCGTCTACCGCGGTGGCGCAACGAAACGCCGCCTGGCCTTGCGCGACGAGCGCGTAGGCCTGGCTCACGCGCTCCCAGCGCTGGTCTCGGTCCATCGCGTAGTAGCGGCCGCATACCGATGCGATCCGGCCTCCCCGCAGTTCGTCGCACTTGGCCTGCAATGCCAGCAGCGAGGCTTCCGCGCTCTTCGGCGGCGTGTCGCGCCCGTCGAGGAAAGCGTGCACGCGAACGTCGCGCACGCCACCGCGAACGGCCATCTCGAGCACGGCGTGAATCTGCGTCTCGTGGCTGTGCACCCCTCCCGGCGAGAGCAATCCGAGAATATGCAGCGCCTGCCCGGGCGCACGCGCGGTTTCGAGCGCTCTTACGAGCACCGCGTTCCGCGCAAACTCGCCCGTTTCGATCGCGTGCTCGATGCGGGTGTAGTCCTGGTAGACGACGCGGCCGGCCCCGATGTTCATGTGGCCCACTTCGGAGTTGCCCATCTGGTCCTTGGGCAGGCCGACCCATTTCTCCGAGGCGTCGATCGTGGTGTGCGGATACCGGGACCAGAGCGCGTCCCAGTGCGGCTTTCGCGCCTGGCAGATGGCGTTGTCCTCGCATTCCTCACGGTGCCCGAAACCGTCGAGTATGATC
>JAQBBQ010000052.1:0-2691 GCA_032125995.1 Betaproteobacteria bacterium | reverse complement strand
GGCCGCGAACTCGGCGTGCACTACGTCGTTGAAGGCAGCGTGCGACGCGCCGGCAATCGCGTGCGCCTCACCGTGCAACTCGTCGACTCGGCGAGCGGAAACCACATCTGGGCCGAACGCTACGACCGCGACTTCGTCGATGTTTTCGATCTGCAAGACGAGCTCACGCGCGCGATCGTTGCCACACTTCCCGGGCGCCTGGGCGGCGCCGAGGCCGAACGCCTGCGCCGCAAGCCGCCGAGCGACATGGCGGCGTTCGACTACCTGCTCGCCGGCAAGATTCACCATCATCGCGCCACCCCGGAGGACAACGTCGAAGCCCTGCGCCTGCTCGACAAAGCGATCCAGCTCGACCCGCACTTCGCGCAGGCCTACGCCTGGAAGGCCTGCACCCTCGGCCAGGCCGTGGAGCGCGGCTTCCTTACCCCCCCCGAAGAGTTCGAGATGCAGGCGGTGGAAGCGATCAACAAGGCCGTCGCGCTGGACGATAACGAGGTCGAGTGCCACCGGCTCCTGTGCGAGGTGTGCATCGAAACGCGCCAGCTCGATCAGGCCGTGGTGCATAACGAGCGCGCGCTCGCCATGAACCCGAACGATCCGCGCCTGGTGGCGCAAAAGGGCGAGCTCCTCACCTGGCTCGGCCAGCCGGTCGAGGGCGCGGAGTGGCTCAGCAAGGCCGCACGTCTCGACCCGCATGCGGCGCACACGCGCGCGCATCTGCTCGGGCGCGCCCTGTTCGGCGCCCGGCACTACGCCGAGGCGCTCGAAGCGTTCCGGCTGATTCGATCGCCGCGCGTCGGCCATCTGGCGCACATGGCAGCGTGCGCCGCGCAACTGGGCCGCGATGCCGAGGCGCGCGAGCGGGCCGCTGCGGCGCTCGCGCTGAAGCCCGATTTCGGCATCAAGAGCTTCGTGCAGGGGCTTTTCTACCGCGAGGCGAACGACCGCAGCCACCTCGAGGACGCCCTGCGCAAGGCGGGGCTCCCCGACTAACCGCCGAACGCGTTCGACGCGAACGCGGCGTGAAGGCCGCGCGATCAGCTAGTCAGTGCGCGGCGCGACGACCTCGAACTGCATCGAGAAATCGTCGAGCATCTCGAACAGCGCGGGAACCAATCCCTCATCGCCCTCGATACGCAGCACCCCCGCCTCGATCGCCTGCGCGGCGCTCTGTTTGCGTACGATCAGCGCGACAAGTATGTCGCGCGTGGTCGACACAGTCGCATCGGCCTCAGGCACGGTCTTGTCCATCACCTGCGTGAGCGTGCTGTGCTTGAGCGTCAGAGCCAGCGTGTCCCCGGTGTCGGTCAGCGTCCAGTTGAGTACGAAGCTGCGGCCCTTCACCTTGGCGGGATTGAGCCGCACGGCGATGAAGTCGAACAGGGTCGAGGTCGCCACCGCCGTCAGCAGATCCGGACTGAGCATCGGCCGCGGCGGCAGTTGTGCTACGCCGTTGCGCAACTCCTGGGCGCCGTACAGATAGGCATTGCGCCAGGTCGCGGATTCGGCCTGGTAGCCGAGTTGCTCGAAGGCGTCGGCGCATAGCCCGCGCGCGGCCGGGTTGTCCGGTTCGGCGAACACCAGTTGGTTCGCGACCTGCGCAACCCAGCGAAATTCGCCGTGCGCGAAGTCCTCGCGCGCGCGTGCGAGCACCGCCTCGGCGCCCCCCATGTAGTCGACCGCGCGCCGTGCTGCCTCGACCGGCGGCAGCGGATTCAAGTTCGCGGGATTGCCGTCGTACCAACTGAGGTAGCGCTGGTACACGGCCTTCGAATTGTGGCTGATGGTGCCGTAGTAGCCGCGCACCGACCATTCGCGCGCAAGCTCGGGCGGCAACTCGAGCACTTCGGCGATCTCGGCGGGCTTGTAACCATGGTTCATCAGCCGCACGGTCTGGTCGTGCACGTACTTGTAAAGATCGCGCTGCATTTCGAGGAAACCGTGGATGCGCTCGCGTCCCCAAGTCGGCCAGTGGTGCTGGCCGATCAACACCTCGGTCTGCGCACCGAACAGCTCGATCGCCTGCCCGAGGTAGTGCGCCCACAGCCGCGGGTCGCGCACCACCGCGCCGCGCAGCGGACAGAAGTTGTGCAGATGGCGCGTCGCGTTTTCCGCCATGTTGAGCACGCCGCATGCGGGCAAGAACATGTGCATTTCGGCCGGCGCTTCGGTACCAGGGGCGAGCTGGAACACGATCTCGACGCCGTCGATCACGTGCGTCTCGATCGGCGCGGTAATGTCGAGCGTTGGTGCGATCAGGCTCACCGTGCCGCGCGCGACCGATTTGCCGAGCCCCGCATCCACCTGCCCGCGCGGCCCTGGCGGCAGCAGCGTGCCGAACTGGAATTGCGCGCGCCTCGCCATCGGATTTCCTGACAGCACGTTTTCGCCCGCGACGGCGTCCAGAAAACCATCGGGCGCAATGACCTGCACCCGCCCCGCGCGCACGTCCGCCTCGTCGATCACGCCCTTCACGCCACCATAGTGGTCGGTGTGGCTATGGCTGTAGATCAGCGCAACGACCGGGCGTCGCGGCCGGTGCGCGTAGTAGAGCTCAAGCGCGGCCTTCGCGGTGTCCGTCGCGGTCAGCGGATCGATCACGATGACTCCGGTCGTGCCTTCGATCAGCGTCATGTTGGCGATGTCGAGTCCGCGCACCTGGTAGACGCCCGGCACGACTTCGAACAGCCC
>JAQBBQ010000051.1:0-12565 GCA_032125995.1 Betaproteobacteria bacterium | reverse complement strand
GGTATTGCCGCCCTCGCCCGCCGCGGGAATCCGGTCCGGCACGATGCTCGCGAGGCAGCCCAGCACCGCATCGAATACCCGGTAACCGGTCAGCGCGCGCGCCGCGACCGCGCCCGGCATGCGCGGATTGAGCACCGAGCCTTCAGGCGCGTGGACGTCGATGCAACGAAATACGCCCGCGTTGTTGGGAATATCCCCTTTGAGCGCGCAGCGCACCGATAGGTAGGTGCAGGACTTGGTGTAGGACAGCGTCGAGTTGATCGCCGCCCGCACCTGCGGCGCCGAACCCGTGTAGTCGACGCTGACTCGATCCTCGTGCACCGTGAGCGTCGCCTTGATCGGGATCGGATCGGGACCGATGCCGTCGTCGTCGATCATGTCGGTGAAGCTGAACGTGCCCTTGGGCCAGCGCCGGATTTCCTCGCGCGTCAGGCGCTCGGCGTAGTCGAGCAGCTCGACCAGATAGGCGCGCACGGTCTGCGTCCCATGGTGATCGTAAAACTTGCCAAGCTCGCGCAGGCCGACCTGGGTGCCCGCGTACTGCGCGCGCAAGTCGCCCAGCACCCGATCGGGTACGCGCACGTTGATTGCGATCATGCGCTCGAGCGTCGGGTTCATGCGCCCGGCTTCATACAGCTTGACCGGCGGGATGCGCAGACCTTCCTGGTAAATCTCGGTCGAGTCGCTTGCATTCGAGCCAGGAACGCGCCCGCCGACGTCGGTGTGATGGCAGATGACGACGCAGTAACCTTCGAGCGATCCGCCGTGAAAGTACGGCACGAACATGAAGATGTCGGGCAGGTGCATGCCGCCTTCGTAGGGATCGTTCACGATCACCGCGTCGCCCTGGTGCAGATCGTTGCCGAAATGCGCCTGCACCGCCGCCATCGCCTCGGGCACCGCACCCAGATGCAAGGCGATGGTTTTTGCCTGCGCGACCATCTGCCCGTGCCGGTCGCAGATTGCCGCCGAGAAATCCATGACGTCCTTCACGATCTCGGAGCGCGCGGTGCGCAACACCGTGTAGGCGACTTCATCGACGATCGCGTCCATACCGTTCTTGATGACCGCGAAGGTGATCGGATCGATGGTCATCTGCAGGCGTCCCGCTCAGGCGTCGATGTCGAGGAGGATATTGCCGATGGCGTCGGCGCGCACGCGCACGCCCGGCGGCACGACGATGGTGGTGTCGTAGGACTCGATGATGAGGGGTCCGGCGCGCTCGGTGGCGTCGACCTCGCCGCGCGCAACGACCGGGGTCTCGATCAGCGGCGCGCCGCGGGCGAAACTCGCCTGGCGCCGGCCGCGCTCAGCGGCGAGGGCCGCGCCATCCACGCGCACGCCGGCGAAACTGAGTCGATCGGCGCGATGACCACGCACCGAAACCCGGATATTGACCAGCTCGATGGGCTCGTCGGCCGCATAACCGAACGTCTCGTGATAGCTGCGGAGAAAGGTTTCGCGCAGCGTATCGAGCGTCGTGGCGTCCATCGCGCCCTCGCGCAAGGCGATGGTGAGCTCGGAGGACTGTCCGACGAAGCGCAGGTCGGCTTTCACGACCATCGATACGGCCGATGCGTCATAGCCTTCCGCGCCAAGCGCCACCAGTCCCTGCTGCCGCAACGCTGCGACGATGGCATCGAGCTGGGCAGGCGGGCAGGCGTCCAGCGGACGGGTCACGGCGCGCAAGAAATCGCGCTCGGCATCCGCCGTCAGCATGCCGGCGGCGCTGAATACGCCCGCCATTACCGGTGCGATCACGCGCCGCACGCCAAGCAGGCGTGCGACGTCGACTGCGTGCGTGGGGCCCGAGCCGCCAAAGGCGACCAGCGTCATGTCGCGCGGATCGCGTCCGCGCTCGACGGTGACCGCGCGAATCGCGCGCGCCATGTTGACGTTCGCGACATGCCGCACGCCGTGCGCCGCATCCAATAGCGAAAGCCCCAGGGCCGTGCCCACCTGCTGCGCCACCGCCTCGCGCGCGGCATCAGGATTCACCCGCAGCGTGCCGCCGGCGAGCGCAACCGGATTGAGATAGCCGAGCACCATGTTGGCGTCGGTGACGGTGGGCCGCTGGTTGCCGAGTTGATAGCAGGCCGGCCCGGGATCGGCGCCGACCGACTGCGGCCCGACGCACAGCAGGCCGCCCGCATCGACCCAGGCGACCGAACCGCCGCCGGCACCCACTTCCGCAATATCGATGGCGGGGACCTTGAGCACGTAGCCCCCGCCTTTCACGAACCGACTGGGTGAGCTGATGCCGTCGCGAAATTCGTACTCGTTGGTGAGGGACGGTGCACCGCCCGCGATGATCGAGGCCTTCGCGGTGGTGCCGCCCATGTCGAACACGATGAGGTCTTGCGCGCCCGTACTCTCACCGAGCCGCGCCGCGCCGGTCACGCCGCCCGCGGGCCCCGAGGCAACCGCGAACACCGGCCGCTCGCTCGCCGCACCGATGCCCATCATGCCGCCGTTCGAGGCCATGACCTGGATCGGCGCGCGGATGCCGATCGCCAGCAGGTCGCGTTGCAGGCGCGCGAGGTACGTTCGCATCACCGGCAGGATGTACGCATTCACCACCGTCGTGCTGGTGCGTTCGTACTCCTTCATCTCCGGCAGGACGTCGCAGGATGCGGTCACCAGAAGCTGCGGAAACTCGGATTCAAGAATGCGCTTGGCGGCGAGCTCGTGCGCCGCGTTGGCATAGCTGTTGATGAAGCAGATCGCGATCGCCTCGACGCCTTCGGCGACCAGCCGGCGCGCAGCGTCGCGCACCTCTTCCGGATCGAGCGGCCGCACCACGGAACCATCGGCCGCCATGCGCTCGCCGACCTCCATACGGTAGCGTCGCGGCGAAAGTGGTTCGGGTTTGTTCCACGTCAGGTCGAACATCGTCGGCGTGCGGATGCGCCCGATTTCGAGCACGTCGCGAAATCCGCGCGTGGTGAGTACGCCGGTTCGCGCGCCGATCTTCTGCAATATGGCGTTCGAGGCGACCGTCGTGCCGTGGACGATCTCGCCGACACGCGCCGGTTCGGTTCCCGACTGCGCGAGCACCGCACGGATGCCGGCGACGACCGCCTTCCCGGGTTCGCTCGGCGTGGTCGAGGTCTTGTTGACGAACAGGCGCTCGTCGGGCTGCTGCAGGATGATGTCGGTGAAGGTGCCGCCGATGTCGCAGCCGATGCGCGGCGCGCTGGGCTGCGTATGCAGTGTCATGCGGACGCAACGCCGAAAAACCGCGCTGCATTGCCGCCGAGGATCGCATCCTTCGTGCCGGACGACAGACCGGCGTGGCCGCGCACCAGCGCGCCGACCTTCTGCTCGCCCAAGGGGAACGGCGCGTCCGAGCCGAGCATCACGCGTTGCTCGCCCATGACGTCGACGAGCAGCGACAGCGCGCGCGCATCGAATACCGCGGAATCGACACTGAACCGATCGACGTAAGACGACGGCGGCTGCGGGCAGTCCTTGCGGACGATGTCACGCTCGCGCCAGGCGTTGTCGACTCGCCCGAGCAAAAAGGCGAAGCTGCCGCCGCCGTGCGCGAAGCAGAGGTTCAACTCGCGGGGCAGGCGTTCGAAGGCGCCAGAAAGGATCAACGAAAGGATTCCAAGCTGGGTCTCGGCCGGCATCGAGACGAGCCAGGGCAGCATCCACTGCTTCATGCGGTCCGTGCCCATCATGTCCCAGGGATGGACGAGCACCGGAATGCCTTCGCGTCCGCAGTGCGCGAGAAACGAGACGAGCCCTTCGTCGTCCAGGTTCTTTTCCCCCATATGGTTGCCGATCTGCACCCCGAGATGGCCCGCGGCCTTGGCGCGGCTCGCCTCGCGGCAGGACGCGTCGATGTCCTGCAACGGAACCTGCGCCAATGCCTTGAGCCGCCGCGGCGCGTGTGCGGCGAATTCGAGCGCGCGATCGTTCATGCGCTGGCACCAGGCGAGCGCGCGATCGGCCGGATAGGCGTAGCCGAACAGGACCGGCGTCGCGCAGAAGATCTGCACGTCGATGCCGTCGCGGTCCATGTCTTCCAGGCGTCGTGCCGGCTCCCACAGCACCTCGCGCACCGGGCGAAAGGGTTTGCTCCCGGTCATGATCTGGCCGGTCCCGTCAGCGTTCGTCTGCAACCACGGTGCGCGCTCGGGATCGAGCGTTGCCGCCTCCTCCCGCGTGATGCGCGGGAAGAAGTGGGTGTGCATGTCGATCACCGTCATTGCGCGTTCCTCGCGGCGTGCCAGGCAGCCGCGTCGCGCCCGGGGTGGACGCTGCCACAGCCTGTGCAGCGACGCGCATCCTCGGTGGCGTCGTAGAACCGGGCGTAGGCCTTCGGCAGGTCGTCGACGATGCTCGCGAGCTGGACTTCGATCCGCTGCACGAGCCTGCCGCAACGGGCGCAGTACCACTCGAAGCCGTCGACGACGCCCGTGGGACGCTGGCGTTCGATCACCAGGCAGTGGCTGCCAAGCTCGGGACGCTGCGGCGAATGGCGCACATGCGGCGGCAGCAGATAGATGTCGCCTTCCTTCAGCTCGACGCGCTGGTAGCGGCCGGCGTCCCAGATTTCCAGAAACGCGTTGCCCTTGAACTGCCAGAAGAATTCCTCGAACGGATCGTCGTGGAAATCGGTGCGCTCGTTCGGCCCGCCGACGACGGTGACGATGAAATCGGCGTCCTGCCAGACCTGCTGGTTGCCGACCGGCGGCTTGAGCAGATGCGCGTGCGCGTCGATCCAGCGCTGGAAGTTGAACGGCTTGCTGTAGCGGTCGTAGCGCATCGGGTCTCCTCACCCCTGCCGGATGCGCATGCTAGCAAGCCCATGGCCCGCGCAAGCGATCGCCCCGGCGAAACCGCACGCCCAGGATCGACTGCGTCAATCCATCACCACCCAGAGGGCGTCGTCCCGCACGAGGCAGGGCAGCGGCTTGATCGGCGAGCGGTTCTTAGATATGTCGCCAATAAATTCCCAGCCTTTCGATGTGCCGTCGGCCTGCAGCGTGGGTGTCCACTCGCGCACCGCGCCGGTCTGCACGTCGAAACAGGACTCGTGCCAGCGGCACACGAGACCGAGATCATCGGTCAGCCAGCTGTCGCGTGGTACCTCTCGCCCCTGACCAGGCGAGGTGATCACGCCGGTCTCTTCGAGGGCCCTTTTTTCGAAGAACGGCAGATTCAGATGGGGGCAGGCGTTGTTGCAGGCGAAGTACCGCTCGCCCTTGCGTAGAACGACGAGATCGAAACCGTCGAGCTCGAAAACGCGCCGCGCGCCGTCGCCGATCTCGTTCGCGCCAGCGAGCCGGGTCCACTCCCGGCCGGCGAAATGCATCGTCTCGCGGCTTTCCTGCGCCTTGAGCCGTGCTTCGGCTTCCGGCGTCAGGCGGGCGATTTCGTGCAGCGACATCCGCTCGTCGGTGCCGCGCAGCCGAACACGGATGAAATCCGCGACCTCGACGTCCTTTTCCACCTGCTGGTAGAGCGCTTCCGAGATCAGCAGCCGCGTGCCGGCCTCCTTGTTGGCGGCCTCGACGCGGCTGGCGATGTTCACCGTTTCGCCGATCGCTGCGAGCTTTTCCTCGCGGCCGCCACTGATCGTGCCGATGACAGCTTCACCATAGTGGAGGCCGATGCCGACCTCGAAGTCCTGGTCGTACAGCGATTTCATGTACGGCTTCATCCGGTCTGCCGCGCCGAGCATGTCGGTTGCCGCTTTCACTGCGCGCAGGGGCGCGTCCAGCGCGTCGTCGATGCCGAAAATCGCCATGATCGCGTCGCCGATGAATTTCTCGACCTGTCCGCCATTGCGCTCGATCGCGTCTGCCATCTGGAAAAAGTAGCGGTTCAGCACGTACATCAGGTCATAGGGCGAGAGCCGTTGGGACAGGTTGGTGAATTCCCGGATGTCGCAGAACAGCACCGCGATGGTTTTGGCTTCGCCGGAGCGCCCAATGCTCGATTTAGCGAGTTGGCTGGTGATCGCCAGATCGGTTTCATCGAGCACCAAGCGGCGCAGCTTCAGATCGCCCGACACCTTGGTCTGACAGGCGAGGCGGACCTCCGCTCCGAAGCCCAGCGGGCCGGCGATCGCACGTTCGGACTCGGTTCTCTCGCCGCAGTACTCCAGGCCTTCCACGATCCAGACACGACAGGTCGAGCAGCGCGCCAGACCACCGCAGGCATGGGCATGCGGAATGCCGGCGCGCAGCGACGCTTCGAGGATGGTTTCGCCCGCCTCGATGGAGAACTGCGTCGTGTCAGGCTGGCAGGTGATTTTGTGCATCTGTCGAGGTTCCTCTTGACAACGTTGTGCCGCCGACGCGCCGCGTCGACTCATTGATCAGGCTGGCATGCGCGCCACTGCACATCCAGGCCAAGGCGCGCCACTTCCGATTCCAGGAACGCGCGGTCGATCACCGATGCGGCGAGCATGAAACGGATGTCGCGCGCGTGTTTGTCCTGTCCACCCTCTCGCAGAAATTCGAGCTTGCGCAGGATCACGTATTCGGGCGGCGCGATCCAGGCGCCGCTTTCACCGAGACTGATCCTGCGGCGATGCGCCAGCGCCCAGGCGTGCGACGGATCCTGGCCAGCGAGGTAGATGTCGGCCTTGAACTGGCTCGCGTGATGGATAAGGTTGAACATGCCGCGCGACTCGCGTGCCAGTTCTAGCTGCAGCGTCTCGTCTGGAGGAACGGTGCATGCCGAATCGGCAAACGCCGACCGAAACGCGGCGATGTCAGAGATCTTCAAGAGCAGAACGACGTCGATATCCGCCGTTAGGCGCGGCTCGCCGTACACGCTCGCGGCGACCGATCCGGTGACGCAGTAAGGAAGTCCGAGTCGCTCGAGCGGTTCGAGAAAAGGCGCGAGCGGTTCAGGTGCCGGCATAGAGCAGCGATCGGCGTGCTTCCCGGTCGAGCCGCTCGTCCGACCAATCCGGATGTGCCAGTCGCAGGCCTGCCGCCTTGAGCTGGATTCCGGCGTGGTAGAGGTCGGCGACCATCTGCAGCTTCTGCGCCGGCGTCATACGCCGAAATCCTTCGACCTGCAGAGGGTGCATCGGCTCATTCATGGCGCGGATTATCCTACATGAGTTTGCGATCATTGCGCGCTGGGACGGCTGCGGCGACTTTCTGCTTACCTTGCCGTTGGTCTCGCGTGGAATGGGCACCGCGGTACACTCCATGGCGACGCGGCTCGCGGAGGCGCTGGCAGAGGTGAGCGGCACCGATCACAGGAAACGACTCGCCGCGATTTTTGCCGCGGACGCGGTTGGTTATTCACGCCTGATGGCTGCAGACGAAGGTGCGACAGTCGCCGCGCTCGATGCAGCGCGCGCGGTGTTTCGAAATCAGATCGAATCGAATCAAGGTCGCGTCATCGACATGGCGGGCGACTCGGTTCTCGCGGTGTTCGAGATCGCCACGGGTGCGGTCAGTGCGGCGTTGGCAATTCAACAGGAACTCAATGCATCGGGGTCCAACTCGCCTGAAGAGCGCCGCATGCGCTTTCGCATTGGCGTGCACATGGGCGACGTGATCGAGAAGGCCGACGGCACGGTGTACGGCGACGGGGTGAACATTGCAGCGCGGTTGGAAGGTCTGGCGGAGCCCGGTGGGATCACGATCTCGGAATCGATCCGCACCGCGGTAAAAGGAAAGGTCAGCGCCGAATTCGACGACCTGGGCGAACAGACGGTAAAGAACATCACCGAGCCGGTACGGGCGTACCGAGTAAATCCTGCCGGAGGCAGCGAAACGAAGCCGGCACCAAAGGTCGGCGAGATCGATCCCTCTCCAACCGACAAACCTTCGATCGCCGTTCTGCCGTTCAATAACCTCTCCGGTGATCCCGAGCAGGAGTATTTCTCCGACGGCATGGCCGAGGACCTGATCACCGATCTTTCGAAGATCTCGAACCTCTCCGTTGCCGCTCGCAATTCAGCTTTCGCGTTCAAGGGGCAGATGCCGGACGTGAAGGAGGTTGCGAGGAAACTCGGTGTGGCCTTCGTACTCGAAGGCAGCGTTCGAAAAATGGGCGACCGACTTCGCATCAATGCGCAGTTAATCGAAGGTACGCAGGGCCGCCACATTTGGGCCGAACGCTACGATGGCGACATGGCCGAAATTTTTGATTTCCAAGACAGGATCCAATCAGAGATCATCTCGGCCCTGAAGCTGAAATTGACACCGAAGGACCTGGTCGGCTCAGAGCGCAAGCGGACCGAAAGCGTCCAGGCCTATGACCTTTATCTCAAGGGACGCAGCCGCTACTTCAGCTATGCCCCCGAGGACAATCTCGAAGCCGGCAAACTTTTTGAAAGAGCAATTGAGATAGATCCCAAATTCGCTGAAGCCCAGACCTATCTGGCGATGTGTTATGTGAATGCCTGGCTATTCTTGTGGCCCGGGTTCGAGGCGGGGTTGGCGCGCGCTGGTGAAATCGCACGAACCGCTGTGGCGATTGCGCCGGATTCGGCCGTGGCCCACCTTCGGCTTGGATGGGTCGAGCTTTTCCAACGAAACCACGACGCAGCAAATGTGAGCTTCGAGCGCGCACTATCACTCGATCCGGAGAATGCGGAGATTCATGCGTATTTCGGTGAGGCTCTGAACTTTTCAGGCAAATACGAACTGGCCAACGAGCACGCCGCAACCGCGCTGCGCTTGGATCCGCTCTCTCCCCCAAGCTGGCAGTTCATCTATGGCCGCAGTTTTTACCATCTGGGACAGTACGACAAAGCGGCATCGCTCATAGGTGGGGCTGTAGAGAGGCTCCCTGCACTAACGGTCGCTCGCCTTTATCTGGCCTGCGCGTATTTGGAATTGGATCGGCATGCTGATGCCAAAGAGCAAATTCGGCAGGTGATCGCGAATGAGCCCCGCTACACCGTGGAGGTCGCAGATCGCGTCTATCCCTTTCGGTTGGACAAGGATCGAATTCGGTTCCTTGACAGTCTCCGTGCAGCGGGATTACCCGAAAGGTAATGGCGGAATTCGCATCGCCGCCGGCCTCGAAGACCCGAGCGCGGCGGCTGCGCTACGCTGAGACAGCACTTACCAGTACGCCGACTCGCGCTCGTGCCGGGCTGAGACGAGGTAAACCGCCGTCGGACTCCGGTAATAAAGAATCCAGAACTCGCCGGCCAGCCATTCACGGGCCTGCAAGCGCCGGCGTGCGGTCAGCGGCGCCACACGGCTGAGCCATTGTCTTTCCGATTCGTTCCCAAGCAGGCTTAGTTGCGCCGGCCTGCCGATGTCGGGTTGTGCGGCCAGAAGCCGGGGCACTTCACTCTCGACCAGATCGATCAGTCGCAATGCGCGCGATCCCGCGTCCGGGTGCAGATGGCGCAGGCTGTCGTAGTGATCGAGCAGCGCATCGAGCGCACGCTCGAATCGCCGCGTTGCCACGACCGGCAACCGGCGCGGCCGGCTCATACGCCGGCGATGCGTTTCGCTTTTTTGCGCAGCCGGGCAAGTCGCGGCTTGAACTCGTCCCAGGTATAGATGCGTCCCGCCTCGACGTCCTCTGCCGCCTCGACCAGCGCCTCGAGCATGGACAGATGCTCGGCCTCCTTGAAGCGTCGGTATTCGTCGAGTTGGCCCGCAGTGATCAGGGCCACGTAGCTTTCGCCATTCCTGGTGAATATCTTTTCATGCCCGGTCTTCGAGACCTCGTCGGCCAGCTCGGTGAGGCGTGCGCGTGCCCGCGAAATCGGAACGATGTTCTTCGTGCTGTTCGCCGCCATGGGTGCCCCTGACAAAATTATGATCCAGAATTTTGCACCTCCATCGACCCAGGCGCAAGCGATCGACGCCGAACCGGCGCCGGCCTGGTTGCTCCAGAACCATCCCAACGCAACGCACTGGGACGATGCGGGGTTCCCGCCGGAATCGTTCCGGTTTCGTCCGGCCGGCACGAAGGGCGCGGGCCTACGGAGCGCTGTTGCGGCTTCGGGATTATGTGTAGACTCGTGTGTAAGGAGACACACATGGCCACCAATCTATCCCTCGACCCAGACCTGATCGAATGCGCGCTTAAAGTGAGTGGTGAACGTACAAAGAAGGCCGCAGTGACCCGCGCGCTGGAGGAATTCATCGCCCGCCGCAAGCAAAAACAGCTCATTGAGTTGATGGGCAAGCTCGAATGGGATCCGTCGTTCGATTACAAGGCTGAGCGCTCGCGCGGATGACGCTGCTCGTCGACACGAGCGTCTGGTCTCTCGCGCTGCGCAGGGACCAGGAGAGCACCGTCGTGCAGGTAAGCGCGTTGCGCAACGCACTCGAAGGCGGCGAAATGGTCGTGACCACGGGCCTCGTTCTTCAGGAATTGCTGCAAGGATTCTCGGGTCCGCGCGCACGTGATGACATCATTGAACGATTCGCCGCGCTACCGTTGCTCAGTCCGGACCGGCGGGATCACATCGATGCCGCTGCGTTGCGCAATCTCTGCCGTCGCGCGGGAGTGCAAATCGGCACTATCGACGCCCTGATCGCGCAGCTTTGTATCCGGCACGACCTGGCGCTGCTGACCACGGACAACGACTTCGTCCGAGTCGCTTCGCACAGTCCGTTACAACTGTGGGCATAGGCAGGTTCATGGGACCGGCCCGATGAGCGGATCGGAACTCGAGCGACGACTGACCGCGATTCTCGCCGCGGACGCAGCGGGCTACTCGCGCCTGATGTCGATTGATGAGCACGCGACCGTGGCGGCGCTCGATTTTCTTCGCGCGGCGCGAAGGGCGCTGGCAGATCGGGACCTGCACGCCTCGGTCGCCAGCGACGCGATGTGACGCCATGAGCGCCGAACTTTCGATCCCGCAGACGCAGTACGCCGAATCCGACGGCCTGAGCATCGCCTGGCAGGCCTTCGGCAACGGCAAGCAGGACCTCGTCATCGTGCCCGGCATCGTTTCCCACCTCGACGCCGACTGGGACGATCCGGACCACGCGCAGATGCGACGGCGACTCGCGCAGTCGTTCCGCGTCATCGTGTTCGACAAGCGCGGCCAGGGCTTGTCAGACCGCTTTGACGGTGCGCCGAACCTCGAGGAGCGCATGGACGACGTGCGCGCCGTCATGCAGGCTGCGGAATCGTCGAGGGCGATTCTCTTTGCAGTCTCGCAGGGCGGCGCGATGGCGGCACTTTTTGCCGCAACCTACCCGGCAATGGTCGAGCGCCTGGTGATCTTCGGAGGGATGCCACGCTACACGCAGGCGCCGGATTATCCGCACCGCCCGACCCTGCAACTGATCCTGGAGCGGATGGCCGAACTCTGGGGAAAGCCGGCGTCCGCCACACTTTTTACGCCGAGCAGGGTGAACGATCCGGAGTATTGCAATCGGTTGGCCCGCTACCAGCGGCAGGTCGCTTCGCCGAGCGCAATCAAGCGAAATATGATTGCCGACGCCCAGATCGACGTGCGTGCAATCCTGCCGCAGATCCGCAGGCCGACGCTGATCGTGCAGCGACGTGGCGACCGCTCTGCAGCGGTCGGCAACGGGCGCTACTTCGCGGATCACATTGCGGGGGCGGTCTACCTCGAGCTTCCGGGCGAAGACCATCTGCCCTGGATCGGCGACGCGGAATCAATTGTCGACGCCATCGTCCACTTCGCCGGGGCCGAGCGCGTGCAGACAGCACCAGAGGCGACCGAGCGCTTCGTGACGACGGCGCTGTTCGCCGACATCGTCGGCTCGACCGAGCTCGCGACGAAGCTCGGCGACAAAAAATGGCGCGACCTGCTGCAGCAGTTCTACGCCCTCGGCCGCCGCCAGCTCGAGCCGCACCGCGGACGCGAGATCGATACTGCAGGCGACGGCCTGTTCGCGATCTTCGACGGCCCGGCACGCGCGATCCGCTGCGCGAGCGCCATCACGCAGGAAGCGAAGACGCTCGGCATCGAGGTGCGCGCCGGCCTGCACACCGGAGAGGTCGAACCGACCGGCGACAAGGTGAGCGGTCTCGCGGTGCACATCGGCGCGCGCGTGATGGCGCTCGCCGGCGCAGGCGAAGTGCTGGTCTCGAGCACGACGCGCGATCTCGTCGCCGGCTCGGGCATTGAATTCGAGGCGCGCGGCGCGCACGCGCTCAAAGGCGTGCCGGGCGAGTGGCAGATTTTCAGGGCGAACGTGGCCTGAGCGCGGGAGACTGAACATGGCAGAAATCCTCGGCCTCGGCCTTTCGCATTACCCACCGCTCTGCCTGCCGGACGCGGACATGTCCGGCATCCTGCGCTGGACGCTGCAGGATCCCGGAATCCCGGCGGCGCAGAAGGACGTTGCGAACTGGCCCATGCAGATGCAAAAAGAGTGGGCGGACGACTCCGGCACGCGCGCCGCGGCCGAGCATCGCAAACAACTCGTCGCCGACTTCGGGCGCGTGCGTGCCGCGCTCGACGCCTTCAAGCCCGATGTCGTCGTCATCTGGGGCGACGACCAGTACGAAAACTTCAAGGAGGACGTGATTCCGCCCTTCGCGATCCTCGCCTACGACGACATCGACCTTGACCCCTGGGGTCTTGCGCAGGCTTCGTCGATGATGATGGGAAAGCAGAACGCCTGGG
>JAQBBQ010000050.1:0-5438 GCA_032125995.1 Betaproteobacteria bacterium | reverse complement strand
CAGTGCGCCGGAAATGACCAGCCCCACCGCGATCAACGCGGCGACGAGCGGACCGAGCGCCTTCATGGCCGTCCTCCCCGGCCGCGGCCGCGCAGACTATCGCGCGAGCGCGGGTCGCTGTCCGTGGTCGACGGCGCATTGAGCGTCGGCGGCTGCGTCGCGCCGCTCGCCGTCGCGCCCGCGTCGGCACCTGCGCCCTGCATCAGCTTATCGAGGGGCAGATAGAGCAGATTTCCGCTGCCGCGGTAGTCCATCATGATCTTCGAGGTCGAGCCGAGCACCTGCTGCATGGTCTCGATGTAGATGCGCTCGCGCGTCACGCCGGGCGCCTTGCTGTATTCCGCGAGCACCTGTTCAAAGCGAGACGCCTCGCCCACGGCGCTGGCGATCACGCGCTGCTGGTAGCCGCTCGCCTCGGCAGAAAGACGCGAAGCCGCACCGCGCGCGCGCGGGATCACGCTGTTGGCGTACGCCTGACCTTCGTTCTTCAGGCGCTCGCGGTCCTGCCCCGCCTTGACCGCGTCGTCGAAGGCCGCCTGGACCTGTTCGGGGGGCTGCGCCGCCTGAATCGTCACCGCGCTCATCAAGATGCCGGTGCCGTAACGGTCGTGAATCTCCTGCATGAGGACGCGTGCCTTCTGCGCGATCTCTTCACGCGATTCGTAGAGGATCGCGTCCATCTTGCTCTTGCCGATGATCTCGCGCATCGCGGTCTCGGCGACCTGCATCGCGGTATCGTCCGGCCGGCGTGTATTGAACAGATAGTCCTTCGGATCCTTGAGGATGTACTGGACCGCGAACTGCAGGTCGACGATGTTCTCGTCGTCGGTCAGCATCAACGATTCCTTCAGCACCTTGGTACTCACGTTGTTGCGGTAGCCGATCTCGAGCTGGCGGACCGTCGCCACGTTGACGATTTCATGGGACTGAAACGGCCACGGCGCGCGCCATTGCAGGCCGGGGCCCGTCTCGTTGGCGTATTTACCGAAGGTCAGCACGACGCCGCGCTGGCCCTCGACCACGATGAAGAAGCCGCTCGCGAGCCACACCGCGATAACGAGGCCGATCAGCACCAGCGCGCCGCCGCCCAGGCGTTTTGCCGACGGCGGACTGGGCGGACCGCCCAGATCGCCGCCGCCACCGCCGCGCCCGCGCCCGAACAGGTCGCTCAAGCGCCGGTTGAAGTTGCGCCAGAGCTCGTCGAGGTCGGGAGGGCCCTGGTTACCCTGGGGCCCGCGGGAACCGCCACGCCCCCAGTTTGGGTCGTTCAAAGACATGACCAGCCAGAAAGTTAATGCGGTTGCAGGGTGCGCGCTTGATCGATGGGCGCGCCGCGTGCCGTGCCCTTTCGCGTTGCCGCCTCGGCAATCGCATCGCGCAGCAGTTCGAGTCCCACGCCCGTGCGAGCGCTGACGCGAACACGTGAAATGCTACCACATTCGTCGCGCTCGAGGCCCGGCGCAAACGGCGTCAGGTCGATCTTGTTCCACACGCGCAGCTGGGGTACTGCGTCAGCGCCGATCTCGGTCAGCACACCGTTCACCTGTTCGGCCTGCGCCTCGCGCACGGACGACGCGGCGTCGATGACGTGGAGCAGGAGATCCGCATGCACGGTCTCTTCGAGCGTTGCGCGAAACGCCGCAACCAGGGTGTGCGGCAGGTCACGGATGAAGCCCACCGTGTCCGAGACCACGACGTCGCCGGCATCGGGCAGCCAGATGCGGCGGGTGGTCGTATCGAGCGTCGCGAACAACCGGTCGGCGGTCAACCCGCGCGCGCGCGTCAGGGCGTTGAACAGCGTGGTTTTACCCGCGTTTGTGTAGCCGACGAGCGAGACCGAAAACACCTCGCGCCGCACGCGCCCGCGGCGCTGCACCTGGCGGCGCCGGTGCAACTGCGCGAGCTTGCCGCGCAGCAGCCGTACGCGCTGCCCGATGATGCGCCGGTCGAGCTCGATCTGTTTCTCGCCCGGCCCGCCGGTCTTGCCGAGCCCCCCGCGCTGGCGCTCGAGGTGCGACCAGCCGCGCACCAGGCGCGTCGACAGGTACTCGAGCTGCGCCAGTTCGACTTGCAGCTTGCCCTCGTTGGTCTGCGCACGCCGCGCGAAAATTTCCAGAATGACGCTCGTGCGGTCCATGACGCGGCGGTTCAGTGCGCGCTCGAGGTTGCGCTCCTGCGCAGGCGAGAGGGTATGGTTGAAGACGACGAACAGGGCGTTCAGGTCCTCGGCCGCGCGTTCGATCTCCGTGGCCTTGCCGCTGCCCACGAACAGCTTCGGATCCGGCTGGTTGCGTCGTCCGGCAACCACGCAGTGACGGGTCACGCCAGCGCTCTCGACCAGGCGCACCAGCTCCTCGACGCCCTCGGCGTAGTCGGGCTCACCGAAATCCAGGCACACCAGAACGGCTGCCTGCGGGTCCGCAGGCAGGGCGTCGCGCTCGAACATCAGCGCAGGCGTCTTGTCGATCCGGGCGATCTTGTCGATGCCGACGCCCGCTCGGCGGGCGGCGGGCGCTGCATGCTGGGAATCCGCGCGGCGGAGGCGCTCAGGCGGCGTCCTTGTCCGGCACCAGGTTGACCGGACGCGAGGGAACCACGGTCGAGATGGCGTGCTTGTACACCATCTGGGTGACCGAATTGCGCAGCAGCACGACGTACTGGTCGAACGATTCGATCTGGCCCTGAAGCTTGATCCCATTGACCAGGTAGATCGACACCGGTACGTGCTCCTTGCGCAGGGTGTTGAGGAACGGGTCTTGTAACAGCTGCCCTTTGGTGCTCATGAGTGGTCTCGTAGTCGCGTGTCGCGACACTGTAATTGATTTTTCTAGGGTTTTCTAGGTTTTCTCGGTTTCGAGCGTCGGCGCAGCGCGCCGGGAACCGGCGCTGTGGGCGGCGTCACATCGCCGCATTGCGCGCGGTGGCGCAGCGCGTGGTCCATCAGCACGCAGGCGAGCATTGCCTCGGCGATCGGCGTTGCGCGAATACCGACGCAGGGGTCGTGGCGTCCCGCGGTCTCGACGGTCGCCGCCTCGCCGCGCAGATTCACGGTGCGCCGGGGCACGCGGATCGAGGAGGTGGGCTTCAAGGCGATCGACACCGCGACGTCCTGCCCGCTCGAGATACCGCCGAGCACGCCGCCGTTGTTGTTCGAGAGGAATCCCTCCGGGGTCATCTCGTCGCCGTGCGTGCTGCCGGTTTGCGTGACCGCGGCGAATCCGGCGCCGATCTCGACGCCCTTGACCGCATTGATTGACATCATCGCGCCCGCGATATCGGCATCCAGGCGGCCGTAGACCGGCTCGCCCCAACCCACCGGAACGCCTTCGGCGAGGACGTTGACGCGCGCCCCGCAGGAGTCGCCCGCGCGGCGCAGCGCATCCATATGCGCCTCGAGTTTCGCCACGCTGGCAGGGTCCGGCGCGAAGAAGGGATTCGACTCGACCGCGTCCCAGGCGCGAAACGGGATCACCAGCGGCCCGAGTTGCGCGAGGTAGCCGCGGATGCGCACCCCGTAGCGCAGGCCGAGCCACTTCTTGGCGATCGCACCGGCGCCAACGCGCACCAGGGTTTCGCGCGCCGAGGCACGCCCGCCGCCGCGCGCATCGCGCACACCGTACTTCTGCCAATAGGTGTAATCCGCATGCCCCGGGCGGAACTTCTCCGCGATGGCCGCGTAATCCCTGGGACGCGCGTCCTCGTTGCGTACCAGGAAGGCGATCGGCGTCCCGGTCGTGCGGCCCTCGAATACGCCCGACAGGATCTCGACCGCGTCCGACTCCTTGCGCTGGGTGACGTGGCGCGACTTGCCGGGCTTGCGCCGGTCGAGTTCGCGCTGCAGATCCGCGGCCGACAGCTCAAGCCCCGGCGGGCAGCCATCGACCACGCCGCCGAGCGCCGGGCCGTGCGATTCGCCGAAAGATGTCACGCAGAACAGCGTGCCGAAACTGTTTCCGGACATGAAAATCAGCTTAGCACAGCAGTTCGCGCGCGCGCCGCGCCCTTCGGTGTCCGCGTGAAGAAGTCGCGCGTCTCGAACACGGCGTCGGCGAAGCCCTTGCCATTCGAGCGCAGCGTGCGCTTGAGGACGAAATCGAACAGCAGCGGATTGTGACCTCGGATCGCCTTCAGCACCTCGCCGGCATCCGGCGCGAGCAGCCCGCGCGCGACCAATTCGCGCACTGAAAAGATCGGCATCACACCGGGCAGCGGATAGTCCGACCCGTTGAGCAAGCGCGCATGCCAGTCTTCACGTTCGAGAATCGCGGCAAGCACCGGCGCGGCGCGATTGCTCTGCGTCACGGCCGACACGTCGCCGAACAGCCGGCCGACGTAGCGCGCTGTGTCCATCATGCGGACGAAGAGGCTGAAGCTCGCCACGGCCGGTCCGTTCGGACCGCGATCGAGGTCGCGGTCCTCGCCGAGCGAGCTGCAATGCGCGACCACGATCCGCACACCCTCGTCAAGCGCATGGCGCAGGCGCAGCGGATTGCCGAGCGCGTGCGCCTCGGCGCCGAGCACCGCGCGCTCCTCGCCCGCGTGCGAGATGAGCGGCAGCCCCAGACGCGCGAGCGCGCGATAGAACGGCTTGCAGCGCGCCGCGGTCGGATCGATGCCCATCGCGGCAGGCAGCCACTTTACCGCCCGCGTGCCATCGCGCGCGGCGCGCTCGAGCGCCTCGAGCGCGTCGGCGCGGTAGGGATGGATCGACGCGACCCACTCGAACTCGGGATGCGCACGCGCGGTGTCGCGCGCGTATGCGTTCGGCACGTAAAACCCGGTCTTGTCCCAGAGTACCGCGCCGCGTTCGTCGTGCGTGCGATCGAAGGCGAACAGCAGCAACCGCATGCCGGGGCGCATGCCGGCGAGCAGGTTGCGCATGCGTGCGACGTAGGCGCGATCGACGCTGCCGGGCGCCGCGTGGACGCAACCCGCGTTCATGAAAAACAGGCGACGCGCGTACTGCGCCGGATCGAGCAGACTGTCCATGCCGGGGTGGATGCGGATGCCGCTGCCCGCGTCGCCCGTGCCGACCAGGTGCACGTGGCTGTCCCAAACCTTGGCCGGGTCGATGCCGGCCCAGGCGGCGCGCACCAGCGCGTGCTCGGCAAGCCTACGCGGCAGCGCCGCGAGGCAGGGATTCCACAGCCCCTGCTCCGGCCAGAACCGCCAGGCAGCAAGCCCCGCAGCCCCCGCGATCGCCGCCCCACCAACCAAAAACCGTCGCCGCCTCACGGCGTTGCTGTGCCTCAATTGGGAACGACGCGCCTCGCGCCAGGAGGGATTAGGGGCGTGGGGGTGCGGGGGGGAGGGTCCGCCCTCTCCCCCGCGTCCGACTTTCCGGGGTATATCAAGAACTTGCCGGCTACGCCGGCCAGTTCTTGATATACCCCTTCAACATCTTGTTCTCGAAATCCTGCTCCTCGAGCACCGCCTTG
>JAQBBQ010000049.1:0-4969 GCA_032125995.1 Betaproteobacteria bacterium | reverse complement strand
TCGAGGACTTCGGCGCGCGGCGCGACGGTGCCGAGATCGCGCTCGTCAGCAAGGCGTTCTCCGGCGTCGGCGGGATGATGGGTGGCGGGATGATGGGCGGCGGAATGATGGGCGGCGGGATGATGGGCGGCGGGATGATGGGTGGCGGAATGATGGGCGGCATGACCGGCGCTGCGCAGGGTGAAGCGCTCCATGTCGCGCGCTTCACGGTTTCTCCCGGTGCGCGTGCGCGCACCGTCTCCATCGTGCTTCCCGAGCCTGAACCGCGCGCGCGCGAAGCGAGGCACGAACTGCGCACGCGGCTCGCCTTCCGCCACATGCGCGGCTTGCTTAACGGCCGGCGCTTCAATACCGAAGACATGAGCGCTGTAGCCGACGATGAGTGGCTTCCGGTTGGAACGGCGTCGGTGTGGACCTTCGCCAACGACGGCGGCGGCATGTCGATGCCGCATCCCATCCATATTCATGGCGTTCGCTTTCGCGTCATCGAGCGCAGCGGCGATGCCGCGCCCGCGGATCTGCGCGAAGGCATGCTCGACGCCGGCTTCAGGGACACGTTCGGGATTTTCCCCGGCGAGCGGGTGCGCGTGCTTATCGCGCCCACGGTGTCCGGCCTGTTCATGTATCACTGCCATAACCTCGAGCATGAGGACGGCGGCATGATGCGCAACTGCCAGTTCTCGCACGCGTAATAGACGAGGGAGTTCCAACTGGAAAAGTCGAACGCCATACGAGTCCAGGCCGGCGCCGGCGCTGCAGTCGCGCAGCCGGTGGAAGCGGATTCTCAGCCGCCCGCAGCGCTGGCACACGCGGAGGCGAGCGCCGTGGATGAGGCGAAGACGAACCACGATACGTTCCAGCCAACGGAGCGCGCTACTTGAAACGGGCTCGCGCATGCTTGCCCACCGAAGCGAAGTCGGCAAGGTGACGCGTGCGCACCGGCGCCAAGACGATGTGGATCACCGCCGGCCTGGCGGGCCTCGCGGTGCTGGTCGTGGCGGGGATCTGGAGTTACCCGGTTTCGCAAGGCGACGCGGGCTCCAAGCTTCCCTTCTCCGGCACGCCAAAGGCGAGGCCGGTTGCCAACGTCGAATTCGAAGATGGCGAAGGCGCGCGCCGCTCGCTCGTCCAGTTCCGCGGAAACGTGGTGCTGCTCAACATCTGGGCCACCTGGTGCGCACCTTGCCGCGAGGAGATGCCCACGCTCGACCGTCTGCAAGTGAAGCTCGGTGGGCCAGACTTCGAGGTCGTCGCGCTTTCCATCGACCAGCAAGGTGCGGCGGTGGCGCGGGACTTTTTCAAGCAGATCGGAATTCAGGCGCTCAAGCTTTACGTCGATTCCTCGGCGCAGGCGGCAACGAAGCTCGGCACCTTCGGTCTGCCAACGACGCTGCTTATCGACCGCGAAGGGCGCGAGATCGGGCGCCATACCGGGCCGGCCGTCTGGGATGCGCCGGAGATGGTCGAACTTCTGCGCCGGCGCATCGCGGATGGAAGTACGCGGTAGGGCGCGTGAGGCGCAGCGTCGAAATGCTCGGGCGGAGCCGCTGAGATGGGCGAGCTGACGAATGTCGGCATCCTCGCCGCGTTCGGCGCGGGCGTGGTGATGATTGGCGTCGGGATCGCGATGATGAGCGGCAAGCTGACCGTGTTCAGCTACTGGCTGCTCGAGAAGTTCCCCGCGCTCGGCAGGATCGGATAACGAAAGGAGGCTGAAATGCAAGCGCGTACCGAATCCACATTGACGAGGAGAAACTAATGATTCAAACGTTCCTGCTTTTCGCTGGGCTCGCTTTCGTGGTTGCCGGGGCGTCCGCGCGGGCCGACGGTGACAGCGGTCGCGGCGCTGTCGCATACCGCGCCTGCGTCGCCTGCCACGCGCTTGAGCCGGGCGTGCACCGCACCGGTCCCAGCCTCGCAGGAATCTGGGGCCGCAAGGCAGGCTCGATCGTCGATTTCAAGCGCTATTCGGAGCAACTTAAGCATGCCACGCTGGTTTGGAATGAAGCGAACCTAGATGCCTGGCTACGCAATCCGCAGGCAGTCGTGCCGGGCAACTATATGACCTTTCGCGGCGTTGCAGATGCGGGCCAACGCGCCGATCTGGTCGCTTTTTTGCGCACCGCGTCTGAAGAAAAAGCCGGACCGAAGGTGCCGCGCGCCGCGCTTCCGGACCTTAAGGAGGCGCCGACGAGCGCGCGTATCGCCTCGCTACGGCGTTGCGGCGACGGCTACTTCCTGACCAACGGCGAGGGCGTGACGCGGCCGTTCTGGGAGTTCAACTTGCGCTTCAAGACCGATTCGAGCCCGAGCGGACCGCGCCCTGGCGCGCCGATCCTCGTGAGCCAGGGCATGCAGGGCGATCGGGCGCAGGTCGTATTCGCCGCGCCAGCCGAGATCTCGACGTTTATCCGGGAGGGATGCTGACCAAACAATTCAAATGGGCGGCGCCAATACGCCGAGGCGCCGCACCATGGCGTTGGTCGAGGTCGCTGCGCGCGGGACCATCAGCATGAGCGCGGTGAAGCCGACGGTGATGAACAACTCGGCGTGGGTCGACGACAGGCCCGCTACGCTATACCGCCGCCTCGGCGCGGGGCGGCGGCGACAGGGTGTCGAGGATCGGACAGGCACTGGTGGCGCCCGCGTCGCAGGCCGCAACCAGCTCGCGCAGTCGCTTGCGCAGCGCGCGCAGATCGGCGATGCGCGAATCGACCGCCGCGAGCTTCAGTGCCGCCAAGCTGCGCGCTTCGCGACAGTGCACGCTGTCATTCAACACTAGCAGATTGCGGATCTCGTCGAGACTGAAGCCGAGCTGCTGGGCGCGTCGAATGAAGCACAGCCGTGCCACGGTCTCTTCCGCATAGCGGCGCACGCCGCCCGGCGGCCGCGCGGGCTCGGCGAGCAGGCCGATGCGCTGGTAATAGCGCACCGTTTCGACATTCACGCCAGCTTTGCGCGCAACCGTGCCGATCGTACCCGAACCGGATTGCATGGGTGGCCTCCGCAGGGTGTTGACAACGTACTTAGGTACGGACTCTAGCATCGGCCTCTTGGTTCCCCTCGGAGGCGGCGATGGACAGGCAGGGCGCAGGCATGCGCGCCGCGGTAGTCGGCGGAGGCTCGGCGGCCTTTGCCTGCGCGTTGCGACTCGCCGAGGAAGGCGCGCAGGTCACGTTGATCGAGTCCGGCACGATTGGCGGCACCTGCGTCAACGTCGGCTGCGTGCCCTCGAAGATCATGATTCGGGGCGCGCAGCTTGCGCAGTACGCACGTCGTCAGCCGTTCGAGGGCCTGCGCTTCACGCCGGCCGCAGTCGAGCGCAGCCTGCTTGTCGTGCAGCAACAGCGCCGGGTCGAGGAACTGCGCCAGTCAAAGTACGAGGCGCTCGTCGAGGGCGAACCGAACATAGAACTGGTGCGGGGGCGTGCACGATTCTTGGATGCGATGAGTCTTGAAGTGACTCGCTCCGACGGCAAGACCTCTCGCGTTGACGCCGATCGCGTCCTCGTCGCGACCGGCGCCCGGCCTGCAGTTTCAGACGTTCGCGGGCTCGCCGGCACGCCCTACTGGACGTCGACCGAAGCACTGATCGCCGAGCGCGTGCCCGAACACCTGGTGATCCTCGGTTCATCGGTCGTCGCGCTCGAGCTGGGGCAGGCATTTCTGCGTCTCGGTGCGGGCGTCACGCTGCTCGCGCGCAGCACGCTGCTCACGCGCGAGGATCCCGCGATCGGGGAGGTTCTCACGCGGGTGCTTCGAGATGAGGGCATGCGGGTACTCGAGAACGCGACGCTTCGGACGGTGAGCCACGACGGCGAGCGATTTCGCATCGCGACGGCGGTCGGAGAATTCGAAGGCGACCGGCTGCTTGTGGCGACCGGGCGGACGCCGAATACGGAAGCGCTCGGGCTCGATGCGGCGGGCATCGCGACCGACGCGAACGGCGCGATCAAGGTCGACCCGTTCTTGCGTACGAGCGCTGAGCACGTCTACGCCGCGGGCGACTGCGCCGACCTGCCACAGTTCGTGTACGTCGCCGCGGCAGCCGCCACGCGGGCAGCGGAGAACATGCTGGGCGGCGAGGCAACGCTCGACCTGTCGGCGATGCCGGCGGTGATCTTTACCGATCCTCAGGTTGCGACGGTGGGCTTGGACGAACCGACCGCGCGCAAACGAGGCATCGAAGTCGAGGCACGGACGCTCTCACTCGACAACGTGCCGCGCGCGCTCGCCAATTTCGACACGCGCGGCTTCGTCAAGCTGGTCGCCGAGGCGAATACCGGACGGCTGCTCGGCGCACAGATCGTCGCGCACGAGGGCGGAGAGATCGTGCAGACTGCGACGCTTGCGATCCGCAATCGGATGACCGTCGAGGCTCTGGGACGCGAGCTGTTTCCCTACCTGACCATGGCTGAAGCGATCAAACTGTGCGCGCAGACGTTCTCTCGCGACGTCACAAAGCTGTCCTGCTGCGCCGGATGAGCGGTTCGTGAGCGCTCTGTTCAAGCAACTCGGTAGCATGGTCGGCGTCGCGTTTGCGGCACTGTGCTGCCTCGGCGTGACTTGGGCGCTGTCCGCACTTGCCGCGATCGGGGCGGGTTTTCTGATCAAGGACGCGATTCTGATTCCGCTTTTCCTCGCGTTCATCGGGTTGAGTCTGTGGTTGCTCTATCGCTCCGCCCGTGGGCGGGGCGATCTGCGGCCGCTGTATCTCTCTGCGGCAGGCGCCGCTGTGGCGCTTGGCGGTTTGTTCGTAACGCCCGTCGCCGTCAGCGCGGGGCTTGCGGCGATGGTCGGCGGAAGTCTCTGGGACTTTGCCCTGTCGCGTGCCGCGCGGCCGGTTGACACGACGAACACGGTATAGATTCCGGATCTCGGAACGATGAGCGAGATTGGCCTGTTCCAATTGCTCGTATTGCCCGCAGCGCTCGGGTTGATCGGTTTCGTCGAACCCTGCTCGATCGGC
>JAQBBQ010000048.1:0-6087 GCA_032125995.1 Betaproteobacteria bacterium | reverse complement strand
CCTCGTCAGATTCGGATCGCGATTTGGTTTCTGCGCCATGGTTGTCGTTGAAGCCGGCTTGCTCCACCCGCTAATTGCGATAACTTAGCATCATACGCCGCAGCAGCGCGAAGGCGTTGGATGACGCGCGAGTAACCGCTAGCGGCCGCTTTGTCTGGGCCCCCCCCATTCCCACCGCGCCGTCTCGTATACCCATGTCTCCCACGGCTTTGGTGATTGCGTTCCCGTCACCGAAGGTATCCAGTCGAAGCGGTTCATAGGGTTTCTTGGCGGCGTTTTCCTTCGGAGTCGCTTGATCTTGCAGCGTAGAAAATTTTATCGTTGCGTCCGTTTTCGAGCCACGTCAGGAATGAAACAGCGCGCGTATGCCTCTCGAGCTGCCGATTGGCGCGTAGGGCGCCGTTCGAATCAAAGAGCCGCCCCCCTACAACGTAATCTGATCGAAGCGCGCAAGCCCGGACCCCGCTTGGGAGTTGCACTGGCGTCCGCCGGCAAGCTGCCTCGGCAGGATCGCCCGACAGCGGCGTCTTCGGGCGATGAACAACCTCCTCCGGGAGCATCCCACGTGCTGCGTCACGAAACAGGCGCTTGCTGGAGCACCAGGGAATTGGGGGCACGCGAGCGAGCCAGGCGATGACGCGGAGGTCTATCAATGGGTGCGCCGTCTCGACCGGGCACCCCGTCCTTCCGGCGTCGTAGCCATCGAACACTCCGGCCCACGGCACGCGATCGAGATACCGCTGCCGCGAACCCGCGTAATACGCCTGCGCCTGCGCGTAACGCGATTCGGCCCAACGCTCGGCGAGACCCATGCGTCGAGCGAAATCCTGCGCGATCCAATCTGGCAGGCCGGTGGGGATAAGACGGCGAATTCGAACGAGCGCGGTGCGCGCGCCGAGCGGCGGCGGCCCCTTTTCGTTGCGCACATACCAGAGCAGGTCGCGAAGCAGCCGCGTCCATTGGCCGGTTTGAACTAGTCGGCGCCAGTGACCGGGCAGCCAGGCACGCAACGGCTCGTCGCCTTCCCATCCCGTGAGCGCCAGGGAAGCGACCCGCGCCACCTCGGCCATGCCCCCGACGTAGTTCCCCCAACCGGGATCGTCCACCGGTTCAGGCGGTCGCCGACAGCCTTGTTCGGCCCAATCGAATGGAATGAAGTCATCGCCGCTCTGCAGGTGCATTTCCAGCCCGAGATGTTCGGCAGCAGCACGCGCGTAGATTTCCTCGTCGTCGACGATGAGTTCCCGGAACACGGTCGTGAACGGTGTGATCTGCCAGGGCTTGTCCTGCTCCCGCATTGCCCTGACTGCCGAAGCAGTCACGAGCGTCGAGTCGAGCCCGCCACTCATGAAAACCGCTACGCGCCGCGTGCGCAGTCGGTCGCGCGTGGCGTTCAACAATCGAAACCGGAATTCCTCGACCAGCGCCTCGGGATCGGAATCATCGAGCTCGTCTTCCTCGACCATTTCCCAATAGCGGCGCACCTCGACACGGTCGCGCGACGCGATCAAGCGATGTGCGCGCGGAATCCGCCGAACGTCGGCGTAGATGGTTCGGTCGAGATCGACGTACTGGCCGAAGAGAAGGAAATCGCCGACCGCGGTGTCGTCGAGCTTCTCGGAAACCGACGCGAGCAAGCGCACACAATCGAGCGTGTTGGAGAACACCAGCGTTTGCCCGACCCGCGCGTAGTAAAACGGCCGGATGCCGAAGTGATCGACAGCGCAGAAGAGACGTTGCTCGCGCACATCCCAGATCGCGAACGTAAAATCGCCCAGAACATGCTCGAGGCACCGCTCGCCCCAGGCGTGATAGGCGTGCAGCAGCAACTCGGCATCTGACGTGCCGCTCACCACCTCGCGTCCCTTGCCGCGCAGCGCGGCGATCAGTTCGGTTTGCGCATCGATGCGCGCGTGCGCCGTGATCCACACCTTGCCGTCCAGCGTCGCGGGTTGCGGCGCCGGCGCGTCGTCATCGGAGAGTTTGAAAAGCGTGTGAACGAAGCCGACGTTCCCTTCGCTCCAGACCCGGCGGCCGTGGGGACCGCGGAAGGCCTGGAAATCGGCCATCTTTTCCAACAGCACTCGATCGACGGGGCCGCCGTCGAGCCGGACGATGCCGGCAATTCCGCTCACGCTCAGGCGGCGAAAACGGAGAGCAGCGTGTAGCGCGCCAGATCGGGCTCGTCGAGCACCGGCGCGTCGTTGTGTAGCACCCAAGCATGGGCGTCGAGCGCACCGCCGGTTTTCTTGGCCACGCCGATGCAGAGCGTCGCAGGCATGCCAGCCTGGGACAGCAGGGCCTGCAGTGCGAGCGAGCGCGCAAGGCAACGCGTGCCTGGCACGCGCCGCGCCACGGCGAGCACCGCCCAGCGCAATTCATCCAGGGTCGCGCCGGCGAGGCTTGGCGTTCGAATCTTCAAAAATTTGCGCTGCAGCGTCGGCAGCGAGAACAGGGCGAGACCGATCCTGAAGAGGATTACCCAGGCGAGCGCGGCACGCAGCAGACGTTTCCGGCGAGGCGGTAGGCGTAGATACTTAATTGAGTTCCACATGTTCGACTAACCCGGCGTCACACAGCTCGCCGAGAACGCGCAGCAGATCTTCCTCTGCGGTCGTAGCATCGACTTCGTACTCCTCGACCAAGGCCGCGTGCATCTCATTCACGCGAACCGGTGATTGCATCAGATTCCACAGGAACGCGCCGGTGTCATTCAACCCGAAATACACGCCCTGGTCGAGTTCTAGAATCGCGACTTCGTCGCCAAGACGGCTCGACACCTGGCTATCGACGGCACGAACAACGCTGTCAGCACTAAGGGGCAGGGTGCTCACCATGGGGTCTCTCCTCTGATTCTCCGGGCGGCGGGTGACGATGGTCAATGAGAGCGCACTTACCGCCGCGGCACAATCGATAAATGCCTGTGGTTATGGGAAAATTTCACGCTTTCGGCAACGCTTTTAAATGCGCCTAATACTTTTGGGTGGCGGCACGATCGCCCGCCTCGTGCTCGAGCATCTGCAGCGCGGCGAGCTCGAACTCGACGGCGTCGAGGTCGTCGCCGTCGTCGGGCGCAGTGCCGCCTCGCGCGGCGCGGCACTCGGACGAGAATTTCAAGTGCCGTTCGTCGTGGGTCTCGAGGCGGCGCTCGAACACAGGCCTGACGTCGTTCTCGAAGCGGCGTCGCACGCGGCGGTGCAGGCGCACCTCGTGCCGATGCTCGAGGGCGGACTTTCGGTGATCGTGCTCTCGGCGGGCGCGCTGTGTGACGACAAGCTCCGAACTGAGGCGGAATCGGCGGCCGCGCGCGGCGGCGGATTGCTTTACGTACCCTCAGGCGGGATTGGTGGGCTGGATGCGCTCAAGGCCGCCTGCGCGGCCGGGGTGGACGGGGTCTCCGTATCGATCCGGGTGGCCAAGCCCCCGGCGGCTTGGAAGGGAATCCCCTTCGTGAGTGCGCTGGGGGTCGACCTCGACGCGCTGGCGGCCCCAAAGGTCCTGTTTTCGGGGTCTGCACGCGAAGGAGTTCCTCACTTTCCGCAGAATGTAAACATCGCCGCCGTCCTCTCCCTAGCGGGGATCGGCTTCGATCGCACGAGGCTCGAAGTCGTTGCCGATCCGGGACTTATACGCAACACCCATACGATCAGCGTGAGCGGACGGACGGGCAGTTTTCAGATCGTGCTGGAGAACGTGCCGTCGCCCGAAAATCCGAAGACCGCTTGGCTGGCCTGTTACTCGGCACTCGCCGCCGTGAAAGCGCTACACCGCAGAGGGGTGCGCTACGGCACCTGATAGAGGCCTTCAGGCATCAAAGTTGCTTGACCAAGCAACGGAATACTAAGAGAATTTAGGGTTCCGCTGGAGGGGTGCCCGAGCGGCTAAAGGGGGCAGACTGTAAATCTGTTGGCCTTGCGCCTACGTTGGTTCGAATCCAACCCCCTCCACCATGCGATGCGTGAAAGCGGCGGGCGGTGGGGGTTCGAGCAACGGGGCGCGAACGCAGGTGACAGGGAACTCAGGCGGGTGTAGCTCAATGGTAGAGCAGAAGCCTTCCAAGCTTATGACGAGGGTTCGATTCCCTTCACCCGCTCCACGATGCGGCGCGCGGAGCGCGCTGCGCGCACGGGCGAATCCGGCGGAACGGTACGACGACATCAGTGAATTCGGCCCATGTAGCTCAGTGGTAGAGCACTCCCTTGGTAAGGGAGAGGTCATGCGTTCAATCCGCGTCATGGGCACCAGGGTGGCAGTCTGAGGAGATGAGCGAGGGGCAGCGCATGTTGGCCCGGCATATTCTGCTCAGGCAACGGTAGACAGATCAACGAGGCAGCGTCGAAATGGCAAAGAGCAAATTTGAGCGTACGAAGCCGCACGTGAACGTGGGGACGATAGGTCACGTGGACCATGGCAAGACGACGCTGACGGCGGCGATCACGCACATCATGGCGAAGAAGTTTGGCGGCGAGGCGAGGAGCTACGCGCAGATTGACTCGGCGCCCGAAGAAAAGGCGCGCGGGATCACGATCAACACCGCGCACGTGGAATACGAGACGGCGAATCGGCACTACGCACACGTCGACTGCCCGGGGCACGCGGACTATGTGAAGAACATGATCACGGGTGCGGCGCAGATGGACGGGGCGATATTGGTGGTCTCGGCAGCCGATGGGCCGATGCCGCAAACGCGCGAGCACATCTTGCTTGCGCGCCAGGTCGGGGTGCCCTACATCGTGGTCTACCTGAACAAGGCCGACCAGGTCGATGACAAAGAGCTGCTGGAGTTGGTGGAAATCGAAGTTCGGGAACTGCTCTCGAAGTACGACTTCCCGGGGGACAAGACCCCGGTGGTGATTGGCTCGGCGCTAAAGGCGCTCGAGGGCGATCAGAGCGAGATGGGCGAGGCCTCGATCTTCAAGCTGGCCGAAGCGCTGGACACCTACATTCCGACCCCGGAGCGCGCGATCGACAAGCCGTTCCTGATGCCGGTGGAGGACGTGTTCTCGATCTCGGGCCGGGGCACGGTGGTCACGGGGCGGGTGGACCGTGGGATCGTCAAGGTGGGCGATGAGATCGAGATCGTGGGGCTGAAGGCGACGGTGAAGACGGTGTGCACGGGCGTGGAGATGTTCAGGAAGCTGCTGGACCAGGGCCAGGCGGGTGACAACGTGGGGATCTTGCTGCGCGGCACCAAGCGCGAAGACGTCGAGCGAGGCCAGGTGCTGGCCAAGCCGGGCTCGATCACGCCGCACACGAAGTTCTCGGCCGAGGTGTACGTGCTCTCGAAGGAAGAGGGCGGGCGGCATACGCCGTTCTTCAACGGCTACCGGCCGCAGTTTTACTTCAGGACGACCGACGTCACGGGCTCGATCGAGCTGCCCGCGGGCACCGAGATGGTGATGCCGGGGGACAACATTGCGATGTCGGTGGCGTTGATTGCGCCGATCGCGATGGAAGAGGGGCTGCGCTTTGCGATCCGCGAGGGCGGACGCACCGTCGGCGCGGGCGTCGTCGCCAAGGTGATTGAGTAAGAGCGAGCGGCGATTGTTGCTTTCAACTGGCATCCGCAGGGGCATAGCTCAATTGGTAGAGCGTCGGTCTCCAAAACCGAAGGCTGGGGGTTCGAGACCCTCTGCCCCTGCCAATGACTGAGCACGCGATGGCGGACAAGTTCAAGCTGACATTGGCGCTTGCGCTGGTGGTGGCCGGCCTGTGGGGTTACTACCAGCTGGCCGACGCGGCGATCGTGATCCGCGTGCTCGTCGTCGCCGGCGGCGTGGTGGCTGGCTTCGTGGTGAGCACCTTCACCGCGCCCGGGCAGCGCGCCGTGGCCTTTACGCGCGAGTCGCTGGTGGAAGTGAGGAAGGTGGTTTGGCCGACGCGCAAGGAAACGACGCAGACCACCGCCATGGTGTTCGCATTCGTCGTTGCGATGGCGGTGTTTCTTTGGCTGACCGACAAGTCCCTGGAATGGGTGCTGTATGACCTCGTTCTGGGCTGGAAGAAGACCTAAGTGGCCCGAATCGAGCAGAACGACATGAGCAAGCGCTGGTACGTGGTGCACGCCTATTCCGGCTTCGAGAAGTC
>JAQBBQ010000047.1:0-22698 GCA_032125995.1 Betaproteobacteria bacterium | reverse complement strand
ATTTACGCCAAACGGCGCGATACGAAGCAGTTCGAGGCCACTGCGCTCAAGATGAAGGGCTTGGTGAACGGCGAGGGGCCGGAGTGGGACAAGGCGATGGCGCTTGGGCGGTCGATCGATCCGGGCAATGGGCTGTACGGTCGGGGTGAGGCCGCCGCAGTAGCGCCTGAAGTTGCCATGACCGAGGCGCCGGAGGTCGACTTTGACCTCGATGCGGTCATGGGAACCGGCCAGATGCAGGCCGTGGCGCCCGACGTGACACAGGCGCTGGCCGTACCAGCCGCGCCAGCCGCGCCAGCCGCGCCGGCGGTGGACTTCGACCTCGGCGGAACGACGACCGAGGAGCCCATTGCGGCTCAACCCGCGGCCCCAAGGGTGGAGGTGGAGGCGGCCCCCGCGTCTGGCCCGATTGAATTCGATCTCGACGGAACGACGACTGGGGAGCCGATTGCGGCCGAACCCGCAGCTCCAAGGGTGGGGGCGGAAGCAGCCCCCGCGTCTGGCCCGACTGAATTCGATCTCGATGAATTCAATCTCGACGAACCGACGATCGAGGCGCCCATTGCGACGGAACCCGCGGCGCCAAGTGTGGGGGCGAAGGCGACCCCGGAACTTGGCGGGATTGAATTCGATCTCGGCGGAACGACAGAGGCGCCCGCCACAGCCGAAGCCGCGCCCGCGACCGAGGCAGCGGTGCCCCATACAGGTGGCGGGCACGATTTCGAATTGAGCCTCGATATGGACGGCGGCGAAGCGGCGGCCCCTGCGAATGCGGCCGCGCCCGCTGCGGGCAGAATGGATCTCTCCACGATCAGTCTCGATCTGGGCGGGACCGAGTCCGCTGGAACGAGCGCGGGCAATGGCGACGCCAAATCGCAGGAAATCGCGACCAAACTCGACCTTGCCAAGACCTACGCGGAGATCGGCGACAAGGACCCTGCCCGCGAACTCCTAAACGAGGTCGTCAAGGAAGGCGACGCCGCGCAGCAGGCGCAGGCACAGCAGATCCTCGCAAGCCTGAGATAATCGTGCGGCACATCCTCGATGTCCCGCAGCCTGAAGAACTGCCGCGCGATTTCGACGCTTCTCTTCATTAACGCGTACGAAGCTGTTGTGCAGCCAGACGTTCACGAACGGCGTGCGGTTGGCGCGCGCCGACTGCATGATCTCGTTCTGCATGGGTGCAACGCACATTGGACGCGTCAGGAACTCAATCGGCGTAACGCCGATCCAAACCTTCGGCCGTGCCTCCCGCATCGCTGCAAGCCCAGCACAAGTTGAGAACCAGAGCGCCTTAATCTAGAATGCGACGTGTGCGTAGGATATTGAATCGCATTACCCAATGCTTGCAATAGCCGCCCTGCCGTGCGCCCTTAAAAGGGGTGTCGCAGGAACGCTTTCGGCGCTGTGCCTGGTCGTTTCATCGGCAGTCGCGAACGATATCCAGGACGCCAACAGGCTGCTCAAGACGGGACAACACGCGCAGGCGTTGGCACGGGTCAACAAGATCCTTGCCGCCGATCCGAAGGACCCCGAGGCCCGCTTCCTCAAGGGCGTGATCCTGACCGAGCAGGGCAATGCCGAGGCGGCGACCGGCGTGTTCCAGCGCCTGACGCAGGACTATCCCGCGCTGCCCGAACCCTACAACAACCTTGCGGTCATTTATGCCACGCAGGGGCAGTACGACGACGCTCGCCGCGCGCTGGAAAAATCGATTCGCACCCATCCGAGCTATGCCACGGCATACGAAAACCTTGGCGATGTGTATTCGAAGCTCGCGAGTGATGCCTACGACCGCGCGCTGCGTCTCGATTCGACCAACACCGGCGCAAGCAAGAAGCTCGCACTGGTCCGTGTATTGACCGGCCGAGAAACGACCGGCGCGACACAGCTCGCCGCGGCATCGCCCGCGCCGGCCGCCGCGTCGACAACACCGTCTCCAAGCGTCACGAAATCCACGCGCGCGGCGAGTTCGTCGACGCGCGGGCAAGCGTCATCACCGCCCAGGCAGACGACCCAGGCGCCGATCACCGTCGCCAAAACGGCGGCAGGACCGGCACCGAGCGCCCCTGCCAAAACGACACAAACAGCGCCCGACGCAGCGATACGGGAGACCGTCACCGGATGGGCACAGGCTTGGTCGGCGAAGGATGTTGAGCGCTATCTCGCCTTCTACGCGCCAGCGTTCAAGACGCCGGGTGGAGAACCGCGCGCGGCGTGGGAAGAATTACGCCGCAAGCGCGTTGCAGGGCCGAACAAGATCCAGGTATCAATCAGCGGCGTCGACGTTCTGCGGCGCGACGACGCCCGGGCCGCGGTAACCTTTCGTCAGCGCTACCGCTCGGACCGATTCCAGGGCAGTACGCGCAAGGCGCTTGAACTCGTCCGCGATGGAAAACACTGGCTGATTGTCGAAGAACGCGTGATCAAGAAGTAAAACGCGCAGCGAACCGACTCAGGAGGGCGTAGATGAAGCTTGCCGATCTGTGGAAATCCGTACTGGTCTTGTCGGCCGCTGTCGGCGGGACCGGTGCGCTTGCATCGGAAACACAGGTCGACATCAAGACCAACGTCGGCACGGTGCGGTTGACGCTGTACCCAAGCAAAGCGCCCAAAACCGTCGAAAACTTCCTGCAGTACGTTGCCGATGGGCATTACAACGGAACGATCATGCACCGCGTGATCGACGGCTTCATGGTTCAGGGCGGCGGCTTCGATGCCGGCTTTCAGCAGAAACAGACGCGGGCGCCAATCCCGAACGAAGCGCGCGGCGGCGTCGAAGCCGGCTTGAAGAACGAGGCAGGCAGCGTCGCGATGGCGCGCACGGCAAACCCGGATTCGGCGACTGCGCAATTCTTCATCAACGTCTCGGACAACGGATTTCTCAATTCGGGCGATCCGCGCGGGGATGGCCACGGCTACGCGGTGTTCGCCAAGGTCGTCTCCGGAATGGACGTGGTGAACACGATTGCCAAGATGCCGACCGGCCCGGGCGGACCGTTCCCGCGCGACGTACCGCGGGAACGCGTCATCATCGAATCGATCGTCGTGGTCGGCCCGCAGTAGACCGTAGACCAACGGCCGCCCACCGGGTCTGCGGGCACGCCGAACGCGCCGAACGCGTCCAACCCATGGCGCATACGCTGTTCATATCCGACCTGCATCTCGCGCGTGAGCAACCGGGCGTCAGCGCGCAACTCTTGCGTTTTCTGTCGCATGAGGCATCGGGTGCCGCCGCGCTTTATATATTGGGCGACCTGTTCGACGCCTGGCTCGGCGATGACGCGCTCGAGGCGCCGGATGGCGAACCACTCGCGCGCGATGTCGTGACGGCACTGCGCGCTCTGCACGACGCGGGAACGGCGGTCATGTTGATGCACGGCAATCGCGACTTCCTGCTCGGTGAGCGCTTTGCCGCAGCCAGTGGGGCGCGCCTGCTCGACGACCCCGTGGTGATCTCGCTCGGTGACCGCGCCGCACTGCTGATGCACGGCGACACGCTCTGTACGGGCGACATCGCGTACCAGAAGTTCCGCGTGATGGCGCGGTCGAAGCCGTTCCAGGACGAGTTTCTGTCAAAAACGCTCGCCGAGCGTCGTGCGCTCGCGCTGCAATACCGGGCGACGAGCGAACAGGTCAAGCGGGCAACCGCGGATGAAATCATGGACGTGACGTCGGATGCGGTTCAGGCGGCATTCCGCAGCCACGCCGTATCGTGCCTCGTCCACGGCCACACGCATCGGCCGGCAATGCACGTCCTGGAGGTCGACGGGCGACGCTGCGAACGCTGGGTGCTGCCGGACTGGGACCGCCGCGGCGGCTATCTCGTCGCCGACGGCGCGACGCTGACGCTCGAGCGCTTCTAGCCCAGTCCGCGCTCGAGATCGGCGCGGCAATAATTGAAGCGCGGCTTGGCGGCACCGCCAAGCGGATGTCTAGGACACGGTCACCAGATTCAGGTCGAGCTGAGCGCCCTCGTCACCGTCGACGGAGTCGCGCGCCGCGTCACGCCGCAGTTCGATGGCCTGCAGGTAGTCGCTCGTCACATCGCCCGTGATATAGCTGCCGTCGAAGCACGAGGTCTCGAAGCGGGCGAGGCGCGGATTGACCGCGCGCACCGCGGCCTTAAGCGCATCGAGGTCCTGGTAGATGAGCGCATCGGCGCCGATTTCCAGAGTGACCTCATCCTCGGTGCGGTGCGCAGCGATCAACTCGGAGCGCGTCGGCATGTCGATGCCGTAGACGTTCGGAAATCGCACGGGCGGCGCGGCCGAGGCGAAAAACACTCTCCGCGCGCCCGCCTCGCGGGCCATCTGCACGATCTCCTGGCTCGTCGTGCCGCGCACGATCGAGTCGTCGACCAGCAGCACGTTCTTGCCCTTGAACTCCAACGAAATCGCGTTCAGCTTCTGCCGCACCGATCGGCGCCGCACGGCCTGCCCGGGCATGATGAAGGTACGGCCGATATAGCGGTTCTTCACGAATCCTTCCCGGTAGGGCAGGCCCAGCCCGAGCGCCAACTCAAGCGCCGCCGGCCGGCTCGAATCCGGTATCGGGATTACGACGTCGATGTCGAGATGCGCGAACTGGCGCCGAATTTTTTCGCCTAGCATCTCACCCATCTTCAGGCGCGCCTCGTAGACCGACGCGCCGTCGATCAGCGAATCCGGGCGAGCGAGATAGACGTACTCGAAAATGCATGGGTTCAGGCTCTGCGCCGGCGCACACTGCTGGCTGAACAGGTTGCCTTGCTCGTCGATGAGCACGGCCTCACCCGGCGCGATGTCCCGCAATACCCGAAAACCGAGCGCATCCACCGCCACCGACTCGGACGCGACCATGTACTCGGTCCCTTCGTGCGTCTCGTTGTAGCCAATAACCGCGGGCCGTATGCCGAATGGGTCGCGAAACGCCAGCACGCCGTAGCCCGCGATCATGGCAACGACCGCATAGGCACCCCGACATCGCTTGTGCACCTTCGCCACGGCTGAAAAGATGGTTTGTGGATCGAGCCGCAGCCGGACCGAGGTTTGCTCGAGTTCGTGCGCCAACACGTTCAGCAGCACTTCCGAGTCGGAGTTCGTATTGATGTGGCGCAGATCCTGACGGAACATCTCGTCCACCAGCTGATCGGCATTGGTCAGGTTTCCGTTGTGGCCCAGCACGATGCCGAACGGCGAGTTCACGTAGAAGGGCTGTGACTCCGCCGAATTGCGCGCCGAACCCGCGGTCGGGTAGCGGCAATGCGCAATGCCGATGTTGCCCGGCAGCGAACGCATGTTCCGGGTACGGAACACGTCGCGGACCATGCCGCCGCCCTTCTGCATGTGGAAGGTCTTGCGCTCGCAGGTGACGATCCCGGCAGCGTCCTGGCCGCGATGCTGCAGCAGGAGCAGCCCCTCATACAGGAGCTGGTTGACCGGGGAGCGAGCAACGATTCCAAGAATCCCGCACATGCAGGGCCGCCTAGCGTAATCCCATGCGATGGGCGCTCGCGAGCGCCTCGATCTGAAGGCTAATCATAGCGCAGGCGCGCGGTGAACGTTTGCGGCAACCAGGGTTTGACGGCAAGGGCGGCCTGCGCGAGTGGCGCGCCCGCCACCGAATCACGCCATAACGGTTGCCGCGGGAGCGCGGTGAGTCCCGCGAGCAATGCAAACGCGATCACGATCAGCGCACCGCGCGCGATCCCGAACAGTGCGCCGAGTGCACGATCGAGCCCGCCAAGGCCGATCGCATGCACGAACTTCGAGACGACGAGACCGAGGAGCGTCGCGACCGCCAGCGCCGCGACAAAAACGACCAGGAATGCAACCAGCACGCGAAGCTCCGGCGACGGAATCGACGCCGGCATCGTTTCGCCGAGCGGGCCCGCAAACAGGTTGGCGGCAAGAAAGGCGATGATCCACCCAAGGATGGAGATGATTTCGCGTACCAGTCCACGCCAGGCGCCCCAAACCAGCGACGCTGCGACGACGCCGAGGACCCCGTAGTCCAGCCAGGTCATCCCGCGATCATGACCTTTCGAAGACTTTGCCCGGCTTTAGGCCCATGCCTTTGAGCTTTTCAAGCGCCTTTTCGGCCGCCGCACGATCGGCAAACGGCCCGGCGCGCACCCGCGTAACGGTTCCTTGCGCGGTCGCGATCGATTCGGTGTAGTACGGCATTTTCGCCGCCGCCAGGCGGGCGATCAGCTGCTTCACTTTGTCGGCATTGGCCAGCGCAGCGACGGGGACAACAAACGCGGCGTCTTTGAGTGCCGCTTCCGCACGCGCGCGCTCCGTGCGTTCGCCCTGCGTCGCAGGCTTCGCCTCGGCGCGCTTGGCCGGCGCCGTCGGCTTCGGGCGCGCGGTCGCGGATTCCGGTTTTGGCGTCGGCTTGGCGCTCGACGGCGCAGGCGTACCTGCGGCCGGCGCCTCGGGTACCACTGGCCTCGCAGACGGGGCGCGGAGCATCACTGCCGCGTTCGGCGGCGGCGGCGCTAGCTGCGGTGAAAATGTCGCAGCATCCTCGCTCGGAATGCGCACGCTCACTGGTGGCGCGGTCTGGCGCGGCTCGGTATCGAACACCATTGGCAGCACGATCACCGCGAGCAGCACGAGGGCGACCGCGCCCACCAGCCGCCGCCGGCTGCGACGCTTCAGTGTGTTGACGTCTAGAGCTTCAGCCATCGATCGAAGAACGGCGCCGCGTCGTCTCGAGATGGGCTGCTATCTCGCCGACAGTCAGAAAAGAACCAAACACGACGATTCTATCATCGTCGCCCGCCGTTTCGCGCGCAGCGATGAACGCGTCGGTCGGATTCGAATACGCGTGGACGGGCGCGGCGACCGCGGCACGCCGTAGCGCGTCCTCCAGTTGCGCCGCGCTCGCGCCGCGCGGTCCGGGCAGCGTCGCCACATGCCAACGCGTTACGCAGTTCATCAGTGCATCGACCACGCCGACCAGGTCCTTGTCCGCCAGCATGCCAAGGACCCCGATCGTCTCCGGCGCATAGCCGGCCGCGCCAAGGTTCCGGGCGAGCACCCGTGCCGCCTGCGGATTGTGCGCAACGTCGAGAATAATCGACGGTCGTCCAGGCAGCATCTGGAAGCGGCCCGGCAGCCGGACCCGTGCCAGACCGCGGCGCACCGCCTGCATCGTGACGGGCAGCCGCTCGCGCAGCATGTCGAGCGCACACAGTGCGGTCGCGGCGTTGCCGAGCTGAACCGCGCCGCGCAGCGTGGGATAGGCGAGGCCCGCGCGTCTGCTCTCAGGCCCCCAATACCGCCATTGCGCGGGCTCTGCGGCAAAGCCGAAGTCGCGCCCGAGTTGCAGCACCCGCGCGCCGATGGTTGCGGCATGCGCGATCACGCTCGCGGGCGGATCGGAATCGCCGACAACAGCGGGGCGTCCAGGGCGCAGAATTCCGGCCTTCTCATAGCCGATCGCCTCGCGTGTCGCGCCCAGAAAATCCATGTGATCGAGGTCGATGGCCGTCAACACAGCGCAATCTGCGTCGAATAGATTGACGGCATCGAGCCGGCCTCCAAGCCCAACTTCGAGCACCACAACCTCCGGCTGGGAGCGGGAAATGAGCCAGGCCGCAGCCAGTGTACCGAACTCGAAATAGGTGAGCGGAACCTCGCCACGCGCGCGTTCCACCACCGTGAACGCCTCACACAGCGCCGCGTCGGTGGCGTCCTCACCGCCAATCCGGATGCGTTCGTTGTAGCGCACGACGTGCGGCGAAAGGTAGAGGCCAACTCGGTACCCGGCCGCGCGCAGAATCGCCTCGAGCATGGCGCAGGTCGACCCCTTGCCGTTGGTTCCGCCGATGGTGATGACAGTGCACGCAAACCCGAGGTCCAGGCGCCGACGCACGACGCCGACGCGATCGAGGCCGAGCGCGACGCTCGCCGGGTGTTGTCGCTGGACAAACTCCAGCCATTCGGCGAGCGTCCGCGCGGTCGCCAAGGCGGACCCGGCGCTTCGCCTAGGCGCCCTGCTCGGCCGGCAGGTCCTGCAGCATCGCCAGCAGCGTCGCCAGGCGATCGCGCAGCTGACGACGGTCGACAATCAGGTCGATCGCGCCCTTTTCAAGCAGGAACTCGGACCGCTGGAAGCCGTCCGGAAGCTTCTGCCGCACGGTCTGCTCAATGACCCGTGGACCGGCGAATCCGATCAACGCCTTCGGCTCGGCGATCACGATATCGCCGAGCATCGCGAAGCTGGCTGACACACCGCCCATCGTCGGATCCGAGAGCACCGAGATGAAGGGCAGCCGGCGCTCGGCGAGATCCGCCAGCGCCGCCGTGGTCTTGGCCATCTGCACGAGCGAAAACAGCCCCTCTTGCATGCGCGCCCCGCCCGACGCCGTCACGCAGACGAAGGGCAGTTTCTGCTCGATGGCGACATGTACGCCACGCACAAACCGTTCGCCGACGACCGAGCCCATCGATCCGCCCATGAATTCGAACTCGAACGCCGCACAGACCACGCCGATCGAGCGCATCGCGCCCTGCATCACGACCAGCGCGTCGCTCTCACCGGTCTGCTGCTGCGCCTCGGCAAGCCGCTCCGAATAGCGCCGCGAATCCCTGAACTTCAGGCTGTCGACCGGCTGAACGTCGTCGCCGATCTCGAATCGACCGTCGGCATCGAGTAAGGCATCGATGCGTTCACGTGCACCAAGGCGCTCATGGTGCCCGCACTTTGGACAGACATTCAGGTTGCGCTCGAGATCGGTGCCATAGAGCACGGCGTCGCAGGACGGGCACTTCGTCCACAGCCCCTCGGGAACGGTTTTGCGCGCGCCACCCGCGCTGCGCTGGATCTTCGGCGGTAGCAGCTTTTGCAGCCAACTCATCGTCGCTTCCCCTTGCCGCGCCTCGTGCGCCTCGTGCTACGCATCGAGGGCCGCCCGAATCGGCGCGAGCAGCGCCTTGACACGCGCGACCGCATGGTCGGGACCCGCCGCCTCGATTTCCTGAATGATCCGGCTGCCGATCACCACCGCATCCGCGCTGCGGGCAACCTGGCGCGCCGACTCCGCGTCGCGTATGCCGAATCCGACACCGATCGGCAGACCGGTAGCGGCACGGATCGCCGGGACACGCGCGGCCACTTCGTCCAAGTCGAGATGCCCGGCACCCGTCACGCCCTTGAGCGACACGTAGTAGAGGTAGCCGCTACCGATGCGCGCGACCTCCTCGATGCGCTTCTGCGTCGAGGTCGGAGCCAGCAGGAAGATCGGATCGATGCCGCTGCGCTTCGCCGCCTCGGCAAACGCGGCGCACTCTTGCGGCGGATAGTCCACCACGATCACGCCGTCTACGCCGACTGCGGCGGCTTGGGCGATGAATCGGTCCGGCCCCAGCGCCTCGATCGGGTTCGCATAGCCCATCAGCACCAGCGGCGTTGCATCGTCGCTGCGTCGAAACTCGCGCACCATCTCGAGCACGTCGCGCAGGCCGACACCGAGCTTTAGCGCGCGCTCGCCGGAGCGCTGGATCACCGGACCGTCGGCCATCGGGTCAGAGAACGGCACGCCGAGCTCGAGTATGTCGGCCCCGGCCTCGACCAGCGCGTGCAGCAGGGCCACCGTCAGCGCGGGTGACGGATCACCCGCCGTGATGTATGGGATAAGCGCCTTGCGTGCCTGTGCACGCAGGGTCTCGAAGCACTGCGCGATACGCGACATCGTCAGAGCACGATGCCTGAGCGCTGGGCGACCGTATGCATGTCCTTGTCCCCGCGCCCGGACAGATTCACCAGCAGCGCGGCGTCGCGCGTCATCGTCGGCGCGATCTGCGCGGCGTAAGCGAGCGCGTGGCTCGACTCGAGCGCCGGGATAATGCCCTCCAGACGGCAGAGATCGCTAAACGCACGCAGCGCGTCTTCGTCGGTCACCGCCACGTACTCGGCGCGGCCGGCGTCCTTGAGCCAGGCGTGCTCGGGTCCCACGCCGGGGTAATCCAGCCCGGCCGACACCGAGTGGGTTTCGGTGATCTGGCCGTTCGCGTCCTGCAGCAGATAGGTGCGGTTGCCGTGCAGCACGCCAGGCCGCCCGGCACACAACGATGCCGCATGCTTGCCGGTCGCAAGCCCTTCGCCTGCCGCCTCCACACCGACCAGGCGGACGCCGTCGATGCCGATATAGGGGTAGAAGATTCCCATTGCGTTCGACCCGCCGCCGACGCAGGCAATGACGACATCGGGATGCCGGCCGGTCAGCTCCGGCATCTGCTCAAGACACTCGTCGCCGATCACCGCCTGGAAGTCGCGCACCATCATCGGATAGGGATGCGGACCGGCGACGGTTCCAATGATGTAAAACGTGCTCTCGACATTCGTCACCCAGTCGCGCATGGCCTCGTTGAGCGCGTCCTTCAACGTCTTCGAACCCGACTCGACCGGAACCACGCTCGCGCCCAGCAATTTCATGCGGTAGACGTTTTGCACTTGGCGATCGATATCCTCGGCACCCATGTAGACGACGCATTCCATGCCGTAACGTGCGGCGACGGTCGCGGCGGCGACGCCGTGCATGCCGGCTCCGGTTTCCGCGATGACGCGCCGCTTGCCCATGCGGCGGGCGACCATTGCCTGACCGACCGTGTTGTTGATCTTGTGGGCGCCGGTGTGATTCAGGTCTTCGCGCTTCAGGTAGATCTGCGCGCCACCCAAGCGTTCGGACAGCTGCTTGGCATGGTAGATCGGGCTTGGCCGCCCGACGTAATGCTTCAATTCGTAGCGAAGTTCGTCTTGGAAAGCCGGGTCCGCGCGGCAGGCGTCGTACGCCGCCTTCAATTCGTCGAGCGCCTGCGAGAGCGTCTCGGCGACGAACACGCCCCCGTAGGGTCCGAAATGCCCGCGTGCATCGGGCAGGTCATACAGCTGCATTCTTTACCTCTGCGATAAAGGCTTCGATCAGTGCGGCGACCTTGATGCCCTTGGCAACCTCGACGCCGCTGGACACGTCGACCGCCCAGGGCTTGACCAACCGAAGTGCCTCGCCGACGTTGCTAATTGTCAGGCCGCCGGAGAGTATCAGGGGCCGCTCACGGACCGGGGGCACGAGGCGCCAGTCGAACCGTGCGCCCACCCCACCGTAGGCCTCGACATAGGCGTCGACCAGCCACCCCTGCGCATCGGCGTACGGGCGAAAATATTCTTGCAAATCAGTACCCTCTCGCACCCGGCAGGCCTTGACGTAGGGCACGCCGAACTGTGCACAGAACGCCGGATCTTCCTCACCGTGGAACTGTAGTGCGTCGGGGCGCACGTCGGCCAGTACGCGCTCGACCTCCTCACGCGCGGGATTCACGAACAGGGCGACCGCAGAGACAAACGGCGGTAACACCTTGCGCACGCGGCGCGCCTGCGCGAGCGACAGACAGCGCGGGCTCCGCGCATAGAACACCAGACCGATCGCATCCGCGCCCGCGCGCGAGGCTGCCTGGGCGTCTTCGACACGGGTGATTCCGCAGATTTTCACCCGTACGCGCACGGCTCAAACGCCTAGCGCAAGAACGTTCGCGTCGATCTGCGTCTGCGTCTGCGGCAGATTCCAATGCGCCTCGTACTCGATCGTTTCGAGGTAAAGCCCTTCGGCGCCGAAGGTCGGTGCAGCCCGCGTCCGGTCGCGCGAGGCGACCAGTTCACTCAGCCAGTGCGGCGGATAGCGGCCGCTGCCGACGTACACCAGCGCCCCCACAAGATTTCGAACCATGTGGTGCAGAAAGGCATTCGCCCGCACGACGAAATCGATGCGGTCAGCGTGACGCCCGATGTCCAGGGTCGTCAAGCGACGCACCGGCGAACGGGCCTGACATTCTGACGAGCGGAAGGCGGAAAAATCATGCTCCCCCACGAGCCATTGGGCCGCCGCGCGCATGGCGTCAAGATCGAGCGGGGCATGGAACCACCCCATGCGTCCCGCCGCGAGCGCCGGCCGCACCGGCCGGTTAATGAGCAGGTAGCGATAGGTCCGCGCCTGCGCGCTATAGCGCGCGTGAAAGCGTTCGTCGACGGGGGTCGCCCAGAGAATCGCGACGGACGGCGGCAGCAGTGCGTTTACACCGCGCACCCAGGCCGTGAGCGGACGCGAAACCTCGACGTCGAAATGCACGACCTGCTCGAGCGCATGCACCCCACGGTCGGTGCGTCCCGCGGCCGTAATTGAAATGGGCGCATCCGCGATCACCGACAGGGCATCCTGGACGACGTCCTGCACCGTGTCCCCACCGGGTTGCGTCTGCCACCCGAGGAAACGGCTTCCGTCGTACTCGACCCCGAGCGCGATTCTCATGTCGGAAAAGGTGCGCCACGGCCCGGCGCGCGGGCACCACCACCGTGACCGTCAGGATGCGTCGCCGGGATTATCCCAGGCTTGCGAGCATCTGCTGCGCCTGCGCCTGCTGCGCGGCGTCGCCTTCTTTGACGACCTCGTTGAGGAGTTCCCGGGCACCATCCTTGTCGCCCATGTCCTCGTAGGCCTTGGCAAGGTCGAGTTTGGTCGTGATTTCCTGCGATTTCGCGTCGCCACCGCCCGCGCTCGGTCCAGCGGACTCGGTCCCGCCCAGATCGAGACTGATCGTGGAGAGATCGGTTCCATCCGTAGCGGGCGCGGCTTTTTCCGCAGGAGCGTCCATATCGAGGTTCAATTCGAAATCGAGCCCGCCAGTCGTATCGGGCATCGCTGCTCGGGCGGCGGGCGCGGGCTCCTCGGTCGTCGTTCCGCCGAGATCAAAATCAAGCCCGCTCGGCTCGGCGGCCGCTCGTTCTCCCGCCACAGGCGCCTCGGTCGTCGATCCGCCGAGGTCAAAGTCCAGCGACGGCGCGGCTGGCGCCTGCGTCACTTCGTGCGCCGCAGCCCGCATCTGACCGAGTTCCGTAGTCGCGTTAAGGTCAATGTCGACCCCTAGCGCCTCGGTCATGCCAAAAACTTCAGGCGCTAGGGCGGCGGCTTCACCCTGACCGTACAGCCCATTGCCCGGGTCGATCGACCGCCCAAGCGCCATCGCCTTGTCCCACTCCGGCCCCTCGCCGTTCACCAAGCCCTTCATCTTGAGCGCAGTGGCCTCGAACTGCTTCGTATCGCGCCGTTTGGCGTAAATTTCAAGCAGCTTCGAGTGAACGATTGGTCGGCTCGCATCCTTCTGCAGGGCTTCGCGCAAAATTTCCTCGGCCTGGGCATCGCGCCCGTAGGCCATGTACACATCCGCCTCCGCAAGCGGATCAACCTCTTCGCCGGCGGTTGCGCCCCCCACGTCGGCAACGCTCGGGCCTGCCGCACCGCCCGCCGCCGCGCCCAGCAGCCCATCGTTGAACTGCGAGCGCGCCGCGCGCTTCTTATTCCGCCATGCATAAGCGCCGTACCCGACGAGCAACAGCACCACCGCGCCGAACCCGCCGAGCATGAGCGGATCGCCGAGGTACTCGTCGATCAGACTCGGCTGCGGCGCAGGCGCTGGCGGTGCCGGTCGCGGCTTCGCGGCCGGCTTCGGTTTTGCAGCGGGCTTGGGCGTCGCGGGCGCCGGCGCAGGCTTCGGCGCTTCAACCGCTGGCTTGGGCACCACGACCGCAGGTTTCGCAGCCGGTGCTACCGCCGGCGCGGGCTGCGCTTGCGCGGCGCTCTTTTCAAGCTCGGCAATCTGCTGATTCTTGATCTCTAGGAGCTTCTGGAGATCGCCGACGTTCTTTTCCAAATCGCCAACCCGCGATCGCGCCTCATCCAGCGCACGTTCGCGTGCGATCTGGTCGTCTCCGCGCGCCGCAGTCGCGCCGGGTGATCCTGACGTTCCCGGTGCGCCGGCCTTGGACCCTTCGGCACGCGAAAGCTTCAGCTGATCGCCAGAACCCGCGGCCTTCGGCTTCGCGTCTGTGGCCGTAATCCGCCCCTCGACCGCACGCTCGCCGTCGGACCCGGACGCGGTCGGCGCAGCGGCCGCAATCTTCCTGCGGTACTCGCCAAAGCTGACCATGTGCGAAAGCACGACCTCCCTCGCTTCACCGGGGTCGACCGCATCGACCGAACCTTGATCAGGAATCCTCAGAATGCGACCCGTACGCACCAGATTGATGTTGTCGCGGATAAAGGCGTCGGGATTGGCCCGGTACAGCGCGATCAACATCTGGTTCAACGTCACGCCAGCGTGCATGTGCTCACGTGCAATCTTGGCCAGCGTATCGCCCTTGACGACTTCGTAGTCGACGCCCGAGGTCATCGGCGTGGGTTCGGCGCTCGGCGCCGCCGACTCTGCCGCCGGTGACGTCTCTGCCGGCGCCGGTGCCGGCGCGGGGGCGGGGGCGGGCGCCGCTGCGGATGATGTCGTCGACCCCATCACCGCATTCGAGGGTGGCGGCGGGATATAGGTCGGCGGGTCCAGCAGAATCGTGTATTCGCGCACCAGGCGCCCGGTTTTCCACTCCAACTCGATCAGCATCTGGAGGAATGGCTCGTTCACGGCGCCACGGGTCGCCACACGGATGATCGGCTTCCCGTCCCGGCGTTCGATCGAAAACTTCATGCCGATCAACGCGGGATCGTAGGCGATGCCGGCCTGCCGGAAGGCTTCGGACGACGCGAGGCGGGCGCTCAGAGCCTCTTGTTCGCCACCCTTCAGCGCGACGATTTCGATCTCCGCGCGCAAGGGCTGACCCAAGGCGGAAAGGACGTGGAGAGTACCCAGGCCCGCAGAATTTGCCGCGAGCGAAACGAGCAGCAGCAACGCGCCCAGAATCCGCACGACGATGGATTTACTCACGATGCCACCCAGAGTTCATTTTAGACGCTCAAGTAACATAACATCATGGTGTTAGGCATGCAAGCTGAGAAATTTTCTCGGTTATTGTCGCTTTGCCACGGATACGGAAGCAGAAATCGGGTCCGCAACCGCGTCCGCTTGCGCGCAGCCCGAAAACTGAACTGACGCCCCGCACCAGCGGCATGAGGCTACAGCGCGCGTCACCCCGTCAAGGCCTTATGCCCGCATCGAGCAGAATACGCAACATCCGGCGCAAGGGCTCGGCGGCCCCCCAGAGCAATTGATCGCCCACCGTGAAGGCGCCCAAATAGTCGTCGCCCATCCGCAGCTTGCGAACCCTGCCCACCGGGACGGTGAGCTTTCCGGTCACTGCAGCTGGCGTTAACTCGGCAAGCGACGGCTCGCGCTGATTCGGCACCAGCCTCACCCAGTCATTCGCTTCCGCGATCATGCCCTCGATCTCGTCGAGCGGTACGACCTTGCGCAGCTTGATGGTGAAGGCTTGGCTATGACAGCGCATCGCACCGATACGCACGCAGATGCCGTCGATCGGAATCGGGCGGTCTTGCCGCCCAAGGATCTTGTTGCCCTCGGCCTGCCCTTTCCATTCTTCCCGGCTTTGCCCGTCACCGAGGTCCTTGTCGATCCACGGCTGCAGGCTCGCGGCGAGCGGGTAGCCAGACTGCGCGCGCGGCAGATCATTCGAGCGGATTGTCTCGGTTACACCACGGTCGATATCGAGCGCCCCGGCGGCCGGGTCATCGAGCAGGTGCTGCGCCTGTGCCCCAATCGCCGACATCTGTTCGACCAGCTCGCGCATGTTTGCCGCCCCCGCGCCTGACGCCGCCTGGTAGGTCATACAGGTCATCCACTCGACGAGGTCGTTCTGAAACAACCCCGCCATGCCCATCAGCATCAGGCTCACCGTGCAATTGCCGCCGACGAAGGTGCGCACCCCGTCGGCGTAGGCCTGCTGGATGACCGGCATATTGACCGGATCGAGGATGATCACTGCGTCGTCCTGCATGCGCAGCGGACTGGCGGCATCGATCCAGTAGCCCTGCCAGCCTGCGGCGCGCAGCTTTGGATAGACCGCGTTGGTGTAGTCGCCGCCCTGGCAGGAGATGATCACCGGCAGCGCGCGCAGCGAATCGATGTCGGTCGCGTCCTTGACCGCCTCGACCGCACGGCCAATCGCCGGGCCTTGGCTGCCGGCCTGCGAGGTCGAAAAGAATACGGGCTCGACCAGCTCGAAATCGCGCGCCTCGCGCATGCGCTGCACGAGCACCGATCCGACCATTCCACGCCAGCCGACAATACCGACTCTCAACATAGTGTTCGCGCGCGCCCCGCAATCAACCGAGCGCCGCAACCACCGCGTCGCCCATGTCGCGCGTGCCGACCTGTGTCGTTCCCGGAGTGTAAATATCCGCCGTGCGCAATCCCTGCGCAAGCACCTGCTGGACTGCGCGTTCAACGCGATCCGCGGCCACCGCCTGGTTGAGCGAGTAGCGCAGCATCATCGCCGCGGACAGAATCGTCGCGAGCGGATTCGCAACGCCTTTGCCGGCGAGGTCGGGCGCTGAGCCGTGAATTGGTTCGTAGAGGCCCTTGCTACGCGCATCGAGCGACGCGGAGGGGAGCATGCCGATCGACCCGGTCAGCATCGATGCTTCGTCAGACAGAATGTCGCCGAACAGGTTGCCGGTCACGATGACGTCGAATTGCTTCGGTGCACGCACGAGCTGCATCGCGCAATTATCGACGTACATGTGCGACAACTCGACGTCAGGATAGTCCTTCGCCATCTCGCCGACGATCTGCTTCCACAGTTCGGTGGTTTCAAGCACGTTCGCCTTGTCCACCGAACACAGCCGCTTGCCGCGTCGCCGCGCCGCCTGGAACGCGACCTGCGCGATGCGCCGGATCTCGCTCTCGCGATAGCGCATCGTGTTGACGCCCTCGCGCTCGCCGTTTGGCAGGGTCGTGATCCCGCGCGGCTCACCGAAGTAAATATCGCCGGTGAGCTCGCGCACGATCAGCAGGTCCAGGCCGGCGACGACCTCCGCCTTCAGCGAGGAAGCGCCGGCGAGCTCGGCGTACACGCGCGCCGGCCGGAAGTTCGCGAATAGCTCGAGTTCCCGGCGCAGCCCGAGAATCGCCTGCTCGGGGCGCTTGGCGCGCGGCAGCGTGTCATATTTCCAGTCCCCGACGGCGCCGAACAGGATCGCGTCGGCGGCCTTGGCGAGGCGCAGTGTGGCGTCCGGCAAGGGATGGTCGGCGGCATCGACGCCCGCGCCACCGACCGGCGCCTCCTCGAGCTCGAGTGGCAAGCCGAGACGCTGCAGCACCTTGACGCCCTCGGCGACGATCTCCGGGCCGATGCCATCGCCCGGCAACACCGCGATCTTGCTCATCGCGTCACCGGAAATACCAGGGAAACTGCGCGCGCCGCCGCGCCTCGAACGCGTGGATCTTGTCGGCCTGGCGCAGGGTGATCCCGATCTCGTCCAGGCCGTTCAGCAGGCTGTACTTGCGGAAGCTGTCGACTTCGAAATGCAGCGACTTCGAGCCATTGCTCGTGTGCACGCTCTGCTGCTCCAGATCGACGACCAATTCAAAACCCGGAAATGCCGCGCAGTCATAGAACAGCCCGTCGACCTCGGCTTCCGACAATACGACCGGCAGGAGACCGTTCTTGAAGCAGTTGTTGAAAAAGATGTCGGCAAACGAGGGGGCGATGACACAGCGGAACCCATAGTCGAGCAACGCCCAGGGCGCATGTTCACGCGAGCTGCCACAGCCGAAATTGCGCCGCGCGAGCAGGATCGTGGCGCCCTGGAAGCGCGGCTGGTTGAGTACGAAATCCGGGTTCCGCGGACGCGCCGCGTTGTCCATGCCGGGTTCGCCATGATCGAGGTAGCGCCAGGCGTCGAACAAATTGGGTCCGAAGCCGGTGCGCTTGATCGACTTCAGGAACTGCTTGGGGATGACCTGGTCCGTGTCGACGTTCGCACGGTCGAGCGGCCCCACCAGCCCAGTGAGTACGGTGAATGGATCCATCGCTACCGCGCCATCACTTATCTTCGGTCACTTCTTCTTGGCGCCGCGCTGAATCGCCTCGCCGCCTTCCTCGATGTCCTTGCCGATGCCGTGCATCGTGTTGCAGCCGGCGAGCAGCCCGAAAATCAGAACAAAAACCACGAACCGTGTCATCCCAGCCTCCTGCGTCAGCGCCACTGACGAACGTCGACAAAATGCCCGGCCACCGCCGCCGCAGCGGCCATCGCCGGGCTGACGAGATGGGTGCGCCCGCCGTCGCCCTGGCGTCCCTCGAAATTCCGGTTCGACGTTGAGGCACAGCGTTCGCCCGGCTCGAGCCGGTCGGCGTTCATCGCCAGGCACATCGAACAACCGGGTTCGCGCCACTCGAACCCGGCGTCGCGGAACACGCGGTCCAGGCCTTCCTTCTCGGCCTGCACTTTCACCAGTCCCGAGCCCGGCACCACCATCGCGAGGCGAATGTTCGACGCGATTCTGCGCCCCTTCACCACGGCGGCGGCGTCGCGCAGATCCTCGATGCGCGAATTGGTGCACGAGCCGATGAACACCTTGTCGAGCGGGATGTCGGTGATCGGCGTGCGCGGTGTGAGTCCCATGTATACGAGTGCGCGCTCCATGCCTTCGCGTCGCGCGGCATCCTTTTCCTTTTCCGGATCGGGCACTGCGCCGTCGACCGGAACGACCATCTCTGGCGACGTCCCCCAGGTGACGTGCGGCAGGATCGTGCGTGCGTCGAGCGACACCGCTCGATCGAATTTCGCGTCCGCGTCGCTCGCCAGTGTGCGCCAGTAGGCCACCGCCTGGTCCCATTCCGGTCCGACCGGCGAGAGCGAACGGCCTTTGACATAGGCAATGGTGGTGTCGTCGGCCGCCACCATGCCGGCACGCGCGCCCGCCTCGATGGCCATGTTGCAGACCGTCATGCGCCCTTCCATCGACAGCGCACGGATCGTGCTGCCGGCAAATTCGATCGCGCAGCCCGTGCCCCCGGCGATGCCGATCTTGCCGATGATCGCCAGCACGACGTCCTTCGCCACCACACCGCGTGTCAGTGGTCCCTCGACCGTGACGCGCATGTTCTGCATCTTGTTCGTAACCAGGCATTGGGTGGCCAGAACATGCTCGACTTCGGAGGTACCGATACCGTGCGCGAGGCAAGCAAAAGCGCCGTGCGTGCTGGTGTGCGAGTCACCACAAACGACCGTCATTCCGGGCAGCGTTGCGCCTTGCTCGGGACCGATGACGTGGACAATTCCCTGACGGTGGTCGAGGAACGGAAAGTAGGCGCGCGCACCGAATGCCTTGATATTTGCGTCCAGCGTCTGCACCTGGAGGCGCGAGGTCGCGTCGCGAATGCCGTCGATCCCGAGGTCCCAGTCCGTAGTCGGCGTGTTGTGGTCGGCGGTGGCGACCACCGATTCGATACGCCAGGGCTTGCGGCCAGCCAGCTTGAGGCCTTCGTAGGCCTGGGGACTGGTCACCTCGTGGACGAGATGCCGGTCAATATAGAGCAGCGCCGTGCCGTCCGGTTCTTCGTGGACGAGGTGCGCGTTCCACAGCTTGTCGTACAGTGTCTGACCCATGGCGTACAGGCGCTCGAGAGCCGGAAATTATCCCACAAGAAGACGCGTTTTCGGCGGCCGCCGCACTGCCCGAAGCGACTCAGCCGCCCTTGCGGGCGCGTTCGTAGAGCGGCATCACGCGCGCGGCGTAAACGCGCAGGTCGGCAATGCGCGTCTCGGTCGACGGGTGGGTCGAAAGGAACTGTGGCGGCTGGCTTTCGCCGAGCCCGCGCATCTTTTGCCACAGTGAGATCGCGGCGCGCGGGTCGTAGCCCGCGCGCGCCGCAAGCTCGACGCCGATGCGGTCGGCCTCGGATTCGTGCTCGCGCGAATTCGGTTTCATGACCGTCACGTCGATCACGATCGACGATAGATCCATCGTGCTGCGCGACATGCCGGTGGCGGCGCCGAGGATGTTCAGCCCGATTGCGGTTGCCATCGCCTGCGATGCGCGCTCGCGGCCGTGCTCGCGCAGGGCGTGCGCGATCTCGTGACCCATGATCGCGGCCAGCTCGTCATCGGTCGGCGTGAGTTGCTGGATGAGCCCGGTGTACACCGCGATTTTCCCGCCCGGCATGCACCAGGCGTTTACCGCCTTCGCACTCAGCACGTTCGATTCCCACGACCAGCCAGGCGCATCAGCACGGAACGTGCCGGTCTGCGAGATCAGCCGCGCGGCGATCGTTCGTACGCGCGCCACTTGCTGTGGATCGCGATTCAATCGTCCGACCCGCGCCGCCGCCGACATTTCCTGTCGATAGGCCTGCGCCGCACTGCGATCGACCTCTTCGGCGGACACCAACATGGTCTGCTGCCGATCGACGCCCACCGCGCCGGATTGGGTGGTCGGCGCGCTCTGACAACCCAGGAGCGCGGACGCGAGCAGCCACAATGCGAACCACAGCGACGTTCTCATGTTCGATTGGATCCTCACGCGACCCACCTACCCATCACTCAGCACAGCAGCACGCCTCAGGCGCGGACTCGCCAGGCCACCAGCGCGGCGCCCACGAGCCCGGCGAAGGAACTGATGGTAAACGTCCAACCCGGGCCCAGGGCCGCCCAGCTCCATCCGGCGAGCAAGGTACCTGCCGCCCCGCCCAACCCGTAGGAAACGCTCGCGTACAGCGCCTGGCCGCGCGCCTGGAGTGTGCCGGTAAAGAAACGGTGAATCGCCGCGACCGCGGCCGCGTGGTAGACGCCGAAGGTTGCCGCATGCAGGAGCTGTGCGCCGACGAGGAGCGAAAGGGACTCCACGCCCCAGCCGATCACCGCGAAGCGCAGCCCCGCGGCGAGGAAACTGCCGAGCAGGAGCGCACGCAGCGAAAAGTGACGCAGCAACCGCGGCAGCATGACGAAGACGACGATCTCGGCCAGCACGCCGACGGTCCAGAGCATGCCGATCGCGGTCTTGCTGTAACCGGCGTGCGCCAGATGGATCGAATAGAACGTGTACAGGGCGCCGTGCGCGACGACCATGCAGAAGCAGGCTGCGAATAGGGTGAACACCGCGGGCTGGCGCAATACGGCCCACAGCTGCGGCGCGGCGGCTGCGGGCGCCGTGCGCATCGAACGCGAGGGCAAAAAGAAGGCGGCGGCGAACACGCCCAGGGCGAGCACCCAGACGATGACGAGCAGGGACGCACGCGGCGCGCGGTCGAGCCAGATTCCGGTCAGCAGCACCGCCAGGATGAAGCTCACCGATCCCCAAAGCCGGACCGCGCCATAGCGGCCGGACTGTGCACCGAGCGTTGAGAGCGCGAGCGACTCGACGATCGGCATCGCGCCCACGGACAGCAAGCTGAGGCCGAGCATCACCGCAGCGATGCCCCCGGCGTCGTCGACGCGGAACAAGGCCCCATAGCCGAGCACCAGAGCGGCCCCCGACGCCACCACGATTGCGCGATGGCGATGCGTGCGGTCTGCCACCCAGCCCCAGAACGCGGGTGCAAAAATGCGCGCGAGCTGTGGCATCGCGAGCACGAAGCCGATCTGCGCTGCAGCCAGCCCGATCGACTCCAGGTAGAGCGCGAAGTACGGCAGCATCGCACCCGCGTAGGCGAAGAACGCGAAGTAATACGCCGCGAGCCTGACCCCCTCGCCCGCAATTCTCGGCACAACGTTCAACGGTGTTCCCGACGCGAAGCCTTCCACGACCGCCCTCTATCGGGCGGGCGGATGGCAAGTGTAAGACCTGCTCCACGGTACCATTCAACGCCTGCGCGCCCGGCGCTGCCATCGCGATCAACATGATTCACGCAACGAACGATACCGAACGACGAGACCCGTGACCCTGCCGCAGCTTTTCAGCCTCGAGGGCCGCGTCGCGCTGGTGACGGGCGGTAGTTCGGGCATCGGCGGCGAGATTGCCAGCGCGCTTGCCGAAGCCGGTGCCGCGGTCGTGCTCGTGGCGCGTAACGAGGCTGCACTAAAAACGGCGCAACAGGCCATCGAAGCCGGGTCAGGGCGTGCGGCGATCCTGCCCTGCGATCTGGCGCAGCGCGAGCAGTTGTTCGTCTGTGCCGATCGGGCGGCCGAATTTTTTGGCCCGCCGGACATCCTCGTGTCCGCGGCCGGGATCAACATCCGCAAGCCGATGCTCGACCTCACCGCGGCAGACTGGGACGCGACGATGCGCCTGAATCTGGACGCGTCTTTCCTCCTCGCGCAGCGGCTCGCGCCGGCGATGATCGAAAAAGGCTGGGGTCGAATCATTAATATCGCCTCGCTGCAGTCGGTGCGCGCATTCGGACACAGCGGTGCCTACGGCGTCTCGAAGGGCGGCGTACTGCAGTTGACGCGCGCCCAGGCGGAAGCCTGGTCGCGCTACGGAATCAACGCGAATGCCATTGCGCCGGGTTTTTTCCCGACCCCGCTGACCGCTGCGGCGGTAAACGACGCGGCACGCTGGAAACAACTCGCCGAACGCACGCTCATTGGCCGTAACGGTGAACTGCGCGACCTTCGCGGCACGGCCGTCTACCTTGCAGGGCATGCGGCGGAGTACGTGACCGGACAGACGATCTTCGTAGACGGCGGATTCTCCGCCGGGTGACGCGGCATGCCAGCCAGTCCGCCACGGCGCGAGGCGTTCCGGCCCTAGTGGGTCGGCTGCGCAGCGCGCGCGAAGCGAACGCCACCAAGAACCTCGCGTACGAACGCCGCGGTCTCCCGATCCCAACGCTTGGTACTCGGGAAGTGGCCATCGAGCAGCAGCTGCGAGAGGCCGTGCACCATTGCCCACGCGCCCGCAGCGGCCGCAAGCGCGCCGATCGGGCCCGCAAGTGACGCGAAGGCGCGTACCAACCCGTCGTAGGTGCGCG
>JAQBBQ010000046.1:0-4268 GCA_032125995.1 Betaproteobacteria bacterium | reverse complement strand
TGCGCTATGGCCGCGTCGCCGTGCAAGACGAACTCGGCGAGATCATGGGCGCCCGCGTCGTCGTCTCGCTCATCGGTGAGCGCCCCGGCCTCGGCTCGCCGGACAGTCTCGGCGCGTACCTGGTCTTCAATCCGCGCGCGGACAACACCGACGCGCAGCGCAATTGCGTGTCGAACATTCGCCCGGAGGGGTCTGCCCTACGCTGCGGCCGTCGACGCGCTGGTTTGGCTATCGACCACCGCGCTGCGCCGCGCAACCAGCGGTGTCGCGCTGAAGGACGACCGGCCGCTCGCACGCCTCGGATTGCCTTAACCGAATTCTGCGTTCCGGTCGGGCCGTTGACGAACCGCTCGGCTCAGGCCGCGTATTCATCGAACCCCGGCAGGGTCGCGTCGTCGCAGGACCAGGCGGCGCGTGAACCCTGGAAGATTCGCGCCTGGGGGCCGATGTCCGGCTCGTCGTCGAGCGAGCCCGCGGGAATCAGCACCATGCCCTGCTGCTCGTTGAAACGCGGTACGCGCGATCCACAGACTGTGCAGAACCTGTTCGTGAAGCGCTCCGCTTGCGGCGGTTTGAAGCTGCGGATCAATTCCTCGCCGCTGTTCCAGGTCAAGCTGCCCTTGACGAATAGATTGCTCGAGTGCCCGGCGCCCGAGGCCTTGCGGCAACGGCTGCAATGGCAGTGATAGAAGCGCTGTGCTTCGCCGGTCGCGGTGTATCGAACGGCGCCGCACAAACAGCTGCCGGACAGTGAACGTGCAGTCATTGCTGTTCTCCCGGAATGACTCTGAATAGAAAGAGATATTGCGCGTTCCGAATCGGTAGGAACATACCGCGATCACAGCCTGATTGATTCAGTCCGTGCTTGAATCAGGCGCGCGCGGCCTTGGCCAGGCGCTCGAGGATGTCCGCGGGGATGAAGTTGACCAGCTCGGTCTTGTCGGCTTCGACCAGCTCGACGTAGCGCTTGACGACGTCGTCCGGGTCGAACTGGCGGATGGTGATGCGCTTCACGAGTGCGTCCAGGACCTTCACGTCTTCGGGGTCGGCGGTCTTGCGATCGAACCAGGGGCCTGGATCGTTCGCCATGCGGTCGTTGAATCCGGTGGCGAACGGCCCCGGGTTGATGAGCGCGACGTCGACGCCGAGGGGTGCCAGCTCGCTACGCAGCGCGGTCCCCATCGCCTGCAGCGCGTGCTTCGTCATCGCATAGGGCCCCGAGCCGACGCCGGCGCGCACGCCGGCAATCGACGACACGATCAGGATCCGACCGGCGCGCTTGCGCCGCATGGCTTGCGCGACGCGCTGCGTGACGGCGAAGGTGCCGAAGACATTGACCTCGAACACCGCGCGCAGCCGCTCCATGGGAATGGCGCTCAAGGGGCCGGTCTGGCCCATGCCGGCGTTGGCGATGAAGACGTCGAGGTCCCACTGGTCGACTGAGGCCACATCGTCCGCATTCGTGATGTCGAGCTTCGCGACCGTCAACTCGGGGTGGGCGGCGGAGAGTTCGACCGCCTGCTTGTCATTCTCAACGGTCGCGATCACGGTGTGCCCGCGCCCGGCAAGCTGCACGGCGGCGACGCGGCCGAAGCCGCTTCCGGCGCCGGTGATGAGCACGGTTTTCGGCATGGGTTATTCCTCTGCGATCAGTGAAAGATTACCCGTGGATCGGGTCGAAGGTATTGTAGCGATGGAGGTGAGCGACTACGCGGCGTCCTATCGCCTCGTCCACACACGCGGTCGAATAAGGCTCAACAGGAGGAAAACGCCAAGCCCCGCGGCAGCGCTGGTGAAGGCGAAATCGAAGCCACTGAGGAAGGCGACATTGGCGTCCTGTCCTGCGGCGAGCGCGTTGTGCTCGGCGGTGCTGAACAGGGCCGACATCGCGGTCGCGCTGCCGACCACACCGAGCGTTCGCGTGAGATTCGCTAGGCTCGATGCGACGCCGCGATCCTCGACCGGCAGGGTGGCGATGACGATGTCGGTGTACGCGACCTGAAAGATGCCGATCCCGAAGCCCTGCATGGCGAGCGACGCGGCGATCAGGGCCACGTTGGTTTGCCCATCCCAGGTGGCCGCGATGGCGACGCCCGCGAAATCGAGCAACATGCCGGCGAGCGCTACGCGGCGTGCGCGAAACGCCATCACAAGGCGCCCGGACAGCACCGAGCCGAGTACGGCCCCCGCCGGTCCGAGTGCGAGCAACATGCCGCCCGCCTGCGCCGACAGCCCCGCGACGCGCACGAAGAAGTACGGCCCGAGGAGAAATATGGTGAATCCGGCGAAGTGCACGGCGACCGAGGCGAGATTGGGAATCGAAAACGCCGCATCGCGAAACAGCGACAGTCGAATGGTCGGCTCTGCTGCGCGCGATTCGCGCACGACGAAGGCGGCGAAACTGCCGACGGCGACCAATCCGAGCGCGAGCGACAAGCGACCCGGCAGCGCCAGCGCGAGGAGCAAGGCGCCGGTCCAGGTTGCGAGCAGCACCGCGCCAGCGACGTCGAACACGCGACCGGATTTCACCGCCGCCGCAGGCACGTAGCGCAGCAGCACCAACGCCACGAACGCGAGCGGCGCCCGCGCGAGAAACACCGCGCGCCAGCCGAAATGCTCGACCAGAATGCCGCCCACCGCGGGGCCAAGCGCGAGGCCGAGCGCGAAAGCGGCCGAATACTGCGCGAGCACGCGGGTGCGTTCGGATTCCGGGTAGACCGACAGCGCGAGCGCCGGCCCGGCGCCGAGCGTGAGTGCGATGCCGACGCCCTGGAACACGCGCGCGGTAAGCAGCCAACCATAGGCCGGCGCGAGGCCGCAGCCGAGGAACGCGAGCGCGGTAAACGCGAGCCCGGCGCGAAACACGCGCCGGTAGCCGAACAGGTCGGCGAGCCTGCCGCTGACGACGATCAGGCTACTGAAGGCGAGCATGTAGGCGATCACGATCCACTGGATCGCCGCCACTTCGAGCCCGAACGCCGCGGTGATCGCGGGAAACGCGGCGTTCACCGCCGAGTCGAGCGGCGCGACCAGCATGCTGAGCAGCACGACTGCCAGTGCGACTGCCGGGCGCGCGGTGCGCGGCTGCGCTGTCATCTGTGTCCCGCTAGGCGAAGCGACCGCCGCGGCCCTCGCCGCCGGAGAACCGTGCTGCGCCGGCAAAGGATTCGCCCGAGGCGATGGTCTGCATGCCGATGCGGAATTCGTTCGTCATCGCCTCGCCTTCGCTCAGGCCCCATTGCTCGAGCGCGGAACGCCGGTCGTTGCGCATGCAGCTTTGCGGGAATTTCGACAGCGTCGCCGCGAGCTCGAGCGCGACTGCAAGCGCCCCACCCTTGGGTGCGAGGCGGTTCGCAAGCCCGATGCGCTCGGCTTCCTGGGCGTCGACCGGTCGCCCGGTGAGGATCAGGTCCATCGCGCGGCTGTGGCCGATGAGGCGCGGCAGACGCACCGTCCCGAGGTCGATCAATGGCACGCCGAAGCGCCGGCAGAAGATGCCGAACGTGGCGCCTTCGGCCATCACGCGCAGGTCGCACCACAGCGCCAGCTCCGCGCCGCCCGCCACGGCGTAGCCCTCGATCGCCGCGATTACCGGCTTCGACAACCGCATGCGCGTCGGCCCCATCGGACCGCGCGGGCCATCCTCGTCATAGATCTTGCGCCGGCCCTCGGCCATTGCGCGCAGGTCGGCACCCGCGCAGAAGTGTCCGCCCGCGCCGGTAAGGATTGCGACATCGAGCGCAGCGTCCGCGTCGAAGCGCTCGAACGCCGCATAGAGCTCGGCCTGCGTATCGACATCGACCGCGTTGCGCCGCTGCGGCCGATCGATGGTGACGACCGCAGTGCGGTCCTGAATTTCGTAGCCTACGTTCATCCCTGCTGCCTCCCCGCTGTGCCGTTCGCACCATGGTATCTTGCCGCGCAGACGACCGCCTCACACCACAGCGCAGATGAGCACCCTCGATCCGATCACCCTCTCCCGAAGAGGTCGGGGTCGCCGTCGCCGTCCACGTCGAGGATGCGCATATTGTGCGAGCCTCGAGTCGATAAGACGAGCTTGCTCCAACTTTCAGCATCCGGCGCCTGGAGATACACCGCGACTTCCGTCGGCGGTTGCGCGTGGTGCATGGCGGACGTGGCAATGTCCGCCAGGCCGTCCTGGTTGAAGTCGGCCACACCCACGAAGTGGTGTACCGCCTCGACGTCTGGTAGCACCACATGCTCTGTCCACTCGGCGGTGCGATCCTTGGGCGCCTCGAACCAGGACA
>JAQBBQ010000045.1:0-3387 GCA_032125995.1 Betaproteobacteria bacterium | reverse complement strand
TACACGCCGCGTTCGGTCACCAGGTAATCGAGCGGCACATCCCAGGGCTGCGGGAAAATCGTCTCGATGCGCGCGCACTCGTAACCGACGCCGATGACAGCCGGCTTTTGGGCCATGGCGGCGAGCGTGCGATCGAAGTAGCCGCCGCCGTAGCCGAGGCGGTAGCCCGCGCTGTCCCAGGCGTTGACCGGCAGCAGGATGGCCCGCGGAACGACCTCGGGTCCGCGCGCCGGATAGGCGATGCCGAGCGCGCCGCGCGCGAGCGCGACGCCCGGGTGCCAGGCGCGGAACACGAGTGGCGCCGCGGGCGCCACGACGACCGGCAGTGCGGTGCGCGCGCCGCGATCGCGCAGGCGCCGCGCAACATGGCGTGCGTCGTACTCATTCTGGATCGGCCAGCAGAACGCGAGCCGTGCACCGGCCAGTCCGGGAAACGCACGCTCGATATGGCGGTCGATCGCATGGCGGAACGCAGCCAGGGTTGCTGCATCGAGCGCGAACCGCGCCGCGATGAGGCGTTGGCGGGTGGTCTTACGCCAGCGGAGGAGGTCGTCGGGAATCATGGACATGCTATCCTTACCTCATGATTTTGCAGCGTTTCTGTCAACTTTGGGTGATTTTGTCGATCGCCTTGACTGCGTCGGCGGGCGCGGCGGACGGCGACGACGCCATCCTCGCGGCCGCCGCGGCGTTCAAAAAGGGCAAGTTCGAAACGCTCGAGCGGCAACGCGAAGCCGCACGTGGCCATGTGCTTGAACCGTACGTCGAGTACTGGCGCCTGATGATGCGCTTCGAGGGCGCCGAGGCGACCACGGTGCACGCGTTTCTCTCACGCTACCCCGACAGCCGTCTAGCAGATGTCGTGCGAGCCGAATGGCTGCAGGAACTCGGCAAGCGCAGGGACTGGAAACGCTTCGATGTCGAGCTCGCGCCGCTCGTGCTCGATAACCTCGAGGTGCGCTGCTACACCTGGGCGTCGCGCCTTGCGCAGGGTGATCGCAGCGTGCTGGACGCGGCCATTCAGCTCTGGCTCGAACCGACCAAGCTCCCCAGGGGTTGCGACCGGCTCGCCGAGGACATGGCTGAGATCGGAGTATTGACCGAAGATCTCGCCTGGCGCCGCGCACGCGTGCAAATGGAGAACCGCCGCCGCGCGGAGGCGGGCCGTGCGCTCGAGTTCGTGCCCAAGAAGGATCGGCCCGATAAGGCGACGCTCAGGCTTGTCGCGCTGAAGCCAGACCGGGTGCTTGCCAAGCTGCTCAAGACGAAGCTGAAACGCCGCGCCGATCGCGAACTTGCGGTGCTCGCGATGATCCGGTTCGCGGGCCTCGACCCGCTGCGCGCGGCCGACCTGCTCGAGGGTCGCCTGGCCAACGCGCTGAGCGAGGCGGACCGCCATTACCTGTGGGGACGCGTCGCGATGGAGGCGGCGCGCCACCACGAACGCGAGGCGCTTGCCTGGTATGAACGCGCCGGGCGAAATACGCTGACCTACGAGCAGCGCGAATGGAAGGCGCGCGCCGCGCTTCGCGCATCGCACTGGGTGGCGCTGCGCGATGCGATCGACGAAATGCCGGTCGAGTCGCATCGCAATCCCGCCTGGACCTACTGGTACGGCCGCGCGCTCGAAGCGCTCGGCAAAACCGGGGGCGCAAGGGCGCATTACCTGCGGCTCGCCGGTGAGCCGCATTTCTACGGCTTGCTTGCAACCGAAGCGCTCGGCGATTACGCGACGCTGCCGGAACCAATGCACGAGGCGAGCAGCGAGGACCTCGACGCGGCGAGGCGCAATCCTGGCGTGCGTCGGGCGCTTGCACTCTACCGCCTGAACTTGCGCACCGACGGCAGGCGTGAATGGGTCTACACGATCCGGACCATGAACGACCGTGAATTGCTGGCCGCGGCGGAGCTTGCGCGACAGGCTGAAATTCCTGATCGCGCGATCAACACGGCGGACCGTACGCAGGTGCAGCACAATTTCGCGCTGCGCTACCTGGCGCCGTATCGAGATGTCTTCAGCACCCATGCGGAGGAACATGAGCTCGACGAGTACTGGGTGCTCGGGCTGGTGCGTCAGGAGAGCCGTTTCATCGCCGACGCAAAATCTAGCGCCGGCGCGGGTGGCCTGATGCAGCTCATGCCGCGCACCGCGCGCTGGACCGCGCGCAAGATCGGCATGAAAGACTTTCGCAGGCGCGATGTGACGGACGTCGAAACGAACATCACGCTGGGCACGAGCTACCTGAAATTGGTTCTCGACGAACTGGGCCACCCGGTGCTGGCGACGGCCGGCTACAACGCGGGCCCGGGGCGTGCACGGCGCTGGCGGGACGCCAAGCCGCTCGAAGGCGCGATCTACATCGAGACGATTCCGTTCGACGAGACCCGGGACTACGTCAAGAAGGTGATGGCGAACGCCGTTTTTTACGCCCTGCTCGATGGCAAGCGATCGTTGCTCAAGGCGCGGCTCGGCACGATGCCGCCGAAAACGCCGAACGAGCGCGCCGACAAGGACCTCCCCTGAGTGTCTCGCTGGCTCTGGTGGCGCGCGCGCGGGATAATTCGCGCATAGCGGTATGAGCGGCGCCACGCCGCGCTGCCTCGGTGATTCAACGCATTCAACGCATTCAACGCATTCAACGATCCGGTCATGCGTGAAAAGAATTTCCTCGTCGTCGGCGGCAGCGGCTTCGTCGGCCGGCACCTGGTCGCGGCACTTGCGGCGCGGGGCGCCCGCGTCACGGTTCCCGCGCGACGGCGCGAGCGCGCCAAGCACCTGATCCTGCTGCCCACCGTCGAGGTGCTCGTGGCCGACGTACTCGCGCCCGGCGTACTCGAACGACTCATTCCGGGACGCGACGCGGTCATCAACCTGGTCGGCGTCCTGCATAGCCGACCCGGACGTCGCGACGAGCGCGGACCGAACGACTACGGTCCGGACTTCGCGCGCGCGCATGTCGAGCTGCCGCAGGCGATCGTCAATGCCTGCCATGCCTCGGGCGTCAAACGGCTGCTGCACGTCAGCGCGCTCGGCGCGGCGCCCGACGCGCCCTCGGAGTATCTGCGTTCGAAGGGCGTCGGCGAACGGGTCGTTCTCGCCGCCGATGATCTGCAGGCAACGGTCTTCCGTCCGTCGGTCGTGTTCGGGCCCGAGGATCGGTTTCTCAATCTATTCGCCAGCCTGACGCGCCTGTTCCCGGTGCTCGCGCTCGCCTGTCCGCAGGCGCAGTTTCAGCCCCTGTACGTGGGCGACCTGGCGAAGGTGCTGGTCGCGGCGCTCGAGGCGCGCGTCCCACCCGGCGGGCGCCATGACCTGTGCGGCCCAACGCGTTACACGCTCATCGAGCTCGTGCGCCTGGTGTGCGCGCTGACCGGGCGCCGGCGCTG
>JAQBBQ010000044.1:0-3577 GCA_032125995.1 Betaproteobacteria bacterium | reverse complement strand
CGCGCGCTCAGGATGCCCGGAACCCCCAGGCGCTCGGGCACGTGCTCCTCGACGTACCAGGCGTTGAACTCGGCTTCGTCCTCGGCGGCGATGTCGTTCCACACTGCCAACAGACCCGGCGACACGGGCGGCACGCTCATTGCAGGCTCCCCGGGGTCAGAGACCCCCCCTGTGGAATTACTTGACCGCGTCCGGGGGTCTGCAGCACCATCGCCGGACACACTGTACCGTCGGCTACCACGGCCGCGGCAGCATACACGCCGGCCGATTCGGGCGCGACAGTGAACCAGACGTCACAACTGCATGGAGGAGGAAACATGAGACAACTCAGAAAGCTGGCGATCCCAGCCCTGGTCGCGGCGGCGCTCACGCCGGCGATGATGTCCGCGCAGGCTGCGGATACGGTCAAGATGAGCGTGGTCGCGTTCCTGTCGGGACCGGCGGCTGGTCCCTTCGGCGTACCATCGCGTAACGGCGCCGAGGTGGTGATTGCGGCGATCAATGCGGGCAAACTCCCGGCGCCCTACAACACGATCGGCCTTGCCGGACGGCAGATCGAAGTGGAATACATCGATGAGTCCGGGGGCAACACCAAGCAGGTCGCCGAATACCGCAACATGGTGGAAAAGCGCGGGGTCGACGTCGCGCTCGGCTACATCGGGAGCGGCACCTGCGCCGCGCTGGCGCCGGTGGCCGAGGAGCTGAAGAAGCTCACCATATTTGCCATTTGCGGCACGCCGCGCATCTTCGAGGAGGCCAAGCGCCAGTACGTGTTCCGCACCATGGGCCACTCGACCTCGGACAACGTCGCTGCGGCGTACTACATCAAGGAGAACTTTCCCAAGGTCAAGACCTATTCCGGGATCAACCAGAACTATGCCTGGGGACAGGATTCCTACCGTGACTTCGATGCCACGATGCAGCTGCTCACCAAGGGCAAAGCCAAGGGCTCGGCCAAGCTGCAATGGCCGAAGATTTTCCAGGGTCAGTATTCGACCGAGATCTCCGCGCTGCTGCTCGACAAGTCACAGCTGGTTCACACCAGCTTCTGGGACGGCGACCTCGAGAGCTTCATCCTCCAGGGCCAGACGCGCGGCCTGTTCAAGAAGAAGAAGGTGATCTTCACGGTCGGCGAGACCTCGGCCTATCGCTTGAACAAGCGCATGCCGAACGGCGCCATCCTCGGCGCGCGCGGGCCCTACGGCGCGATCGTGCGCAATCGCGACAGCGTGCTCAACAAGTGGATGATCAAGGCCTACCAGGATCGCTTCGGCAGCCTGCCGCCCGGACCCGCGTACCAGTATGGTCAGGCGGTGCTCGGAGTGAAACACGCCTACGACAAGGCGGGGAAGGCCGCAGGCGGCTTCCCGAGCCAGGACCAGGTGATCGCCGCGTTGAAGGGCGCGACCTACGAGTCCTTCGCCACCACCGTGACGATGGCGCTCGGCGACGGGCACCAGGCGATCACGGAAAACGGCTACGGCATCACCAAGTGGGACGCCAAGGCCGGCGAGCTGAAGATGGAGAAGATCAAGTTCTATCCTGCCGAATGCGTCAACCCGCCCGAAGGCGTCGACAGTGTCGAATGGATCAAGGGCGGCATGAAGGGCGCCAAGTGCTGATTGGCTGAACGCATCAGCTTCGGCGACCGGGGGCGGTGCCACTGCCCCCGGTCGGCGCTTTTCGTTCGCAATCCTCGACTCTCGTAACAACAGCGTTTTCCTGACAGGGACGACAGGGTGGACACTGCGTTCACGATTCTGCTCGACGGACTGGTATTTTCGTCATACCTGTTCATCGTGTCGCTTGGCCTGACGATCATTTTCGGGGTCATGAAGATCCTGAACGTCACCCACGGCGCCTTCTACGCCTGGGGCGCCTACACGGCGGCGTTCCTGATCGGCCTGGCGGCCAACGCGGGCTGGCCCGACTGGGCCGGCTTCGTCATCATTTTGTTCTCCGCGATCCTGGTCGGCCTGGTGCTCGGCCTGATTCTCGAGCGCGGCATCCTGCAGTTCATGTACCACCGCGACGAAGTGCTGATCGTGCTCGCGACCTTCGGCAGCTTCCTCGTACTCGAGGACGTGATCCTGCTCGTCTTCGGCACCGATCCCTACTTCGCCTACCAACCGATGACGCTGCTCGGCAGCGTCGAGCTGGGCGGCATCACGCGCGACACCTACGGCCTGACCCTGATCGGGTTGGCCGCCGTGGTGGCCGTGGTGTGCTGGGCGGGGCTCAAGCGCACGCGCTGGGGCAAGCTGCTCTCGGCGGTGATCTTCGATCGCGAGATGTCGGAGACGATGGGCCTGAACGTCAGCCGCGTCTACATGGTGACGTTCACCGTCGGCGCGATGTTCGGCGCGCTCGGCGGCGCTTACGTCGCGCCAACGATATCGGTCGCTCCCGGCTTCGGCATCGACGTCATCGTGCTGTCGTTCGCGGTGGTGGTGATCGGCGGCATGGGCAGCGTGCCCGGCGCGATCGTCGGCGCCCTCGCGGTCGGCCTGGTGCGCGCGCTCGCGGTGCACAAGTTTCCGCAGTTCGAACTGTTCATCGTTTACGCGGTCATGGCGACCGTCCTCGTGTTCCGGCCGGAAGGCCTGTTCCCGCCGATCAAGTTGCGCAAGATATGACGCTGCTGCGCGACCGCACCGTTCAGGGACTGACCATCGCGCTCGGCGTGATGCTGGTCGTCAGCGCCTTGGTGCCGAGCTGGATCGTGAACCAGCTGCTGTTCGCGTTTGCGCGCGCGATCGCGGTGATCGGCCTGATGGTGCTGTGGCGCACGCGTTTGGTGTCCTTTGGCCACGCGCTGTATTTCGGCCTCGGCGCCTATACCGTGGCGATGCTGGGCCGCTACACGGGGATCACCGACGCCTTCGTCCTCATCGGCGCTGCCGCCGCGCTGTCGACGCTGCTCGGTTTCCTGCTCGGCTTCATCCTGCGGCGCTACCGCGACATCTATTTCGCGATGCTGAACCTCGCCTTCTCGATGATCCTTTACGGCATCCTGGTGAAGACCGAGGCGCTGGGCAGCACCGACGGCTTCTCGGTCGCGGCACCGACCTTCGCCGGCATCGCGTTCGAGGACGCGCAGGACGGCAAGCTTGCGCTGCTGTTCGTTCTGTTGGTGACGGGCTGGGCGATCGCGGTGGCGGTGCAGGGCTACCTGCAGTCGACGCTTGGGCGCTTGACCAGCGCAATCCGCGACAACGAGATCCGCGTCGAGTACCTCGGCTACTCGGCCGAGCACGCGATCCACATCAAGTACGTGCTCTCGACCCTGCTCGCCGGCATCGGCGGCGGCTTCATGGCGCTCGCGCTCGGCCAGGTCGATCCGGACTCGATGGTGAACTGGACCGCCTCGGGCGAACTGGTCTTCGTCACCATCCTCTCGGGCCCGGGCAGCGTCGCCGCGCCATTCATCGGCTCGTTCGTGTTCGAGATCCTGCGCACCTACGCCGCCGAATGGATGCCGCATGCCTGGCAGATGATCGTCGGCGGCACGCTGCTGGTGGTCATCTTCTTCATGCCCGGCGGGATGTGGGCACTTGCGATGCGCCTCGTCGGACGC
>JAQBBQ010000043.1:0-7050 GCA_032125995.1 Betaproteobacteria bacterium | reverse complement strand
GACCCTTGTGGATAAGTCGAAAGGGGGTCAGACCCCCTTTTAGAGGACCGTAGGCCTTCGATCAACAAAAATGGGGTCTGACCCCTTTTGAAAAAAGGTTCCTGACACCTTTTAGACGCCCAAATAACGGTGCTGCATGTCCTCGCTCGCCGCGAGTTCGGCCGACGTTCCACTCCACACGACGCGACCCTTTTCGAGCACGTAGTGCCGCTCTGCGATACGCGTGAGCGCCTTGATGTCCTTGTCGATCATGAGGATCGACTGGCCGGCCGCCTTCAGGCTTTCGATCGAGCGGTAGATTTCGGCACGCACCATCGGCGCGAGGCCCTCGGTTGCTTCGTCGAGGATCAGGAGGCGCGGATTGGTCATCAGCGCACGCGCGATCGCGAGCATCTGCTGTTCGCCGCCCGAGAGCTGATTGCCGAAGTGATCGCGTCGCTCGGCGAGGCGCGGGAAGAGTTTGAAGGCCTTGTCGAGCGTCCAGGGCGCGTCGTGTCCGCTGCGGTTGCCGGCGGTTGCGATGAGATTCTCGCGTACGGTCAGATTCGGAAACACCTGGCGACCCTCTGGCACCAGGCCGAGCCCCGCCTGCGCGATCCGGTATGACGGCAGCCCGCGGATCGCTTTGCCGTCGAAGCTGATCGTCCCCGAGAGCGTCCGAATGATCCCCATGATCGAACGCACGGTGGTGGTCTTGCCCATACCGTTACGGCCGAGCAGGGTCGCGACCTCGCCCGCGCCGATGCGGAACGACACACCGAACAGCACCTGGCTTTGGCCGTAGGCAGTCTCCAGATCGCGGACGTGAAGGAGTGATTCGCTCATCGTGGTTCCGCGCGCTCAGTCCTCGACTTCCTCGCCGAGGTAGGCCGCGCGCACTTCGCGGTTGGCGCGGATTTCCTCGGGCGTGCCGGTGGCGATGATGCGGCCGTAGACCAGCACCGATATCCGGTCCGCGAGCGTGAACACGGCATCCATGTCGTGCTCGACGAGGACGATGGTCTGGCGCCCTTTCAGCGTGCCGAGGAACGCCACCATACGCTGCGATTCGTCGATGCCCATGCCAGCCACGGGCTCGTCGAGCAGCAGCAGGCGCGGCTCGGTGGCGAGCACCATCGCGATCTCGAGCTGGCGCTGCTCGCCGTGCGCAAGGTTCGCGGCCAGCACCTCCGCGCGGCCACCGAGGCCGACCTCGTTCAGGATCGCGCGTGCCGGAACATGCAGCGCCGCGTCTTCGCGCGCAGGACGCCAGAAGCGAAAGCTATGTCCGGCATGCGCCTGCACCGCCAGCGACACGTTATCGAGCACGCTGAACTCGCGATAGATACTCGTGATCTGGAACGAGCGCGCAAGCCCTTTGTGTGAACGCGCGGCGGTGCCGAGCGCACTAATGTCCTCGCCCGCGAACCGAATGCGCCCTGCGTCGGAGCGCAGGTTACCGGCAAGCTGCGCGATGAGCGTCGTCTTGCCCGCGCCGTTCGGACCGATGATGGCGTGCGTTTCTCCGGGTAGCACATCGAACGTCACCCCGTCGGTGGCACGCAGCGCACCAAAGGCCTTGACCAGGCCTTCCACGTCGAGCAGCGGCTCAGTCATTGCGATCGCCCCCGGGTATCAGGCCCGCCAGGCCGCGCTTGGCGAACAGGACGACCAGGATCAGGAACGGCCCGAGGATGATCTGCCAGTGCACGGTCCACCCAGCCAGGATGTCTTCGAGCAGGAGGAACACAAAGGCGCCCAGCACTGGGCCGATCGACGTGCCGATACCGCCGAGGATCACCATGAACATGATCTCGCCCGAGCGCGTCCAATGCATGAAATCGGGGGTGAGGTAGGCGGTATGGTTGACCAGCAGAAGGCCGGCGACCCCGCACATTGCGCCGGCGATGACGAATGCACCAAGCCGGTAGAGGTAGGGCGAGAAGCCGATCGCGCGGGTGCGGGGTTCGTTCGATTTTGCCGCGCGGATCACCATGCCGAAGCGCGAATGCACGATCCGATGCACGATGTAAAGGAACGCTACCATGACCGCGAACACCAGGTAATAGAACGCGGTGCCATTCTTGAGATTGATCAGCCCGGCGAAATCACTCAGCGCGGCGAGCCGCAGCCCGTCGTCGCCGCCGTATTCTTCGAGCGAGATGCCGAGGAAGTAGAGCATCTGGGTGAAGGCGAGGGTGATCATGATGAAATAGATGCCGCTGGTGCGGATCGACACCGCGCCGATCACGAGTGCGACCAGCGCGGATGCGCCGACCGCGACCGCGAGCTGGACGAAACCGTTGTGGATGCCGTGCTGGGCGAGGATCGCGACGGCGTAGCCGCCGACACCGAGGTAGGCCGCGTGGCCGAAGGACACCATGCCGCCGTAGCCGAGAATCAGGTTGAGACTCAGCGCTGCAATGGCGAAGATCATCACGCGGCGCAGCAGGTCGACGTAAAACGGTTGATCGAAGAATGCGGCAATGAACGGCACCGCCGCAATCAGCGCCAGGCCGCCAATCAGCACAAGCAATCGAAGCCGCCCGCGCATCTCAGTGCCCCTTCGCCGGGAACAGGCCTTCGGGCCGCAGCGCGAGTACGATCGCCATCAGCAGGTAGATCAGCATCGAGGCGAGTGCCGGCCCGGCGGCCTCCGCGGCGGTCGGTGAGATCAGCGTGCCGAGCACCGGCTTGAGGAACGCACGCCCCATCGTGTCGACCATGCCGACGATCAGCGCCCCCGCGAGTGCGCCGCGGATCGAGCCGATGCCGCCGATGACGATGACGACGAACACCGAGATGAGGATTTCCTCGCCCATGCCGGGCTGGACGGCGTAGATCGGCCCCGCCATCAGGCCGGCCAGTCCGGCGAGCGCGGCGCCGACCCCGAACACGATCGTGTAGAGCAGTCGGATGTTGATGCCGAGCGCCGCGACCATGGTCCGGTTGGACGCGCCGGCCCGGATCAACATCCCCAGCCGAGTTCGCGCGACCACATACCACAGCAGCAATGCGACGACCGCACCGACGACGATGATTGCGAACCGGTAGACCGGGTAGCGCACGTTGGTGAAGAGATCGACGTGGCCTGAAAGATACTGCGGGATGTCGTTGTACAGCGCCGCACGTCCCCAGAGGATCGCGATCAATTCGTTGAAGAACAGAATCAGCCCGAAGGTCGCAAGTACCTGGTCGAGGTGGTCGCGTTCGTAGAGCGTGCGCAGTGCAACGACTTCGACCACGACGCCGACGACCAGCGTGCCGACAAGGGCGAGCAGAACGCCGAGGATGTACGAACCCGTCCATTGGGTGAGGGTGACCGCGAGATACGCGCCAACCATGTACATCGAACCGTGCGCAAGGTTCACCATGTTCATGATGCCGAATACGAGCGTGAGGCCCGCGGCCATCAGGAACAGCATCGCGCCGAACTGCAGCCCGTTCAGGGTTTGCTCGGCAATCAGGATCGCGTTCATCGGTCTATAAAAAAAAGGGCGCGGTCTAGCCGCGCCCTTCCACGCCTGGTGCCTGCGCCTACCACTTCATCTTGCACTCTTTGTAGTAAGCGTCTTTGTGATTGCTAAATACGGTCTTCTGAATCTCCATCACCGGGACGGCGTCGGCACCGCCCGCCCCAGCCACCGCTTTCAGCAGATAGTAGTTCTGGATTGGGAAGTGATTTGTGTTGTAGCTGTACTTGCCGCGCGTCGAGGCGTAGTTCGCTTTGCGCATCGCGCGGATCATGCCCTTCTGATCCTTCAGGTTGCCCTTGACTGCGCGCACCGCCGAGTCAATCAGCATCATGCCGTCGTAGCTCTGCGCGCCGTAGAAGGAGGGCGGCCTGCCGTATTTCTTCTTGTACGCGGAGACGAACTTCTGGTTTGCCGCGTTCTTCAGGTCCTGGCTCCAATAGCGCGTCTCGAGCTGGCCGAGCGCCGCATGGCGCACCGCAGGCAGAGAGAGTTCGTCCACGGTGTACACCGAATACAGCGGATACTGGCCGCGCAGGCCGGCTTGCGAATATTGCTTGAGGAACTGGATGCCCATGCCGCCCGGCAGGAAGACGAACACCGCCTTCGGGTTTTTCGCGCGCAACTGGCTGAGTTCCGCCTGGTAGTCGGACTGGCCGAGCTTGGTGTAGACCTCGCCCGCGATGCGACCCTTGAAGTAGCGCTTGAACCCCGTGAGCATGTCCTTGCCGGCGGCGTAGTTCGGCGCCATCAGGTAAACGTCGTTCAGGCCGAGGTCCTGCAGGTGCTTGCCCATCGCCTCAGGCGTCGAGTCGTTCTGCCACGAGGTGGTGAAGAAGCGCTCGCTGCACAACTTTCCCGCGAGCTGGTGGGGACCTGCGTTGGTGCCGATCATCATCGTGCCGGCTGCGGTCACCGACGGCGCAACGGCGAGCATGATGTTCGACCAGATGATGCCCGAGACGAAATCGACCTTATCCCGCTTGATCATTGCGTCGGCAACTTGTTTGCCGACATCGGGCTTGCGCTGATCGTCGCCGAAGATCACCTCGACCGGGATGCCTCCCATCTTGCCACCGAGATGCTCGATTGCGAGTTCGACCGATTGTTTCATGTCTTTGCCGATGATTCCTGCCGGGCCGGACAGCGTCGTGATGAAACCGATCTTGACCGTGTCGGCAGCGATTGCGGGGCCGGCGACGAGCGAGGTCGCGAGCAACGCGGCAGAAAGCGAGCGAATGGAATTGCGCACCATGATCTCCTCCGATTGGACCAGCGGCCGACGCAGGATCGCGCTGCGGCCGCCATGCGTTCTTAGAACTGCGGCGCAGGCAGTCTAGCAAGAGGGTTTGGAGGTGTCCACACTGTGCGCCGACGGGGCACCCAGGGGCCCGGGCGGTCCGGAAGAACTATAGTGCGTGGGCCATGCTGGAATTGACCGGCGTCACAAAACGCTTTGGCAGCCGCGTTGTGCTGCACGAGGTATCGCTGCGTCTCGACGCGGGCGAGTACGTGGCGGTGGTCGGTGAGTCGGGTATCGGCAAGTCCACGCTGCTGAACATCATCGCGGGGCTTGAGCCGGCCGATGCCGGGCGGGTGCAGATCGACGGCCTGGAGATGACCGGCCTTGACGACGCCGTTGCGACGCGCCTGCGGCGCGAGCGCTTCGGCTTCGTGTTTCAGGCGTTTCACGTCCTGCCGCATCTCACGTTGCTGCAAAACGTCGGCTTACCGCTGCTCCTGCGCGGGGTGGTGCAAACCGAAATCGAGCGTCGTGCGCGCGCGCTCATCGCCGCCGTCGGCCTGGCGGGCCGCGAGGCAAGCGCACCGCGCGAGCTCTCGGGCGGCGAGCTGCAGCGAATCGCGATCGCGCGCGCCCTGGTCGGTGCGCCCAAGCTGGTGCTCGCGGACGAACCCACCGGCAACCTCGACCCGGACAATGCGCGCCAGGTTCTCGAAGTGCTGCGAGGGCAGGTAAAGCGCCATGGCGCCGCCGGCATCCTCGTCACGCACTCCGAGGCCGCGGCCGCCACCTGCGACCGGCGCTACCGCCTGGACGCTAACGGCTTGCGCGCGCTTTAATGGGGGCTGTCCCTATTTGAACAGCCTGCTGGCCGGGAAGGGCAGCGCCTTGCTGCCCAACTGTTCCTCGATGCGCAGGCCCTCGTTCCACTTCGCCATGCGCTCCGAGCGCGCGAAACTGCCGACCTTGAGCTGGGACACGCCCCAGCCCACCGCCAGGTGGACGATGCTGATGTCCTCGGTTTCGCCGGAGCGCGCGGAAACGATTGCGCGCATGCCTTTCGCCTGCGCCGCAGTCCAGCAGGCGAGTGTCTCGGTCACAGTGCCGACCTGGTTCGGCTTCAGCAGGACGGTGTTCGCCAAGTGCGCATCTAACTTTTCAGCCTGGGTGACGAACAGGTCGTCGCCGACGACCTGCACGCGCGTGCCCACGGCCCTGGTGAAGGCCCGCATCGCCTCCGCGTCGTTCTCCGCAAAAGGATCCTCGATCGAGACGATGGGGTAGGCGTCCAGCCAGCGCAGCAGCATCGAGTGAAATTGCTCTGCCGTGAGCGAGCGGTTCTCAAGCGCCAGCAGGTAGCGCCCGCCGCGGTAGAACTGGCTGGCCGCCACGTCGAGCGCGATGGCGATGTCGGCGCCCGGCTCGAAGCCCGCGTCGCTGATCGCCCCTACCAGCTCGGCGAGGCCCTCCTCGTTCGACTTGAACGAAGGCCAGTAGCCGCCTTCGTCGGCTACGCCCCGCAGCGCACCTTTCTTCGCCAACCTGGCGCCGGCTGCGCGATACACCTCGGCGGTCCACGCCAGGCTCTCGGCGAAGCTGCCGGCGCCGCGGCAGACAATCATGTAGTCCTGGATGTCTACGCGCCCTCGGGCGTGCGCGCCGCCGCCATAGATCTGCACCTGCGGCACTGGCATCGCCACGCGCTTCTCGCCGGCCAGGTGGCGCCACAGGGGTTTGCGCGCCGCCGCGGCCGAAGCCTGGATACAGGCGAGGGACACGGCAACCATGGTGTTGGCGCCCAGGCGCGACTTGTCCGGCGTGCCGTCGAGCGCGATGAGCTTGCGGTCCACGGTCTCCTGCTGGCGCGCGTCCACGCCCAGCAATGCGGCGCGAATCACCGTATTCACGTTGCGCACGGCAACATCCGCTTCCAGCGCTTTTGCCTCGCCCGCGCCGGTCGACGCCCCCGCGGGGGCGATGGCGCGCCCGCCCGCGCCTTTGAGATGCACCTCGGCTTCCACGGTAGGTCGCCCTCGCGAATCCCAGACGCGGCGGGCGCGGACGTCTACGATTCTTGCCATGCAGCACGGACTTCGACGAGCCGGGCGGGCGGCGAGGCGAGCAGGGCGCGCGCCACCCGACGCACGCGCGCTTTCTGCGTTTCCTCCGTCAGGTACTCGACGGGCGATTTGCCGTCGACTCTCGCCAGCAGCAGGCCCGGCAGCAGGGTCGCCGCCCGCGCCTCCAGGCCTTGCGGCGCGTGGTGCGCGAGGTACGCCGCGGTGAGCGCATCGAAGCACTCAAGGAAGCGCGGCTGCGCGCGCGGCACCCAGCAGCACTTGAGCAGCAGGTGGT
>JAQBBQ010000042.1:0-7428 GCA_032125995.1 Betaproteobacteria bacterium | reverse complement strand
CCGGCAAAAAGAACGTCGCGCAACAAAGGCATAGTGGGTTTATCTCGTTGAATATAGGCAGGAAGCGTGGCGGCATTCTACGCGAATCACACTCCTCCGCGAACCCCGTTTAGACGCATGTATACACTTCGCGCCACGCGCTTGACCGCGTTCGCTAAGCCCCTCGCCCGTAAGGCATTATCGAAATGCGCCGCGCAGCACTTTGGGATAATGCGACGCGTTTCTGCCGCCCCCGCGCGCGGCGCCTCGGGAGACCGCATGCTAGACCTACTGTTCGATCCACGGGCCTGGATCGCGTTCGCCACGCTGACCGCGCTCGAGCTTGTGCTCGGCATCGACAACATCATCTTCATCTCCATTCTTGTCGACAAGCTGCCGCGCGCACGCCGCGAGATCGCGCGCCGCATCGGCCTGGCTGGCGCGATGGTCATGCGTATCGGATTGCTCGTCGTGCTGGCGTGGATCATCGCGCTCACGGCGCCGCTGTTCACCGTGCTCGGCGAGGAATTTTCCGGGCGCGACCTGATCCTCATTGGCGGCGGACTCTTCCTGCTCTGGAAGAGCGTGGGCGAGATCCACCAGCTGCTCGAGGGTGAGGAAGGCGGGCGCTCCACCGCGGTACGCGCGACCTTTGGCGCCGTGATCGTGCAGATCATGCTCGTCGATCTCGTGTTTTCGCTCGACTCGATCATCACTGCGGTTGGCATGGTCAAGGAGCTCGAAATCATGATTGCGGCGGTCGTTGCGTCGGTCGGATTGATGATGGCCTTCGCGGGCCCGATCGGCCGCTTCGTCTCAGCGCACCCGACGATCAAGATGCTCGCGCTCGCCTTCCTGGTCGTCATCGGCGTGGTGCTCATTGCACAGGGCTTCGACCATGATCTGCCGAAAGGATATGTCTACTTCGCCATGGCGTTCGCGGTGATCGTCGAGATGCTCAATCTGCGCCTGCGCAAGCGCCGCGCGGTCGAGTCGGTGCACCTACATGCGCCCTACGTGGGCGAACCGGGACCGAACCGCGAGTAGTCGCCACAGCCTAGGCACGCGTGAACGCAGCCGCGAAGAAGCCGTCGGTGCCGTGCACGTGTGGCCACAGACGCAAATAGGGTCCACCATTCAGTTCGATGCGCTGCGCCGCGAGCAGGTCGGTGCATGACAGGGGATGAAATCCGTCCGCCGCGCGCAGGAACTGCTCGACCACGGCCTCGTTCTCCTCTTGCAGAATGCTGCAGGTCGCATACACCAGCCGCCCGCCGGGTTTCACCAGGCGTGCCGCGGCCGCGAGGATGCGGCCCTGCTTTTCCGCCAGCTCTGTGATTGCCTCAGCGCCGTGGCGCCATTTGAGGTCCGGATTCCGACGCAGCGTCCCGAACCCGCTGCACGGCGAGTCGACCAACACGCGGTCGATCTTTCCGGCGAGCCGTTTTGCGCGCGCGTCGGTTTCGCCCGAGAGCGCAATCGTGTGGACGTTCGAAATGCCCGCCCGCGCGGCGCGCGGCGCGAGCGCCGCGAGGCGCTTGGTGGACACGTCCATCGCGTAGACGCGGCCGGCGCCGCGCATGAGCATCGAAATCGCGAGGGTCTTGCCGCCGGCGCCGGCACAGTAGTCCGCCACCATCTCGCCGCGGCGCGGCGCCAGGAGGTAGGCGAGGAGCTGACTGCCCTCGTCTTGAACTTCGATCGCGCCCGCCTCGAAAAGCGGATCACGGTTGATTGCCGGTTTCTCCGCAAGGCGCACGCCCGCGGGCGAGTACGGCGTCGCACGACCCTCGATCCCACTGCTTGCCAGCTGCGCGATCGCCGCCGCGCGATCCATTTTCGCGAGGTTTACGCGCAGATCGAGCGGGGCCCCGTTCAGCAGCCCCTGCGCGATGCGCATCGCCTCCGTCGCGCCATACACCGCGACGAGGCGCGACCACAACCAGTCGGGCAGATCGGCGCGCACCGCATCGGCGAGCCCGTCGGTATCCGCGCCCCGCACACGCTCGACGACCGCCTGGTCGCCCGGTGAGAGCCCCTCCCCGAGCCCGCGCACCGAAAATCCCTGGACGCGAATCAAAGCCGCGAGGACGAGTGCCCTCGGATGCGCGCTTCCCGCGGCGGCCTCGAGCGATCGTTTGCGGCGCAGCACCGCGAACGTCGTCTCGGCGATGAACGCCCGGTCGCGCTGGCCGAGCGCGCGGTGTGATCTGAAATAGCGCGAAACCACCTGGTCCGCCGGAGCGGAAAACTGCAACAATTCACCGAGCAGGGATTCCGCGTGGCGCCGCTGCGCGGCGTGCAGCTTCATGCCGGGCTGCCGATCCGATTCGGCGCGCTGCGGTCCCGGCGCGTTCATCGCGTTCATTGTTCCGGGCCCGGTGCGCAGAGTATCTGCAGTCCGTCCCCTTCGCGCTCGAGGTCGCGCCCGATCACGCGCATGCCCTCAACACGCAGGCGTCCGTCCAGAAACCAGCGTACCGCGGCGGGATAGATGCGGTGCTCTGCCTCGAGCACGCGGGCGGCGAGTGTGGCTTCGGTGTCATCGGCAAGAACCGGGACTGCAGCCTGTACCACCGGCGGGCCGTGGTCGAGTTCCGTGGTGACGAAATGCACCGTGCAGCCGTGCAGCTTCACACCGGCAGCGAGCGCGCGGGCATGCGTATCCAGTCCGGGGAAAACGGGCAGCAGGGACGGATGAATGTTCATCAGCCGCCCCGCGAAACGCGCGACGAAGTCCGGCGTCAGAATGCGCATGAAACCCGCGAGCACGACCAACCGGGGCTTGAAGGCATCGATCGCGTCGGCGAGCGCGGCGTCGAATGCCGCGCGCGAGGGAAACGTCCGGTGTTCGACCACCCGGGTCGCGATGGCGCGCGCCGACGCGATCTCGAGACCCTTCGCGTCGGACCGGTTGCTGATCACCGCGCTGACCGGCAGGCCCGCGTCGAGCAAGGCCTGCAGGTTGCTGCCGCGACCCGAAATCAGGACGACGACCGACATGGTGACGCGAAGTCTAGCAGTCGCACTGGGCGCGTACCTGCATCAGACGACGCGGCGGGCGCGCAGCGCGAGGCCTCAACGCGATGGCGGCTGGCGCTATCGACGTGTCGGGGGCGCCAGCCGCGGTGGCAACCGCTCGCGCAACCAGTCGATGAACAGGCGTGAACGCGTCGGCAGGAATCGGGCATGCGGATAGACGATACTGACCGGCACAGGCGGCGGCAGATAATCGTCGAGCAGCAGCGCAAGGCGACCGGTCGCGATCAGCGGCGCAACCTGGTACGAGAGGAACATCCCGATTCCCAGCCCGTCCGCGCAGGCCTCGATCATGGTGTCGGCCTGGTTACCCGAGAGCGGACCCTTGACCGGCACCACGATGCGACGGGCGCCGTCGCGGAAGGTCCAATCGTTCGATGCGCCGAGGCCGCCGAAGCGCAGGCAGGCGTGCGTTCGTAATTCGGCGGGCACGCGCGGCGTCCCAGCGTGCCGGAGATACTGCGGGCTCGCGCATACCACGCGACGCACTTCGCCAACGGTGGTCGCGACGAGCGAAGAGTCGGGTAGTTCTCCGATGCGCACGCCGACGTCGAGCCCTTCGTCGAGCAGGTTCACGACGCGATCCACCAGAAACAGGTCGATCGACACGTCGCGATACAGCCGTGCAAACTCTGCCGCGAGCGGTGCGACGTGCATGCGCCCGAATAGCACCGAGGCGGTGACGCGCAGTTCGCCACCTACCGCGCCGCGCCGGCTGCCAGCCGCGGCCTCGGCATCCTCCACCTCGGCGAGGATGCGCTTGCAGCGCGTGTAGTAGTCGCGTCCCTCGTCGGTAAGCGCACTGCGGCGTGTCGTCCGGTTGAGCAGCCGCACATCGAGCGCCCGCTCGAGACTCGCGAGCTGGCGCACGACCGCGGGGCTCGACATTTCGAGCGCCGCTGCAGCGGCGGTCAGGCTGCCGCCATCCACGATCCGTACGAACGTCGCCATCGCTCGGAGCTTGTCCACGAGCGAATATTACTGCGTTTACTGCATCAATCTTGTGCCTATTGGACTATTTATTCCGATTCACACATCAACCATCCTGCGCCCTACGAACCCGATCGACCGGAGCATCCGATGGCACATCAATTCGCCGCAATCGCCTTTACCGACGCGGTCAAGGCCGCGCAGACCCACTATGGAACCCGCGCGCAGGTCGAGCGCATGGCACAGCACGGCGGACCGAACGACGCGCTGGGCGCGCGCGAGATCGACTTCATCGCCGCGCGCGACAGTTTCTACATGGCGACCGTGTCCGAGACCGGCTGGCCCTACGTGCAACATCGCGGCGGTCCGACGGCGTTTCTGAAGGTTGTTGATCCGCACACGCTCGCATTCGCGGATTTCGGCGGCAACCGGCAGTTCGTCAGCGTCGGCAACCTTGCCACCAACGATCGGGTATCGCTGTTCCTAATGGATTACGCGAACCGCCGCCGGTTGAAGTTGCTCGGCCGGTTGACGATGGTCACGGCTGCGGACGCGCCGCCCGAACTCGTCTCGGCGGTCGACCTCGCCGACTATCGCGCACGCATCGAGCGGGTCGCCGTGATCCGCGTCGACGCCTTCGATTGGAATTGCCCGCAGCACATCACCCCGCGGTATTCCGAGGATGAGTGGCGTACGACGATGCAGCCGCTGCACGACAGGATCGCCGCGCTTGAGCGCGAACTCGCCCGATCGCCGGCCCAGGCCGATGCGCGGCCGGACGCCGGCGCCTAGTCGCTTCGCCGCGGGATCGTTTTGCGCCCGCGCGTGCAACGAATGTGCCGTCAGTAGACGCGGTGAACGCGGTATCCGTCTTGCTCGAGTAGCGCGAGCACGCCTTTCCCGCCGCGAAGATGCAGCGCACCGAGCGCCACAAAGGCGTTTCCGTAGCGCAGCTGGCGCTGCATCCGGAACGCCATGACGACGCTGCGATCGGTGATCACGCGCTTCATGAACACCGCGTTGTGCGGGGCGATCCCCGGATGGCGTCTGACGTAGTCTTCCTGTACGCGCCAGATGGCGTCGAGATCGCGTGCCAGGTAGGCCTCGAGCGTGCGCTCGGTCATCTCGGCAAGCTCGGCCTGATGCGCCAGCGCGTCGCGCAGCAGCGCGACCTGTGAATCCATGGGAAATTCATCGAAGGTGAATACCTGCTCCTCGACGTTCTCCATCGTATGTAGCGCAAGGCGCCGGGCACGGGCACGCGCGTACAGCTGCTCGTCAAGCGTTGGCACCGGTGTGCGCGCCACGCTGCGCGGATTGCGCAGGTTCACCAGCACACCCCAGGGCTTGAGCTTGAGAACGAATTCGCGCGACAGTCCGATCGGCGCCAGATGCTCGACGACGCGCTCGAAATCGCGCGCGCCAATCTTGTCCTCGAGCGTCTGCTGGTCGAGAAACATCGCGGCCTCGAGAAACCGCTCGCGCGAATAGGCACCGGCGGTAAATTCGACCGTCAGGCTACGCGTGGTATCGAAGGCCTCGGCAACCGGCGCCGGTAAGCTGGCGAGGCGTGGATCGGCGACGTGGATCGTGCCGAACACGTAGCCCGCGGGTTTGCTGTTGCGCGTCACGCGCCATAGCACCCCGCGCGCGAACTGCGCCTCGGGTGCCGATGTCGCCCACGCCGGTGCGAGGAGCAGCGGCGCCAGCGAGAGAAAGGTGCGTCGCTTCACCCTCTAATGCTCCGCTTACGGCAAATCGAACAGCAGCGCTTCGGCCCGTTCGCCCTGCTCGAGCACGATCTCGGGCACGTCGACCGCCTTCAAGGCATCGCCGCCGGAAAGCCGTTCGCCATTCGCGCGCAGGGTCCCGCGCGCCACATGCAGATAGGCCCTTCGCCCCGGGGCAAGCGCGTGGACCGCGCGCTCGTCGCCGTCGAGCAGCGTCGCGTAAACGCATGCGTCCTGGTGAATCTTGACCGATCCCTCGCGCCCATCGGGTGACAGGACGAGGCGCAGCCGTCCACGCTTGGCCTCGGCTTCGAAGCGCTTTTGTTCGTAGCCCGGGTCAATGCCGCGCTGGTTCGGCTCGATCCAGATCTGGAGGAAATGCGTCTCCCCCGCCTTTTCGTGGTTGAACTCGCTGTGCATGACGCCGCGCCCGGCGCTCATGCGCTGCACGTCGCCCGGCACCATCGTCGAGCCATTGCCCATCGAGTCCTTGTGCGCAAGCGCGCCCTCGAGCACGTAGCTGATGATCTCCATGTCGCGGTGCCCGTGGGTGCCGAAGCCGGCGCCCGGCTCGATTCGATCCTCGTTGATGACGCGCAGCGCGCCGAAGCCCATGTGGTCCGGATCGTGGTAATCGGCGAATGAAAAGCTGTGCCAGGAGTCGAGCCAGCCATGGTTGGCGTGCCCGCGCTCGTTGGCCTTGCGGATTTCGAGCATCAGTACTCTCTTATTGTGTGATCGACTCGAGATCGGGGCCCATCGATCGAATTCACCCTTGCGCCCGGCGCCTGTGGTAGCGACTCAGGCCGACGCTTTGTTCGTGTCACCCGCGTCACTTGCGGCAATCTCCTTGCGCACCTCGGCCATGTCGAGCGCCTTGACCTGCGTCACCACGCTTTCGAGCGCCGCGGCCGGCAGCGCGCCGGCCTGCTGGAACAGGACCACGTTCTCGCGGAACACCATCAGCGTCGGGATCGAACGGATGTTGAACGCCGCTGCGATCTCTTGCTCTTGTTCGGTGTTCAGCTTCGCGAAAACAACGTCGGTGTGTGTCTCGGAGGCCTGCTCGTAAATTGGCGCGAACCCGCGGCAAGGGCCGCACCACGGCGCCCAGAAGTCGACGATCACCATCGGGTTGTCACTGATCGTCGACTCGAAATTCTGCTTGTTCAGTTCGACTGTCGCCATGCGCACCCCCTTCGAAAAAAATGGCACTATACGCGCCTTCGTCGCAGGATTGCCCTCGAACTGACGTGCATTATGTCGGGCGTTTTGCGCCCTCGCCCACCGGGCCGCTGCACTTCGGCTCGCTCGTCGCCGCGCTGGCGAGCTGGCTCGATGCACGCGCCGTCGACGGCGCCTGGTTGCTGCGCATGGAGGATCTCGACAAGCCGCGCGAGCAGCCGGGCGCGGCGGACGCGATCCTGCGCCAGCTCGAAGCGCTCGGCCTGACCTGGGACGGACCGGTGAGCTACCAGAGCGCAGGCGCACGTGGCGCGCGCTACCGGGAGGCGCTCGACGTCCTGCGTCGCAGCGGCGTGACCTATCCCTGCGCCTGTACGCGGCGCGAGATCGCCGACTCGACGCTCGCCATCGACGGCGCGCGCATTTATCCTGGCACCTGCCGCGCGGGACTGCCGCCGGGCAAGTCCGCGCACACGACGCGGGTGCGTACGACGACCGACGCGATCCGCTTCGTCGATCGCATTCTGGGTGAATACGTGCAAGACATCGAACGCGAAGTCGGTGA
>JAQBBQ010000041.1:0-5114 GCA_032125995.1 Betaproteobacteria bacterium | reverse complement strand
GGACGGCGAATGCGCGCGGCGCGCGCGGATCGTCGTGCGGCAGAAACGCGCCGCTCGCGACCCGCATGCCGAAGGCCTCGGCAAAGTCGGCGCCGACGCCGTAGAGGGTGACGCGCCGGCTGCGCCCGCCCTGCTCGACTTCGGCGTTGCCCTGCACGAGCGGAACGGTCAGCTTGACGTGGCGCGCGCGGCGCAACGCGACCGCATCGTCGATGCTCAGCGGCCGCACCGTGTTGACTGCGCCGAGCGACGCCCCGTGGGTACTGATCCGGCCCGGCGTGACCGAGATCAGGTTGGTACCGAACTGGGTGAACTCGGCGATGACGAAGCGGTGCAGGCCCTCGCCGATCGCGGTCAGCAGCATCACCGCCGCCACGCCGACGGCGATGCCGAGCGCGGTGAGTACGGTGCGCAGGCGGTGCGCGGTGAGCGAGGCGATCGTAAAGCGGACGAAATCAGCGGCGCGCATCGAGGCCCATCAGCGCTTCGACAGCGCCTGCACCGGATTGAGCTGCGCGGCCTTGCGCGCGGGCGCCACCGCGAACAGCACCGAGGTCACGATCGCGGTCGCGGGCGCGGCGATCAACGCCCACCAGGGCGGCGTGAACGGAACGTTGGGAATGATCTGCACGATCACCAGCTGACCGAGCTTGCCGGCGGCGAGCCCGAGCGTCGCACCGCCGAGCGCAAGCAGCACCGCCTCGGTGAGAAACGCAAGCCGGATCTGCCTGCCAGTGGCACCCAACGCGCGCAAGAGGCCGATTTCGCGCCGCCGCTGGGTCACCGCGATCAGCATCACGTTCATGATCAGGATCCCGGCGACCGCGAGGCTGATCCCGGCGAGCCCGCCGACGGCAAGCGTCAGCGCACGCAGGATTCGATCGAAAGTCGCCAGCACCGCATCCTGCGTGATGACGGTGACGTCGCGCTTGCCTTCGTGGCGCTGGCGCAGGATTTCCTCGATGTCGGCCTTGGCAAATGGAATCTGCTCGCGGCTCTTCGCCTCGACGAGGATTCTGAACAATGACTCGGTGTTGAACAGCGCCTGCGCCGCGCCAACCGGCACGATGACCATCTCGTCGGTGTTGAAGCCGAGCGACTGGCCCTGTGAGGCGAGAATCCCGATCACCCGGAAGCGCCGGTCGCCGATCCGCAGCCATTCGCCGAGTGCACCGCGCGCGCCACCCGTACCACCCGCACCGAACAGTTCCGCGGCCAGCTTGGCCCCGATCACACACACCGGCTGACTGTCGCGCGGATCGCCCGCGGGCAGGAAACGGCCCTGCGCGAGCGCCATGTGGCGGATGTCGACCAGCGCAGCCGTCGAGCCGAGCACCGGCGCTTCGCGGCTGAGCGCCCCCGCGCGGACGTCGCCGGCACCGACGATGAGCGGCGCCAGACGCCGCACCGCGGGACTGCGCAGCAGCGCGAGCGCGTCATCGATCGTGAGGTCGCGCGGCGTATTGCCGACCAGCACGCCCGGCATCGCCCCCGCCGTCTCGCTGCGCCCGGGCAGCACGATCACCAGATGGGTGCCGAGGGAGCCGAACTGGTTGACGACGTACAGGCGTGCGCCCTCGCCGATCGAGCTGACCGCGATCACCGCCGCGACGCCGATGCCCATGGCGAGCAGGATCAACAGCGTGCGCGAGCGGTAGCCGCGCACGACCTGCCAGGTGAATTCGATCAGGTCCGCGAAGCGCACGCTCAAGCGCTTTCGTCGCCGACGATTTCGCCGTCGACCATGCGCAGGCAGCGCTGCGCGCGCGCACCGATTTCCGGATCGTGGGTGACGACGGCCACCGTGCCGCCCGCGCGGTGCACGCCCTCGAGCACGGCCATCACCTCGCGTCCCGTATGGCGGTCGAGATTGCCGGTCGGTTCGTCGGCGAGGATCACCGTCGGCTGCATCACCATGGCGCGCGCAATCGCAACCCGCTGGCATTGGCCGCCGGAGAGCTGGTCGGGCCGGTGCTTCGCGCGCCCCTCGAGCCCGTAGTCCGTGAGCAGCCGGTCCAGGCGCTGGCGGCGCGTTGCCGGGTCGATCCCGGCGAGGATCATCGGCAGCGCGATGTTCTGTTCCGCGCTGAGCCGCGGCACGAGGTGGAAGAACTGGAACACGAAGCCGATCTTGTCGCGCCGCACGCGCGCCTGCTCGTCGTCGGAGAGGTCGGTGACGTCGCGTCCGTCCAGTGCATAGCGTCCGGCGTTGGGCCGGTCGAGCAGCCCGATGATGTTGAGCAGCGTGGACTTGCCCGAGCCCGAAGGCCCCATGATCGACAGGTAGGCGCCCTGCGCGATGTCGAGATCGATCCCGCGCAGCGCGTGGACTTCCTCCTCCCCGACGTGGAACACGCGCTCGATCGCGCGCAGGCCGATCATTTGGCCCCGGGGCTTGCCCCTGGGCGCTGCGCAACCCCGGGCTCCGCAACCGCGTCCACGCCGGCTTGGACGCCTGCCCGCTCGAGCGAGGTGACCACCCGGTCGCCGCGCGCGAGGCCCGCGGTCACCTCGGTGTATTCCCAGTTCGACAGGCCGGTCTCGATCGTGCGCGCTTCGAGCACGCCGTCCGCGCCGAGCCGCAGGACGCGGTTTCCCGGCAGCAGCGCGCGGGTCGGCATGCGCAGAACGTCGTCGCGCGCCTGAACGATGATTTCGACGTCGGCGCTGTAGCCGACGAGCAGCTCGCGCACCTCGCTCGGGTGATCGAATTCGACCTCGACCTCGACCGTGCGCGCCTGCTTCTCCACCGCCAGCACGTACGGCGCGATGCGGCGTACGTGCCCCGCGAAGTGCTTGCCGCGATAGGCATCGAGCGTGATCCGCCCGGCCATCCCGACCTTGAGCCGCGCACCGTCGACCTCGTCGATCGGCGCCGTCACGTACAAGCAGGAGTCGTCGATGAGGTCGATCGCCGGCAGCGTCGGGATGCCGGGCGGCGACGGGGTGAGGAATTCACCCACCTCGCCGTTGACTTCGGCGACGATGCCATCGAACGGTGCGCGCAGCAGCGTGCGCGTGGTGTCGGCACGCGAGGCACTCAGCCGCGCGTCCGCCTCGGCGACCTGCGCGCGCGTCGAATCGCAGGCCGCGCGCTTGGCCGTCGCCTCGTTGTTCGCCCGATCGACGCTTTCCTCCGAGACGAAACCTTTGTCGCGCAACTGGCGCGCGCGCGCCGCGGCGCGGATCGCAATGTCGGCCAGCGCGCAGACCTCGCGCACCCGCGCACTGGCGGTGTGCAGCGATTCGGTCGCCACCAGCTCGCGCGCCACCAGGTCGTCGTTCCACAGCTCGAGCAGGATCTGTCCAGTCTTGACCCGGTCGCCTTCGCGCACGGCAAGCTTCTCGATGCGCCCGCCGAGCGGCGGCGCGAGCTTGGCACGGCGGCAGGCCGACACCGAGCCCGCGCGGGTATTGGCCACGGTGGTCTCGACGCGGCCCGGTTCGACCGCCGCGACCAGCACGGCCACGGGGTCGGGGCGCGTTGCGAACCAGACCGCCGCCGCGATCGCGACGAGGACGGCCACGATCAGGCTGCGGCGCAATGCGACGGTGTGCGTCATTCCGATGCCCACCCCTTAAGGCCGGCGCGACCCGCTACGACCAGATCAATCCAAACCATCTCGTTCCTGTTCCACCACCGCTCGCGACCGCCCGCGTGCAAATACGCAGGCGATTGCCCGGCTCGCATTATCGCCGACCGCGCGCACGAGTTGCGGTCTCGACCCGCCCATGTTTCACTTGCGCGATGTTGTTGCGCGTCCTCTCGTCGATTGTCCGTTCAACCCGGCGCGCCGCGCCGCAGCCTGAGCGTGAGCGCATTCCGCTCGATCCGCTGCGCCAGAACGTGCTGAACGTCGGCGGCGGCGATCAACGGATTGCCCTGCCGCCGCACTACACGGGATGGAATCCGCTGTTTCTCGACATCGATCCGAAGGTGAAGCCGGACATCGTGCTCGACGCGCGCGCGTTACGCGAGCTCCCCGCGGGCCAATTCAACGCGGTGTATTGCTCGCACAACCTCGAGCATTACTACGAGCACGACGTGTCGAAGGTGCTGGCGGGCTTCGCGCATGTGCTCAAGCAGCCCGACGGATTCGTCGAGATCCGTGTCCCCGACATCCACGCGATCGCGCAACAGATCGTCGTCCACGAGCGCGACATGGGCGATACCTTGTATACCTCGCCCGCCGGACCGATCCGGGTGGTCGACGTGCTGTACGGTTTGAGCCGCGCGCTCGAGCAATCGGGCGAGGATTTCTATGCCCACAAGACCGGATTCACACGGCGCGCGCTGCGCCTGGCATTGATCAAAGCGGGGTTTACCCACGCCTATGTGCTGGCGCCGATCGGGGTGTTCGAAATCCGTAGCGTCGCGCTGCGCGCCGCGCCCGGCGAACTGCACCGCACCCTGTTCGGCATCGACGCAAGCAGCGAAGCGCTCTAGTCAGGCGTCAGGCGCGGCCGCACACCAGGTGCGCCACATCGTGCGCAACGCAGCCTCGAAACCGCGCATGAAGCGCGGCGCATCGCACAGCGCCGAGGCCGCCATGCGCGCGCGCAGCGATCCGTGCAGCGCCTCGAGCGCGTCGCGCTCGCCGGCAAGACGGACCGCCCGGGCGACGTAGTCGTCGCGATCCTGCGCGATCCAGTCCTGCAGGCCGAGCGCGCTCAGCAGGCTGCAGCCGGAGCGCGCGAGCACCGCATCGCCCGCGAGCGTAAGCACCGGCACCCCCATCCACAGCGCATCGCAGGTCGTTGCGCCGCCCGTGTACGGGAAAGTATCGAGCGCGATGTCCACCGCCTGGTGCTGCGCGAGGTATTCGCGGTACGCCAGACGCGCGTGGAAGCTCAGGCGATCGGCGGCGACGCCGTGCCGTTCGAATGCCTCGAGCACGCGCGTACGGGTGCGACCGGGCGCAATGCCAACCAGGACCAGTCGCGCGCCCGGCAGGCGCGCGAGGATCTCGGCCCAGGTCTCGAGCGCCGCGCCGGATACCTTGGAAAAGTTGTTGAACACGGCAAACGTCACTGCGCCGTCGGCCGCGCGGCCCGCGCCGGGCGCCGGTGCATCCGCCGGCGGGTTGAAGCACCAGAGGGTGTCGGGGAGGTAG
>JAQBBQ010000040.1:0-24986 GCA_032125995.1 Betaproteobacteria bacterium | reverse complement strand
CGCCTGCCGCTCGGGCCGGGGCTGCGTGGCGATTGGCGCACCGGGTGCCTCGCGCTGGTCTGCCTTGCGCGTCGCCGCCTGCCGCTCGGGCCGGGGCTGCGTGGCGATTGGCGCGCGTGGCGCGTTATGTACCACAGCTGTCTCACGCCGCTGCGCTGTACGCGGTGCCGGCCGCTGCTCGGGTCGGGGCTGCGTGGCGATTGGCGCGCGTGGCGCGTTATGTACCACAGCTGTCTCACGCCGCTGCGCTGTACGCGGTGCCGATTGCTGCTCCGGCCGGCGGGTCGTGACCTTGTGGACGCTTGGCGCACCACGCCGCTCCGCTTTGCGCGGCTCGGCATGCGGCGCCGGCTGCGAATAACGGCTGTTCAGCTTTGCATGGCGGTAGGCATGCCCGCGACGATGCACCGGATCGTGGCGCCATTGCACGGGCGCGCGGTGCACGACGTTAGGACGGTAGTAGTAGTTGGTGACGTGCACCACGTTTACGCGATGCCGGTGCCAGTCGAAGGCGCCGAAGAAGAATCCCGCCGACAGCCTGATGCCGCCGCCCCATTGGATCGCCACCGACGACCCGGGACGCCCGTATCCTGGCCAGGGCGCCCAGACCACCGGCGGATGCGCCGGCCACCACCACGCGCCGTACACCACCCAGGGATCGTAGTAAGGCACATACACGACGTGCGGAATGACCGGGTCAATCGCGAGCAGATTGCCCTCTCGGGTAACCCGCGTGTCGGGGCTCGACCTGAGCGTGCCGGCCGCATAAGCACGCTGGCGCAGCGCCTGCACGGTGGCCAGCACCTGCGACTCCTGCGCGAGGAAGGCCTCGCCCAACTGCTCGGTCCAGTCGATGCGTTCGTCCATCATGGTGAGCACGCGCGGGAACGCGACCAGGGACTTCACGCTCGGGTCCCAGTCCTCGTTCTCCACTGCGCGCACCGCGCCGTCACCCTCCAACTCAGCGTGCGCATCCGACCAGCGTGCCGCCTTCACCACCTCGAGCGGATAGGTCGCCGCCATGAGGATCTGCGACAAGAGGGAATCGGGATAGAGCGCGATCGGCGCCAGCATCTGGTCGAGCGCCTGTTGGCTGTAAGTTTCCTCGAGTGCGGCGGGCTGCGAACGTTGCGCCTGCGTCTGCGCCGACGCGCAGCCGGCAAGCAGCGCTGCGATCAGACAACTGCTGATGAGCTTGAACATGGGCATCTCCTTTCTTACATGCCCATTGGGCGCCCCGCGGCACGCCCGTGCATCGACGAATTGCAACCGGATGTAACAAAGGTGTCAGGAACCTTTTCATGTCAGCCGAATTGGGGTCAGGCGCGTTCCATGACTATCGGGAGCCTGGTCAACCATGGGACGACCCTTACGCGCCGCAACCGGCGGACTCATTTATCACGCCCTGAATCGCGCCAACGCGCGCGCACCGATATTTCGGCGGCGGACTGATTTCGAGGCGTTCGAGCGGGTCCTTAACGAAGCATGCGAACGCGTAGGGATGCGAATCCTCGCGTACTGCCTGATGCCGAATCACTGGCATCTCGTCCTGTGGCCACGGCGCGATGGCGACCTTTCAGATTTCATCGGCTGGGTGACGCTGACTCACACGCAACGCTGGCACGCCTTTCATCGCTCTGCCGGGACCGGCCACCTCTACCAAGGTCGCTTCAAATCATTCCTCGTACAGGCGGATGCGCATTTCTTGACCGTGTGCCGGTACGTCGAACGCAACGCCTTGCGCGCCGGCCTCGTCGATCGCGCCGAGCAATGGCGCTGGTCGAGTCTGTGGTGTTATTGCCGTGCACGACGCTCGGCGCCTGCGTGGCTTGCAACCTGGCCTGTCGAACGGCCGCGAAACTGGATCGGCTGGGTGAACGAACCGCAAACGGAAACCGAGCTCGAAGCGCTACGGCAAAGCGTGCAGCGTGGGTGTCCGTTCGGTCGCGAGGCCTGGGTGCGCATAGCCGCTGAGCGGCTGGGTCTGCACACCACGTTGCGCCCGCGCGGACGGCCGCCGCGACAGCGGGCGAAAGCGGTCAGAAAAGGTTCCTGACACCTTTGTTACATTTCGATGAGAATTTTTCCAGAACGGCCCTCGCGCGCTGAATGCGCCACCGCGTCCCTGATCTTTGCCAGCGGATAGACCGCTTCGACCTCGACCTTGAGCGTGCCGTCGGCGACCAGGGCCGCAAGACTGGCGTAAAGCTTGCCGATCTCGGCCGGCGCAGTCTCGCCGAACCAGCGCCGCAGCCAGAAGCCGCGCAGGTGGACGTCGCGGAACACGGTATCGCGTGCATCCACCATGCACGGCTCGCCGCTGAGCAATCCGTAGTTCACCACCACGCCCTTCTCGTCTACACAGCGCGCAAGACGTTGCGTGGCCGAGCCGCCGACGGCGTCGATCGCGAGCGGCAGCGCGCCGCCGCCGATCGCCTCGCGCACCCGCGTATCGAGATCTGGGCCGTCGACCAACACCACGTCCGCACCGTAGGCCTTGAGCGGTGCAACGAGCGATTCGCGCCGCACGACATTGACCGTCTTCACGCCGACCGCCTTGGCAAGCCGAATGAGGCAATGCCCGACGCCGGAATTCGCGGCATTCTGAATCACCCATTGCCCGGCCTTCGCCGGCACGTAATCGTTCAGCATGAGGTAGGCGGTTGCCGGATTGACGCGCAGCATCGCGAGCTGGTGCAGGTCGGCTTTCGACTTCAGCGCCCACACCGCCTTCGCCGGCGCCTTGATGCGCTCGCGCCAGGTACCAGGACCCGGTACGAGCACGAGATCGCCCGTCTTGACGTGCTTGACCCCCGCGCCAAGCTGCGCGATCCGGCCTACGCCCTCCGCCCCCGGCGTCAGCGGCAGCGCGGGCGGGCTCGCGCCGTAACCGCCTTCGAGCATCAGCACATCGGCCGGATTGATCGGACAGGCGAGGACATCGATCAGGACCTCGCCCTCGCCCGGCGCACCGGGATCCTCGGCGTCGATGAGTTCGATGACCTCGGCCGGCGGGCCAAAGCGCGATAAGCGTGCAGATTTCATGAATGTTTCCTTTGCTGCTTTTCGATGGCGAATTCTTGAACCGGATCAAGTGTACGCAATCATGCCAGCGCCGGGCGGCCGTATCGCATGGTAGGCTCGCCGCGTATCAGAGGCCGGAGATCGACCGATGAGCTACACGCTGCCCGAATTCCTTGCCCACGCCATCGCGATGGAAGAAGAAACCGCCGAGCGTTACCTCGAGCTCGCCGACATGATGGAGGCGCACCGCAACGATGACGTGTCCTCGCTGTTTCGCGACATGCACCGCTTCTCGATCATGCACCGCGATGCCATCCGCGAGCGCATCGGCTCGATCGAACTGCCGCAGTTGAGATCCTGGCAGTACCGCTGGCGCACGCCGCCGGAAATGGGCGACGACGACGCCTTCGATTACATGCTGGATGCCTACCATGCCCTCAGCTACGCGCGCGACAACGAAGCGCGCGCGATGGAGTACTACCAGTCGGTCGCCGAAGAGTCCGTCGACGCCGAGGTCAAGCGCCTCGCGGGCGAGTTCGCCGCCGAAGAGGAAGAACATGTCGCGGCGCTCGACCAGTGGATCGGGCGCACGCAGCGGCCGTCGGAAACCTGGGCGCGCGATCCGCAGGCGGTGAAGTAGCCGCCGCCGCACCGGGCGGACGTTCGCGCGGCGGCGCGACGCAGGCCACGTCCATAATCCCGCGAGCCGGTATGCTAGCCGCATGCTGAGCCTCGTGCTTTCGACGCTGGCGTTCTTCGCCGCGAGCTTTTTCATCAAACGCCAGCTCGAAGGCATGGACATACCCAAGGGGGTGACGCGTTCAATGCTGGTGTTCGCGCTGGCGCTCGCGGTGGCCTACGGCGTCGCAGCGCTGGTGAATCGGATCTGGGCGTAACCATGAAGCGAGCGGAACATTGACCACACTCGCCAACCGCCTTGCCCCGATCGGACTCGGCGTTGCGATCGGTTGCGCGCTCGCCATGCTTGTCGCGGGGCCAGGCTACCGCTTTGGCTGGTGGCATTACGGCACCGGTATCGCAATGATCGCGACCGTTTTCTGGGTTGCCGTGGGCAGCGCAGCAGTCTGCGCCGTCGCGACCGTCCTGGCGACTCGCGTAAACGCACGCCGCGCGCTCGTCTTGAGCCTCGTCGGCCTCGTGATCGCCGGCGTCACCGCCTGGCTGCCTTACGACATGCGCATGACGGCGGCCGCGCTGCCGGCGATCCACGACATCACGACCGATCTTGCCGACCCGCCAAGGTTCGTGCGTGTCGCGGCATTGCGTACGCCCGGCGACCATCCGGTGGCCTACGACGGTCCAGCGGTCGGCGCGCAGCAGCAGAAGGCATACCCGGATCTCGCCCCGCTCATACTGAAGGCGCCGCGCGACAAGGTATTCGTCGCGGCGCAGGGCGCACTCGCCTCGATGGGGCTCGAACTGGTCGATGCCGACGCCGCGCAGGGCCGCATCGAAGCCACCGCGACGTCGCTGTTGTTCGGCTTCAAGGATGACGTGGTGGTGCGCATCGCCGACGACGCGAACGGCACGAAAGTCGACGTGCGCTCGAAGTCGCGTGTCGGCCGCCACGACATGGGCATGAATGCAAAGCGCATCCGCGCGTTCCTCGCGAAGCTGAAGGCGGCCGTGGGATGAGGTGCGTTGCACCAGCGCTTGCCCTGAACACCGCCCTCGCCCATGAATTCGCGCCGCAGGCGCTCAACCGCTACGCCCCAGCGGATTCGCCTGATTGCGGATGGGCCAGTTGGCTTGCAGCACGCGCAGCAGCCCGACACAAAGCACCACGCTCGCCATCAAGAGCGCCGAGAACAGCACCGGCGCCTTGGCACTCCCGGTCCAGTCGCGCAGCCAGCCCGCAACGACCGGCACCACGGTCATGCCCGCGAAGTACCAGGTAAAGAAGATGCCGAGTCCCGGGCCTCTGTTTTCCGGGCTCACCGCCTCGGCGGAGAGCGACATCAGCGCGCCTGCCGGTATGCCGGCAAAAACCCCCAACAGAATAAGCATCGCCACGGGCGCTACTCCAAAGGCGGTCGCCATGACCGTCGCTGATGCCAACAGCAACAACACCGCGATCGCAGGCGCGATGTGCCCGCTCGATTGCAGCAATCGCCCACCCAGCGGAACCGTGATTACGGTCACCCACATGAACAGACTGGTGACGGATTGGGCCGCCGCGTAGTCGTAGCCCGCCGAGACCAGCGCATCGGGCGTAAAGCTGACGACGAGGATGAAGGCGGCGTTGAACAGCGTCCAGCCCATGCCGACGACACTCATGTGAACGACCTCGCGCGATGGCAGACCGAAGCGTAGCGGCTCGTTGGCCGCCGTGACGGGCGATGGCGGCGCACGATAGAACACCGCCGTCAGGAATAACGCCACCAACGCCGCAATCGCCGTCAGGTACATCACCCAGTCCCAGCCGTAGACACCCGCGACCTGGCCGTGCGTCAGCAGCCCGAGTGCAATGCCGACCGGCCACGCGGTCAGCATGACGGCCAGCGCAAGCACGATCTCTTTCTCGATGAACCAGTCGGTCACCATTTTGGTGAGAATGACGTTGAAGAGCGAGCCACCCACGCCGGTGATCAGCCGCCCGGCATAGAGCTCAGACGCGGCGGTCGCGGATCCCATCACGAAGGCACCGAGCGCCATTGCGAACGCCCCGATCATCAGCAGCTTCTTGTCGGCGACCGCGCGCGTCAACGCGCCGCTGGGAATCGCGATGAAGACACCGGGAAGCAGGAAAAAGCCGATCAGCGTGCCGACTTCAGCGTAACTGAGCCCGAACGCATCGACCAGTTGCGACGACGTCGAGGCGACCGACTGAAACTGGTAGCCCATCGCAAGGCGAACGATGAACAGGATGAGCAACATCATCCACCGCACGGTCGTTCCCTTGGTTCGGATTGAAAGCGTTTACTGCGTCGTCCGCCTTCCAACGGCGGGATCGGCGCAGGATCAGTCGCGGAAGGACGCGTCCAGCCGATCCAGCTTGCGCAGCAAGCCTGGCCAGGCGATCTGCCCGCCCAACCCATTCGTCGCCTGCTCGGCCTGCGCCATGATGCCTTCGACGAGGGAGGCCGGCAGTTGAATCAGCGACGCGCCGCCGGACTGCGCGAGGACCTGGATGCGGCAGGCGCGCTCGAGCACGAACATGTGGAGGAACGCATCGGCGACGCTGGCGCCCACCGCGAGCGTGCCGTGGTTGCGTAGGATCAGATAGGTCTTGTCCGCCAGATCCGCGACCAGGCGCGCTTTCTCGTCTTCGCGCAGCGCCACCCCCTCGTAGTCGTGATAGGCGAGCGACGCGAGCGGGAACAAGGCCGTCTGCGAGATCGCCAGCAAGCCGTCGCGCTGCGCCGAGACCGCGACCCCGGCATCGGTGTGCAGATGCATGACGCATTTGGCGTCGTCGCGTGCCGCATGGATTGCGCTGTGGATGGTGAAGCCGGCCGGATTGATCGCGTAGGGCGATGGCATCACCGTGCGGCCGTGCAGGTCGACCTTCACCAGGCTGGAGGCAGTGATCTCCTCGAACAGCATGCCATAGGGATTGATGAGGAAGTGATGCTCGGGGCCGGGTACGCGCACCGTGAGGTGGGTAAACACCAAGTCATCCCAGCCATGCAGCGCGACCAACCGATAGCAGGCCGCGAGGTCGACGCGGACCTGCCACTCCTCGGCACTGACTTGCCCGCGCACGGTTTCCGCCAACGTGTTCATCGTCCCCTCCCCCTCGATGTGCCGGCGGAGTATGCCCCATCCGCGCGGCCACGCGCGAACGGCCGGTCGACCGCGCGCTGGTTTGCGCAACCCGGCACCCGTAGTTGGTTGCTGAATGCGTTCTCGTCTCCTCGCGTTGTGGTCGGCCGTGTTCTGCGATGCACCAACGACTGGATGACCCGCAGCAGACACTCCCGCCTGGCAATTCAAGACCGCTTGAGCGTCCGCTTTCGGGAAAGGCGGACGACTGCTATCGACCGAGGCTGTGTGAAAACGCAAGCGCCAAATTTTTCGTCGTTCGAAAGATGACGTAGCGGCCTCGACAGCGTCTTTTCGACTCGCCACAAGATCTGAGCCGTGAGAAATCGTCGTGTGGCGAGTTGGGTCGAACGTTTTCACACAGCCTCGACCCATAGCGGTCGGTCGCACTTCTTCGATTTCGGCGCGTCTTGATGACCGACCCGGTCGGTAGTCGCGTGTTCCTATCGATGCGGCGAAAGGCGGTTTAGCCAGACAGAGCATTCGCGTCTAACGCTGTGCCCGGTAAGGCGAAACCTCGAAAAACCGGACAAATTAATACTTTGTTCGACGCATGAGCAGCCGACCGTTCATATGCCCGACTGTACGTCCGGGTTGGCGCAGACGCCTTACCAGGCGTGCGACTGGATCCGGCTCTGGTACCAGCTTTCGATTGCCGCGACAAGCTTCTGAAAAGTCGGATTGGCGTCGTCCATCCATTCGGTATGGCCGGCCCTCCAAAGCCAGTACAGCTCCTTTGGTCCTGGGTAGGCGTTGTACAGGGACTCGGCCTCGGTCGGCGGGTGCAGGAAGTTGCGCTCACCGTGCGCGATGAGCAGCGGAATGCGGCTGAGGTCGTCAAGGTTCGCATCCGGCGCGAACCGCAGCAACGAGTCCGCCAGCATGGGCTTCACCAGACCGCCGAACTCCGGCACCAGGCGCAGCGTGTCGTCGACGTAGGCTTCCGACTGGGGGTCGAGCGGATAAATCGAAAACGGGTCGACGTCGACGACCTCGCCACTCTTCGATGCCGCAGCGCGCGCCGCGTCCGTGCGCTCGAGAAAAGCGACGTAGTCCGAGAATCCGCGCACCATCTTCTGCACGCGTTTGCCGTTATAGAACCCGTTCATGCACACCAGACCGACGATTCTCGGAATCAACCGTGCAGCCTCCAGCACCAGCCCGCCACCCATGCCCCAGCCCATCAGCAGGATGCGCCCGCCGCCTGCGTTCGGATGCGTGCTCGCGAAAGCCGCCGCGTTGGCGATGTCGGAGATCTGCTCCTCGAGCAGGACCCGGCGTCGTTCGCCTTCGCTGTTTGCGAAGCCCCGGTAATCGAAGCCGAAGCAGGTATAGCCCAACGCCGTCAGCGCGCGGCCGAAGCGCGCGGGATGGATATCCTTGAGGCCCATGAAGCCGGAGCAGGTAATCACCATTGGTCGCGAACGGTCTTCCTTGCCTGCGTCCGGCAGGAAAAAGGCCGCGTCCAGCTTGAGCCCTTCGCTGTAAAAGGAAGTCGGGTCGATCCTCATTTGTTTTGCGCCTCAATCGAAACGTAATTGGCGCTCAATACGTCGTCGAGTCGCCGGCGGATGAAATACAGGTTTTCGTCACGCACCGTGTGCAGGACGGTACGCGCTTCTCGCACCTCGGCGAGGTGGACCTCGGCCTCGATGACGTCTTCCTCATTCAACTTCGCCTCGGCAATCACCTGGCCGAACGGGTCGACAATCTGGCTGCCGCCCCAGAATTTCAGGCCGCCGTCATCGCCGACGCGATTGACAAAAAGCACGTAGACGCCGTACATCGAGGCATAGAACTGGTTCATCCGATGCCAGCTCTCCCGCGTCGAGAGGCGGCTGCCGAGGCCCTGGGTCGGGCTGCAGGCGGAGAAAATGAAGATGTGCGCGAGATCAAACCCCGCAAGGTGCACGAGCGCCGGGTTCCATGCGTCGGCGCAGATAAAGGGGGCAAGGCGGAACGCGCCGAGGTCGACGCAGACATGCTTGGGTCCGATGCTGAAGTGGCGCCGCTCCTCGAATACGCCGTAGTTAACGAGGTAGATCTTGCGGTGGATGTTGAGGATCTTTCGATCGCCGATGAACACCATGCTGTCGTAGAAATTGAAGGCACCGGTCTCTTCGATGAAGCACATGGCGATCGTGATGCCCTGCGTTGCCGCGACCAACGCCTGGAATACCTCGTCATCGGTTCTCAGGGCGTGGTCATAGACGTCCTTGCCGGTCAGGTAGCCGCCCAGCGCGTATTCCGGGAACACCAGCAGGTCGGTCTTGCCGCGATGCTGTTCGATGAGGTTGATGATCTTCGGCAGGTTGGCGTCGTAGTCACCAGGCGTGACGTCGATCTGTGCCAGGGCAACGCGCAGCGCCGGGCTAGAGGCGCGGATCGCTTCGCGGTTACCGGCGCGACGCCGGTCGTGGGAGCCCTCCGCCGTGGTCATTAGATCATTCTAGCCTGCGATCGGCATGTTCGCGGCGCAAACGCAGACGCATGCGGTAGGCGTAGGCGAAACGGGGCCGCCCGGGCCGCCAAAAATCTCTACCTTTGCGCTTGCGCGCCTCGCCCACGCATCGCGCCATCGGCCTTACGATTCCGCCGTCGCTGCTGCTGCAGGCGGACGAGGTGATCGAGTGACAGGTCCGCAAATGACCGCAATTGGCCTATTCTGTTGAAAAACTCTTTTTCCAACGACAATGAAAAATTTCTAGCCGTTATAGGAGGCGATGCGCGCCTCAGGCTGGGGGATACATGGGAGAGATGATGTCGCGAGGTGGAACTTCCTGAGCAGCGTTTGAGGTAAGGCCAGGGCAAATTTTCTATTGCCTCCGTATCTGCCCGAAATTTCCTGCACCTGCGATTTCGAGTTTTTCAACAGAATAAGCCGGTAGCCGCCAGTCGGGGCCGGCTCCTAACGACCAGAACGGACATTCAAGGCTGCGGCGAAAGCCCTCTGCTAAGTAGCCTGCCGTATCGCAGCTGCTACGGCGGCGCATCCGCAGTCGGAATTGCCGCCAGCCGCTCGGAGGAAAAATCAGGCTCGTCATGCCTGATTCACGGCATTAGCGAGCCGGCCGGGCTGCGGCCGCCCTCCCGGACTGCTTCAGGTAACGGTAGTAGTCGCTGTCGGTCGTGAGGATCACCACCGAATTTTTGTTCTGCCCCTCCTTGTAGGCTTCCAGCGTTCGCGAGAAGGCGTAGAACTCGGGATCGCCGTTATAGGCGGCCCCGTACACCTGCGTGGCCTCGGCGTCGGCTTTGCCCCGAATTTCCTGAACCCGCCGGTAGGCGGTGGAGCGGATCTGGCGCAGTTCCTTCTCCATGGTGCCCAGGATCTCGGCGCTGCGGCCTTCGCCCTCGGAGCGGAATTGGGCAGCGATCCGCTTGCGTTCCGAGATCATTCGCGCATAAACCTTCTGCCGGACGCTCTCCACGTAATTAAGGCGCTTGATGCGTACGTCCACCAGCTCGATCCCGTACTGGGGGATGACTTTCCGCGCTTCGGCGAGGACAGTCCGCGTGAGTTCCTCGCGTCCGCGCACGACCTGCTTCTTCAGTTCCTCGCGTACCTCGGCGGGGACCTCCGCCAGAATCTCTCCCTCGGGAACCACCCACGAGGCGCTGCGAACCAGCTCCACAAGCTCACTGCCCGAGACCTGATCCCGCACGACGGAGTCGATGATGTCATTCAGGCGCGATCGCGCACCGGCCTCGGTGGCTACGCTTTCGAGGAACTTCTTGGCGTCGGCGATCCGCCAGCGCGCCGTCGTGTCGACCCAGATGAACTCCCGCCCTTTGGTGGGGATCTGGTTGGGGTCGCCATCCCAGATGAGGAGGCGCTTCTCGAAGCGGCGCACCTCCTGGATGAAGGGGACCTTGACGTGCAGCCCTGCCTCGGTGACCGGGGCCCCCACGGGCCGGCCGAATTGGACGATCACCGCCTGCTCGCCCTCCTCCAGCGTATAGAAAGCCCCGGAGAAGACGACGACGATCGCCAACACGAGGAACCCGAGTCCGATACTAAGTGCGCTCTTCATGGCTACTTCCCTCCCTTGACGGCGGCTGCGGCAGGCAGCTGTCCCGACTCCAGGCGCAGCCAAGGCAGCAGGGCCTTTTGGTCGCTATCCACGATGTACAGGGCCTTCGCTTCGGGCAGGATGCTCCCCATCGCCTCCAGGTAGAGGCGGCGGCGCGTGACCTCCGGCGCCCGCTGGTACTCCCCGAGGACGGCCCGGAACCGCGTTGCCTCTCCATTCGCGCGATTGACCCGTTCGACGGCGTAGCCCTCGGCTTCGGTGACCGTGCGGGTCGCTTCGCCCCGCGCCTTGGGGATCTCCCGATTGGCCTGCTCCTGCGCTTGATTGATCGTGCGCTCCCGATCCTGACGTGCCTCGTTCACCTCGTTGAAGGCGGGCTTGACCGAGTCCGGCGGCGTCACGTCCTGAAGCTCGACCGTGACCAGGCGAACGCCAGTCTCGTATTCGCTAAGAATCTTTTGCATCTCCTCCTTGACCTTGGCGGACACCGCCACCCGACCGACGGTCAGAACGTCGCTCCCCAGGCGGTTGCCGACGACCCGGCGCATGACGGCCTCGGCGATGTCCCGGATCGTCTGCGAGGACTCGCGGACCCGGAACAGGTAGCGCACCGGGTCCTCGATGCGGTACTGGACGATCCACTGCACATCGATCACGTTCAGGTCGCCCGTCAGCATCAGCGACACGTCCTTGAATGCCTTCGTGCCAGCCGCGTACTGCGTTCGCCCGCCAGCAGCGGTGGCCGTGCCGAACCCGAATTCCTGCTTGAGGACCCGGGCCGTGGGAACCAGTCGGACGCGCTCGATGCCGTCAGGAAACTTGAAGTGCAGGCCCGGACCCACGGTGCGCTCCACCGCCCCAAAACGCTGCACGATGCCCGTCTCCTCGGGCTGCACCGTGAACCAAGTCGACGCGAGTGAGATCAGCAGCAGGACCAACACGATGACCACGGCAATGCGCCGGCCACCGAGTGCTCCGGCGCGCCTGCGCACTTCGTTGACGATGTCTTCGGGATCATAAGTTGCCATGGTCTGTCTCCATTGCGTAAGGGTTCTCGTGCAACTCGGTAGAGCTGCGTTTGTGTCCCCGATGATTAGGATCAGCGAGGTAGATGTTGACGACCGCCGAAACGGCCTTGCCGGCCGTGTCTGCAGCCAGAATCGCCATCAAACGTTTTCTGTGGTCGGTGCCGCTCACCTGCGCCAGCGCCTCCCGGAGACGCGCTGCTCGCCAATACTACTCCCCGCGATCAGGCGTTCGGCTATGACTGCTTCTTCTGGCCGGTAGCCGCCGGTCGGGACCGGGCGCTACCGACCCTTAGCGGTCATTGGGGGTGTAGATTTGCAACCGAGTCAGTGCCGGATGACCAAGGCTGACGCGTGCGGACTTTCCCCGGAGCCTGCGAAAAGAAGAATCGGAACGATTGCGATATGTAGAACAGATCCATTTTAGTTGCAGCTTGGTTGGCGCTAGCGACGCGTTGGAGCGCGAGTGCGTTTGGGGCAGAGACGTATGCAAAGGGCTAGACGTATTTGACGGTGAAGCCTTCGCGGGCATGCCGCTGGGGCCTCAGCTCTGGCTTGTCTTCCTGGTGTCGACCTTTGCGGTTGGCCTGGTCGTTTTCGCTTGGAAACGCCCCATCGCTCGGTGGGCGGCGGGTGGTTTCCTCGTGTCAGGGCTCAGTGCTGAGTTCATCTTTTCGGCGCTTGGTTTACCGACACTGGGCGGATCGATTGCGATCATGCATCTGATTGGTTCGACGCCAGCCTTGGTTCTCTTGCTGATTCAGCGCCCGTTCCTAAATCCGAAGGAGGGTCGCTGGTATCGCATCTGGTCGGGTGTAATCACTTGCGCGATCTTGATCTCGTTTGTGTTCGACATTCAACTTGCGGTGACCTACATTCGTCATTTCAGCGCGTAGGATTGAGGACCAGGGACGAGTCGTCAATCGTCTCGGCAAACAGTGCGGCCTAAGCCATCGTTCAAGCGGACCTGCAACAGCATGCGGCTTCAGGCCGCTGAACGCCACTGTTATACGACTAGAGTTATTTCCTAACTATCTGCTTCCGACCCACCACGTCGGGGCAACCGGATGATCTGGGCGATTGGTATTTCCTACAGCGACCAGGGCAAACAACAGGTGAGGAACACGATGAAAACTCTAAAGTGCGACCTATGCGAAGTCACGGCGGAAGGTGAAACATTCGACGACTGGATGAAGGCACTTCGACCTCATTACATGGAGGCGCATGCTGACGTCATGAACGACCCTAGCCACGGGAAGGCGCAGATGGAGAAGTGGATGGCTGAAAACAGGGCAAGGTTTGAAGCGGCCTAAGAAAACAGCCAACGCGTACGAGCTTGAGTGCAAATGGTGAACGACAGCTACTGGGCGGTTGCCGCCGGTCGCATCCGGGTCCGACCAATCCTTCGCAGACATTCGACGTCCGGCGAGATCCGCGAAACTAGCTCGCCTGAAATTCCGCCGCGACCGTAGCGCGACCGCCGCGCTCGGGCAACCGCCCCTCCTCGACCGCGTGACAGGCGACTTCGCCGCCCTCGCGCGGGCGCGGGCGCGGCGCCTCGGCGCGACAGCGCGCGTTGGCGAGCGGGCAGCGCGGGTGGAAGTGGCAGCCGGACGGCGGATGGATCGGGCTCGGCACCTCGCCGGCGACCGCCTGGCGCGCCTTGCCGGTCATCTCGAGATCCGGGATCGCGTCGAGGAGCATGCGCGTGTACGGATGTTGCGGCCGGTGGAACAGCGACCGCGCGGCGGCCCACTCGACCAGCCGGCCGAGGTACATCACGCCGACGGTGTCCGAGATGTGGTAGACGACGGCGAGATCGTGGCTGATGAACAGGTAGGTGAGCCCCATCTCGCGCTGCAGATCGCGCATCAGGTTAAGGATCTGCGCCTGCACCGAGACGTCGAGCGCGCTGGTCGGTTCGTCGCAGACGAGAAAATCCGGGTTGCTCGCGAGCGCGCGCGCGATCGAGATGCGCTGGCGCTGTCCGCCTGAGAACTCGTGCGGAAACTTCTCGCCGTCGACGGGCGACAGCCGCACCTGCTCGAGCAGTTCGCCGACGCGGCGCGCGATGGCTGCGTCGCCCTCGAGCAGGCGGTGCGTGCGGATCGGCTCGGCGACGATGTCGGCCACCCGCCAGCGCGGATTGAGGCTCGCGTAGGGGTCCTGGAAAATCATCTGGATGCGCCTGCGCACCGGCGCCATCGCGGCGCGGCTGCCCAGGGTCGCGAGGTCGATGCCGTCGAACTCCACCCGCCCGCGGGTCGGCTCATAGAGCCGCACCACCAGGCGCGCAACCGTCGACTTACCGCAGCCCGATTCGCCGACCAGGCTGAAGGTCCGGCCGGGCGGGATGTCGAAACTCACCCCGTCGACCGCCGTCAGCACGGCACGCGGCGCGCGCCCGAGCACGCGGGCGAGCCACGGCGGCGAGACGTCGAAGGTCTTTGCGAGGTCGCGCGCACGCACCAGCGCGCCGGCCGGCGGCACCGCCACGGACTCAGACACGATCGATGGCCTCCGCTGGCGCCCCGGCGTAAAGCCAGCACGCGACCTGCGCACCGTCGACGCTCGCCAGGTCGGGGCGCTCATGCGTACAGCGCTCGAATACCTTGGGGCAACGCGGATGGAACGCACAACCGGCCGGAATTTCGGTCAGGCGCGGCATCGAACCCTCGATCTGGGTCAGCCGGTCGGCATCCGTCCCGACCTTCGGGATCGACCCCATCAACCCGTCGGTGTACGGATGCCGCGCGCGCTTGATGACCTGGTCAACGCGGCCAACCTCGGCGATGCGTCCCGCATACATCACCGCCACCCGGTCCGCAGTCTCGGCAATGACGCCCATGTCGTGAGTAATAAGCATCACCGCCGCACCATGCTCGCGGCACAGCCGCTTGAGCAGCGTAATGATCTGCGCCTGGATCGATACGTCGAGTGCGGTGGTCGGCTCGTCGGCGATGATCAGGCGCGGGTTCACGCACAGCGCGAGCGCGATGACCACGCGCTGGCGCATGCCACCGGAGAACTCATGCGGATACTGGTCAACGCGCAGCTGCGGCGAAGGGATGCCGACCTCACCGAGCAGTTCGATGGCGCGCGCGCGTGCTGCCTGTTGGCTCAGGTCGAGGTGGGTCTGCAGCGTCTCGATGAGCTGGCGCCCAACCGTGTAGAGCGGGTTTAGACTGGTCAGCGGATCCTGGAACACCATGCCGATCTGGCTGCCGCGAATGCGCCGCATCTCCTCGTACGGCAGGTTGTCGATGCGCCGGCCCGCGAGCGTCACGCTGCCCGCGGCGATGCGTCCCGGCGGCTCAAGTAGCCCGATGATCGCAGCCCCGGTGAGCGATTTTCCCGCACCCGATTCGCCGACGACGCCGAGCACCTCGCCCTCGTCGATATGAAACGACACGCCGTCGACCGCAACTAGCGTGGCGCGCCGCGTCGGAAACTCGATGCGCAGGTCGCGCACGACGAGCAGGGGTCGGTTGCCATACGCTGCCGGGTCCATCAGCGAAGCTTCGGATTGAGCGCGTCGCGCAGCCAGTCGCCGAGCAGGTTGACGGCGAGCACCAGGACCACCAGCACCACGCTCGGGAAGATCGTCATCCACCACTCGCCCGAGAACAGGTACTGCTGACCGATGCGGATCAGGGTACCGAGCGAGGGTCGCGTCACCGGCACGCCGACGCCGAGAAACGACAGCGTCGCCTCGGTCAGGACCGCGATCGCAAGACTGAGCGTGCCGATGACGAGCACCGGCCCCATCACGTTCGGCAGCACGTGGCGCAACATGATCCGCACCGGGTGCACGCCGATGACGCGCGCCGCCTGCACATATTCCTTCCCCTTCTCGACCAGGGTCGACCCGCGCACCGTGCGCGCGAAATGTACCCACTGCGAAGCGGCGATCGCAAGCACCAGCACGTAGACCTTCACTTCATCGTGCAGGCCGCGCGGCAGCACGCCGGCGGCAATCCCGTCGATCATCAGGGCGATGAGGATCGCCGGGAAGGTGAGCTGCACGTCCGCGATACGCATGATCAAACTGTCGATCGGGCCGCCGACGTAGCCGCTGAACAGGCCGAGCGCAGTGCCGAACACCGCGGCGAGGATCACGGACGCGAACCCGACCGCGAGCGAGATCTGCAGACCGAACATCATCGCCGACAGCATGTCGCGCCCCTGGTCGTCGGTACCGAGCACGAACTTCGAGGCGCCGCTGGTGCCGACCGCGTCGGTCACGCCCCAGGGCGGCAGTCGCGCATCGGACAGAATCAGCGTCGAGAGATTGGCCGTGTCGTGCGGCGCAATCCATGACGCGAGCAGGGCCACTGCGAACAGCAACACGGTGACGATGAAGGCGGCGACCGTCACCGGCGAGCGCCGGAAAGAGTGGAACAGATCGCCGGCAAAGAAGCGGCGCAGGCTGTCGCGAACGCGTTTGCCGAGCGGCAGCACGATTTCGTTCGGCGCGACGACGATCGAGCTCATCGGCGCATCCCCTCAGTGCGCTCCACCGCCGGTGTGCTCGATTCGCAGGCGCGGATCGACCGCGTAGTACAGCAGGTCCACGGTTAGGTTGATGAGCACGAAGAAGAACGCCATCAGCACCAGGTAGCTCGACATGACCGGGATGTCGACGAACTGGATGCCCTGCAGGAACAGCAGCCCCATGCCCGGCCAGGCGAACACGGTCTCGGTGATGATCGAAAAGGCGAGCAGCGAGCCGATCTGCAGCCCGGTGATCGTCATCACCGGCACCAGCGTGTTCTTGAGTGCGTGGCCGAAGTTGACGCTGCGGTTGCGAAGACCTCGTGCACGCGCAAACTTGATGTAGTCGGTGCGCAGCACCTCCAGCATCTCCGCGCGCACCAGGCGCATAATCAGGGTGAGCTGGAACAGCGCGAGCGTGGTCGCTGGCATCAGCACGTGCGACCAGCCGCGCGCCGTGAGCAGGCTCGACTGCCAGCCGCCGACGTCGACCACCCCGCCGCGGCCGAAGGTGGGCAGCCAGCCGAGCCACACGCCGAACACCAGAATCATGACGATGCCAATGACGAAGGTCGGCAGCGAGATGCCGACCAGCGACACGGTGAGAAATACGCGGCTGAGCCACGAGTTGCGGTGCAGCCCCGTGTAGACGCCCATCGGAACGCCGATCAGCAGCGCGATGATCGCCGACACTCCGACCAGCTCGATCGTTGCCGGCAGGCGCTCGACCAGCAACTCGTCAACCGGCTTGCCCATGCGGTAGGACAGCCCGAACTCGCCGTGGACGACGTTACGCAGATAGTGCAGGAACTGAAGCGGAACCGGGTCGTTTAGGCCGAGCCGTTCGCGCAGCGCCTCGCGTTGCTCGGTGGAGCCTTCGGGCCCCAGCATGTTGTTGACCGGATCGCCGACGAACTGGAACAGCGCGAAGGCGATGAGGCCGACGACCAGCATGACGACCACGGCCTGGAACAGGCGCTGAACGATGAACGCAAGCACGGCCCCACTCCCCGGGCCCGCACGCGCAGAGCCGGCGGCCCGGCGTGCATCACCCCGAACCGCCGTCCACGCACGCGGACTACTTCATGATGACGGTGCGCAGGTCGACGTCGTTCCACGGACGCTGCAAGACCTTGGCAACGGTCTTCTTGCTGATGCCCCAGGCGAGCGCCTGCTGGTGCAGCGGGATGTGACCAACTTCGTCCTGGTGAATCTTGAAGGCCTCGCGGATCATCGCATCGCGTTTCTTCTCGTCCACCTCAGTTGCGATCTCGTCAGTCAGCGCCTCGATCTTGGGGTTGCTGTAGTGACCGCTGTTCCAGGTGCCTTGCCCTTTGCCGTCCATGCTCATGATGTTCTGCAGGACGTTGTAGGCGTCGTAGGAACCGGGCGTCCAGCCGAGCATGTAGAAGTTGGTGTTGTTCTTCTGCGCCTTGCCGATCTTGTTGAAGTGCAGCGACTTGGTCTGCGCGTTCAGCCGCACCTTGATGCCGACGCGTTCGAGCATCGGCACCACCGCCGTGCAGATGGCCTCGTCGTTGACGTAGCGATCGTTCGGGCAGTCGAGGGTTACCGGGAAGCCGTTCGGATAGCCGGCTTCGGCAAGCAGCTTCTTCGACATCTCCGGATTCAGTGCGTAGGGCGTATTGAGCGTCTTCTGAAAACCGTTGATGCCGGGCGCGATCATCTGGCCGGTCGGCGTCGAGGCCCCGCGCATTACCACCCGCTGGATCGCCTTGGTATCGATCGCGTGGGCGAACGCCTTGCGGACCCGAACATCCTTGAACGGATTCTTGCCGCTGCCGGGCATGTCGAGCGACTCTGCACGCCACTGGTCCATGCCGAGGAAGATCGTCCTCAGTTCCGGCCCCTGCAGGACCTCGACCGAAGGTTCCTTCGTGAGCCGCGGGATGTCCTGTAGCGGCACCGGATACATGAGGTCGATCTCGCCCGAGAGCAGCGCCGCGACGCGGGTCGCGTTGTTCGGAATGGGCCTGAAGATCGCCTTGGTGACGTTGGACTTCAGGTTCTTCCGGTCCCAGTACTTGTCGAACGGTTCGAGGACGACCCGATTGTCCTGTACCCACTCCACGATCTTGAACGGCCCCGTGCCGTTCGCGTGCAGGTTGGCGAAGTTCGTCTTGCCGGCGCCGCGTACCACCTCGAAGGCCTTGTTCGCCTCCATGTACTTCATGCTGACGATGAAGAAGTTCGGCATGTTCAGCAGCAGCGTCGGATCGGGCCCCTTGGTGACGATCTCCACGGTATGGCTGTCGATCTTCTTAAGTTCCGCGACCGACGAGAGCGCAAACGACAGCTCGGAACTCGGCTGCGACTGGCGCTTGAAGGAGTAGACGACGTCGTCGGCGCTGAAGGCATCGCCGTTATGGAAGGTGACTCCCCGGCGCAGCGTGAAACGCCAGGTCGTGGGATTGAGCCGCTCCCACTTCGTCGCCAGGTCAGGCACCAGCTTCAGGTCCGGCAGGCGGTGCACCAGGCGCCCATAGAGATTGCCCTTCATGGTGTTGGTCGGACCCTCGTTATTTGCGTGTGGATCCAGGCCGAGGATGTCGCCGGTGGTGGCGTATCGGAAATCCTTTGCTGCGGCTGCTCCGCTCAGCCCTACCAGGGCTACGGCGAGTGCCGCGATCAGGCTCTGCTTGATGCGCATGATTTCTCCTAACTTGATGTGGTGCCCGCATGCCGTTGCCGGTGCGAGCCGCGTGCCGCTTTTTGGTTTCCCCCTGCCCCCGAACTCCGCGCGCCGACGTCGCGCCGGGGCACAGGCGAGAGCGATATTACACCGTTCACGCGGCCCCAATGCGGGCGGGCGCACGAGGCGAACGGGCGCCTCGTCGATGTGCCGCAGGACGCGGCGCCGAGAGGCGCGCGGGATGAACGCGGTTTAGCCGTTGTAAGACGCGCCGGCGGTTACTGCTTGTCGTGTGGCTCGAACGCGCGGCAAGGCCCCAGGATCGCCGCGATGACGATCGCGTTCTGCACGTCGCGCCGAGATCCCATCAGCGATCGCCTGGAAAAGCGCCGTCCCCGACGCGCAGAGGACGCGGTCGGCGACTGGGATCGACGCACGCGTTCGACTGTGGCAGCCGCGACCGGCAAAGCCTCCGGGGTTCGCGGCGCGTGCGCCCAACGATCCGCAACAGGTGCATCCTGCGGCGATTCATCCTGCGACCACTGGTCCTGCGGCGCCTCGTCTGGCGGCACTTCGGCCTGCCGCTGCCGTGCGGCTTGCCGCATTACGTAGTTGAACAGCAGTACGCCGCCAATAATCAGGATGTAGATCAGTTCAGCGGGCAGACCTTTCATGACGCCCTGCCTCAGGTCCGCGGGCTGCCAGCGGGATCATCTCCGCCACCGGCGATCTCTTCGCGCATCACCGTGTCGGCCTGCAAGTTTTTCATACGGTAATAGTCCATGATGCCGAGGTTGCCCTGACGGAAGGCCTCGGCCATTGCGCGCGGCACTTCGGCCTCCGCCTCCACGACCCGCGCCCGCATTTCCTGCTCCTGCGCAACCGCCATCGCACGGCGTTCCTCAGCCTTGGCCTGGGCGATCTGTTTGTCGGCGTTGGCCTGATCGATCTGCAGCTTGGCCCCGATGTTCGCGCCCACGTCGACGTCGGCGATGTCGATCGACAGGATCTCGTAGGCCGTCCCGGCATCCAGGCCCTTGCTCAGGACATGCTTGGAGATGTGATCCGGATTCTCGAGCACGTTCTTGTGGCTGGCGGCGGAACCGATGGTGCTCACCATGCCTTCGCCAACGCGCGCGATGATCGTCTCCTCGCCGGCACCGCCTACCAGGCGGTCGATGTTGGTTCGGACCGTCACGCGGCAAACAGCAATGAGCTGGATGCCGTCCTTGGCGACGGCGGCGATCTTCGGCGTCTCGATGACCTTGGGCAGGACCGACATCTGCACCGCCTCGAGGACGTCACGTCCTGCGAGGTCAATGGCTGCGGCGCGCTTGAAAGGCAAAGCGATGTTGGCCTTGTCTGCCGAAATCATCGCGTTGACGACTCGCGCGACATTCCCGCCCGCAAGAAAGTGCGCCTCCAGGTCATTGATGGAAATGTCGATGCCCGCCTTGACCGAACTGATCCGCCCCGTGACGATGGTGGTGGGTGGCACGCGGCGCAAGCGCATGCCGATCAGGGTGAACAGTCCGACATAGGCGCCGGAGGCCCAGGCCGCGATCCAGAGCGGAATCGGCACCAGGTACAACACCAGGGCCAGCGCTGCCACCACCATCACGAGGATTCCAAAGCCTCCCGTGAGGCCGGTTGCGATTTCGTTCATGTGTTATTCCTTTCGGTAGTGATGTGCGGTACTTGCCGCACGACGATTCGGTTGCCTTCCACGCGCGTCACCTCGACGAACTGGCCGGCATCGATCAATTCCCCCTCGGACACGACATCCACGCGTTCGCCCCCGATCTCGGCTATGCCTGCCGGCCGCAGCGGAGACGACGCCTGCCCTTTCTTTCCGAGCCAGCGCAGGTCGCCATCCGGCGCCGACCCATGCGCGTGACCCGTACCCAGATCGGCCGCCAGGACGAGTCGTCGCCCGAACGGCAGGCGGGGTAGGAAACGCAGTATGGCCAAGCTTGCGACGATTGCAACCAGGAGCGAGAAAACGACCCGTAGCGCGGCCTCGAGGATGACCTCCGATGTGGCCCCGGCGCCGACCACGCTGAGGATGAGGCCGGCGAGGAGCGCGGCAATCCCCAACACCCCGGCAATGCCAAAACCCGGAATGACGAACACCTCCAGCACCAAGAGGATGACGCCGGCCAGCGCCAGCAGCAGCTCCTCCCAGCCGGCGAGTTGGACCAGCCAGTGGCCCCAGAAGAAAAGCGCAAGACTCGTCATGCCCAAGCCGCCCGGGACGCCAAAGCCGGGCGTGCGCAGCTCGACGATGATGCCGAGCATGCCGATGGTGATGAGCAGGGAACTGACCACCGGATGCGTCAGCAAGCGAACCAGATTCTCCGCCCAGTTGGGCGACGCCCGCCTCAGCTCTGCGGCGCCAAGGCCCAACTGCTGCAACGCGCTCTCGATCGTATCGGCGCGAAAATCGATCAGCTTATGCTCCAAGGCTTCCTCGGTCGTCAGCGTGAGGAGCTTGCCTTTTTCAATCACACCGGGAATCTCGACGTCTGCGTCCACCATCGCCTCGGCAAGCAGTGGGGGTCGCTTGCGGCTCTCGGCGGTGGCGCGAAATTCCTTCCTCACGTAGGAAACCGTTTTCTCCGACACCGGCTGTGCTTGCGTGCCAGACCCGCCCATTTGCACCGGCGTTGCCGCGCCGATCGTTCCGCCGCCGGACATGACGAGGTTCTCGGCGGCGAGGCCGATCAGGGCGCCAGCCGAGATGGCCCGCTTGTTGACGAAGGCGATCGTCCGCACCCGCGCGTTGAGCAACGCGTCGCGCACCTGCACTGCGGCATCCACCCGTCCGCCGAAGGTATTGATTTCCAGAATGACCGCTGCCGCACCCGCGTCCGTCGCCTCGTCGAGGATGCGCTGAACGAAGGGCGCGAGCCCGAGGTCGATGATGCCTTCGATCGGCGCGACATAGACGACGGGCCGCTTGTCCTGCGCGAGGGCGGCGGCAAACAGCGCGAGGCATACGCAGGCGACAAGGGGTACGCGCCCGATCCAGTTCATCAACGTCCGCGGCATTACGCTCCTTCCGTAAGCTGAACCACCGGATCCTATTGTGGGCCCATTCCGGTTCCGCCCAACGGTAACGCGACCATCAGACGGGTAGTCCCCGACCACCATAGCGGGTAGGATGTCCGCGCCGGCCAAAAAAAACCACAAGAAGCCGGCACCGGAGCAGTTCACGGACGCATGAAACCCAACTAACGGAGGACACCATGGGCTATCACCTCGAAGGACGTTTGCTCGAAGTTTGCAACTGCAATGTGTTGTGCCCGTGCTGGATCGGCGAGGATCCGGACAACGGCACCTGCGACACGATCGTCGCCTGGCATTTCGACAAGGGCACCATCGACGGCGTGGATGTCAAGGGCACGACGATTGCGCTGCTCGCGCACGTACCGGGCAACATCCTGAAGGGAAACTGGAAGGCCGCGGTCTACGTCAGCGACAATGCGACAGCGAAGCAAAAGGACGCAATCCTAAACGTCTATACCGGCAAGCTGGGCGGACCGGTCGGCGACCTCGTGAAGCTGGTTGGCGAAGTGGTGTCGGTCGAGAGCGTACCGATCACCTTCAATGTGCAGGGCGGCAAGGGAACGATCAAGATTGGCGACGCCGGCTACGCCGAGCTCGAGCCGTACATCAGTGCTTCGGGAAAAACCACTACGCTCACCGACACGGTGTTCTCGACGGTGCCGGGGGCGCCGGTATTCGTCGGCAAGGCGCCGCACTACCGCGCGAAGAACGCAAAGGTGGGCATGAACGTCGACCTCAAGGACCATAACGCGCTGCAGAGCGTGTTCGTGTTCGACGCCTAAGCTGCACAAGGCGCACAGAACCACGCCGCGCGTGGCACGTAGAACCGAACGATGACCCTGCGGACCCAGCCGGCCGGCGGGGACGTCGGCGCGGCGCCGCATCTGAGCGCACGCCGCGCGCTGTTTCCCGCGTTCATGGCGGCGCTGGTCGTAGCGGCGTGGGCCGTGCTGTGGATTGGATCGAATAGTCCCTACGGTCGGTATCTGGATCACGGCCGCTGGAGCGACGTCGGCTTCGTCGGCGCCTGGTGCCGCGCGCTGCCGGCGGGCGAAATCGTCGTCCCCGCGCTGCTGTACGCGGCGGGCTGGTTCGTGATGATCGTCGCCATGATGCTGCCAACGACACTGCCGCTGCTTGGCATATTCCGCCGCGTCACCGCCGGGCGACCCGACAGCGCGCAACTCCTTGGGATGGTCATCGCAGGGTACGTCGTTGCGTGGTTTGGCTTCGGACTCGCCGCGCACGCGCTCGACCTCGCTTTGCTCAGCGCGGCGCAGGCCACGTCCTGGTTCGTCGCCAACGGCTGGATCGTCGGTGCCGTGGTGGTCGGCGCGGCAGGGCTGTTCCAGTTCAGCGCGCTGAAGTACCGCTGCCTGGAGAAATGCCGCATGCCATTCGGTTTTGTCGCCGAGCGCTGGCGCGGCGGCTCGCCGGTACGCGAGGCCTTCAGAATCGGCTTCGACCACGGCCTGTTCTGCGTCGGCTGCTGTTGGGCACTGATGCTGCTGATGTTCGTCGTCGGTACCGGCAATCTCGGCTGGATGCTGGTACTCGCCGCGGTCATGGCGGCCGAAAAAAACCTGCCCTGGGGTGCGCGCCTGAGCACGCCGCTTGGCCTCGCCCTGCTCGGCTGGTCGGGCGTGATCGTAATCGCCAACAGTCGAATCATCGCCTGAGCCGACTGCGGTCGCAGGCCTCAGGTCAATCCGCACTTCGATTCAAGCCGGCCCGTCTCGCAGCGCCTGCTCGAGCGCCGGCAGCGCGCTCATCAACTCCACCCGCCTGGCCTCGTCGCGCAACTGCCGTAACGACTGCTGCGTTGCCTCGTCTCGCTCTCCCCGGCCGACTCGAGCCAACGCACGCGCGCGGGCGATGTCGAAATCCGCGCGTGGCAGCGGCTCGGGCCGACAGTAGGCCTCCAGCGCGTCGGCGAAGCGATTCACTTCGTCCCAGTCCTCGAGCCGCAGGCTGACCTCCATCGCGAGTCGATAGAAGGCAAAGTAATTGTGGCCAACGCAGGGTTCGGCGAGGATCTCCTCGGCGTCCTTCAGCGCCCTGCGACTGCGCTCGGCATCGCCGCTGACGAGCGCCAGGGTGCCCATCACCCAGGGGCCGGTGAATCGGATGCTGGTTTCGCGGGAAATCTCCGCCGCACGATCCATCATGACGTCGATGTCCTTGCCTGGGCCATGCCTGGCCCACTGAATCTGTGCGAGAAATATTGAGAAAAATGGCTTGAAGCGACCGGCCCCCAGGCTTTCGGCAATCTCCAGTCCGCGCTCAACGTGCGTCGTGGCCTCATCGAGCTCGCCCAATTCGTTGAGAATTCGAGCGGCGCCCAAGCGCGACAGCATCTCGGCGCGGAGGTTGCGGATATTTCCCGCGAACGTCACAGCTGCCCGCGCGTCGGCCGCCGCTTCCCTCACTTCGTTCATGTACATGCGACACCAGGCAAGCATGTAGTAATTCCCCGCCTCGATCTCGCTGTAGCCGTGCTGCCTGGAGAGCTCGACACAGCGCTGGAAGTAGTCGTAGGCGGTGCGCATGCGACCACTTGAATAGGCGGCGTCTCCGAGTCCACTCAGGGCGCGCGCTTCGTTCATCGTATCGGCGACTTCGCGCGCGTAGTGCAGCGCCTTCTCGTGCTCTTGCATGCATTCGGTGACGCGGCCGAGGGGAAAGTAGAGATTTCCGCGCAGGTGATGGATTCTTGCCAGCTCACCCATGAGATTGGCGCCGGTCGCCAGGGCCTGCGCCTCGACCAGGGCCGCAAGCGCGTCGTCGAAAGCATCGACGATCCGCATGCCGCCGGCGAGCCCGATCAGGGCCCGGCAGCGCTCGGCGTCTCCCTTGGCGATCGCGAGCGCGCTGCGATAGGCGTTCATCGACATGCTGACC
>JAQBBQ010000039.1:0-25352 GCA_032125995.1 Betaproteobacteria bacterium | reverse complement strand
CCGCAGTGCTTGAACTGATACACCACCGAGCCGTCCGAACCCAGGTTGCCGCCGTGCTTGGCGAGGGCGTGACGCACCTCGGCCACGCAGCGCGTGCGATTGTCGGTCGTGCAGTCGATGATCAGCGCGGCGCCGCCGACGCCGTAGCCCTCGTAGCGGATCTCCTCATAGGCGACACCTTCGAGCTCGCCGGTGCCGCGCTGCGTCGCGCGCTGGATGTTGTCGTTCGGCATGTTCTGCTCGCGCGCCTTGTCGATCGCGAGCCGCAGCCGCGGATTGATGGCGGGATCGTTGCCGCCGAGCCGCGCCGAGATCGTGATCTCCTTGATCAGCTTGGTGAAGATCTTGCCGCGCTTGGCATCCTGGCGTCCCTTGCGGTGCTGGATGTTGGCCCATTTGCTGTGTCCGGCCATGGTGCAAAACTGCTCGGTTAAGATTGCCAAAAGATTGCTGAAAACCCTGCCCATTTTACCGTTCCGGAGACGCCTATGGCTGACCCCCTGTTGATCGCCAAGCACGGCACAAACGAGTCGTGCCTGCTGCCCGCGCTTGCCAACCGCCACGGCCTGGTCACCGGTGCCACCGGCACGGGCAAGACGGTCACGCTGCAAGCGATGGCGCAGCGCTTTTCGTCGATCGGCGTGCCCGTGTTCATGGCCGACGTGAAGGGCGACCTGTCGGGCATGGCCAAGCCCGGCGGCGGCAACGCCAAGGTCGACGAGCGCTTGAAGCTGCTCAACGTGGACCTCCCCTTCGAGGCCTGTCAGGTTGTGTTCTGGGACGTTTTCGGCAAGGGTGGCCACCCCGTGCGCGCGACGATTTCGGACATGGGCCCGCTCCTGCTTTCGCGCATGCTGAGCCTCAACCCAACGCAGGAGGGCGTGCTCAATATCGTATTTCGCGTCGCCGACGACAACGGGCTGCTGCTCCTCGATCTAAAAGACCTGCGTGCAATGCTGAGCTTCGTTGCGGACAACGCCGCCGCGGTCAGGGGCGACTACGGCAACGTCTCGGCGGCCTCGGTCGGCGCGATCCAGCGCGGGCTGCTTTCGCTCGATAGCCAGGGGGCGAACAGTTTCTTCGGTGAGCCGATGCTCGACATCGCAGACCTGATGCAGACCGACGCCAAGGGCCACGGCGTCATCAACATCCTCGCTGCCGACCAGTTGATGGCCGCGCCGAAGCTCTACGCGACCTTTCTCCTGTGGATGCTCGCGGAGCTGTTCGAGAACCTGCCCGAGATCGGTGACCCCGAGAAGCCGACGCTGGTCTTTTTCTTCGACGAGGCGCATCTGCTGTTCGACGACGCGCCCAAGGCGCTGCTCGACAAGATCGAACAGGTGGTGCGGCTTATCCGCTCAAAGGGCGTCGGCGTGTATTTCGTGACGCAGAACCCGCTCGACATCCCGGAGTCGGTGTTGGGGCAGCTGGGCAACCGCGTGCAGCATGCGCTGCGCGCCTTCACCCCCAAGGACCAGAAAGCGGTCAAGTCGGCGGCCGAGACGCTTCGCCCCAATCCCAAGCTCGACGTCGCGGCGGCGATCACCGAACTCGGCGTGGGCGAAGCGCTGGTGTCCTTCTTGGACGCAAAAGGTCGTCCGCAGATCGTCGAGCGCGCGCTCGTCGTGCCGCCCGCCAGCCACCTCGGACCGCTCGACGCGGCCGAGCGCAAGCGGTCGATTGCTGGCTCGACCCTCCGCGGCCACTACGAGAAAACGATCGACCGCGAGTCGGCTTACGAGAAGCTCAAGGCGCGCGCCGCCGCTACGGAGGCGGCCGCGACCGAATCGACATCGGCACCCGCACCCGCGACAGGCGGCCAGCGCGGCGAGGGCAGCATGATCTCGGACATCCTGTTCGGCAAGACCGGCCCGCGCGGCGGCAGGCAGTCGCAGGGCATGGTCGAATCCATGGCAAAAAGCGCCGCACGCTCAATCGGCTCGGGTATCGGCCGTTCGATCCTGCGCGGCGTGCTCGGCTCGATCCTCGGCGGCAAGGGTCGTTGAGCCCCGCCGGGCGCGCCTGGGGCGTTGGCTTCGCCCTCGTCGGCGTCATCGCATTCTCGTTTCGCCCGATTCTCATCAAGCTCGCCTACGCAGCGCACCCGGTCGGGCCGGTGACGCTGCTGTTCCTGCGCATGATGCTCGCCCTGCCCTTCTTTCTCGTCATGGCCTGGTGGCTGCGCAACGCCACGCCGCGACTCACCGCGCGCGACTGGGCCGGCGTCGTCGGGCTCGGCTTCATCGGCTACTACCTGGCGAGCTTTTTCGACTTCCTCGGGCTGGTGCATGTCGGCGCGGGCATCGGGCGGCTGATCCAGTTCCTCTACCCGACGCTGGTGCTGCTGCTTTCGTTCCTGTTCCTGAAAAAGCGCCCGACGCCGCGCGAGCTCGCGGCGCTCGCGCTGAGCTATCTCGGCATTGCGCTGGTGGTGTCGCAGCAGCTCGACGCGACGCCCGCGGGGCGCGCGTTCCTGTTCGGTGCGCTGCTCATCTTCGGCTCGGCGCTGTGCTACTCGATCTACCTCGTCGCCGGCAGCCAACTCGTGCAACGCATCGGCTCGATGCGTTTCACCGCCTACACGATGGTGGTGGCGACGGCGCCCGCGGTGCTCCAGTTCTTGCTGCTCGAACCGCTCGCTGCGCTGGATCTGCCCGGCGCGGTCTGGGGCTACGCGATCGTCATGGCGACCTTCAGCACCGTGCTGCCCGTGTTCCTCGTCGCCGAAGCGCTACGCCGCATCGGCGCGAACCACTTTGCCCTCATCGGCGCGGTCGGGCCGGTGAGCGTGGCGATTACGAGCGCGCTCGGGCTGGACGAGCCCTTCACCTGGCTGCAGGCGGTCGGCGGCCTGCTGGTGATCGGCGGGGTACTGCTCGTTTCGCTCCGACCCGCAGCGGCGAACGCCCGGGCGCGGTAAATTCTGCTCACTCGAACCCAGGAGGACGATCATGGATCTCGGCATTCGCGGCAAGACCGCACTCGTATGCGCATCATCGAAGGGACTCGGCAAAGGCTGCGCGATGGCGCTCGCGCGCGACGGCGTGAACCTCGTCATCACCGCACGCGGGGCAGAAGCGCTCGAAGCGACGGCGGCCGAAATACGCAAGGCGAGCGGCGTTAAGGTCACCGCAATCGCCGGCGACATCACCACACCAGAGGGCCGCGCGGCGGCGCTCAAGGCGGCCAGCCAGGTCGATATCCTGGTCAACAACGCCGGCGGTCCGCCGCCGGGCGATTTCCGCGACTGGTCACGCGATGACTGGATCAAGGCGCTCGACGCCAACATGCTCACGCCGATCGAACTCATCAAGGCGGTGGTCGATGGCATGATCGAGCGCAAGTTCGGGCGCATCGTCAACATCACCTCGGGTGCGGTGAAGATGCCGATCCCGGAACTCGGCCTGTCGAACGGTGCGCGCACCGGCCTGCACGGTTTCATCGCCGGTCTGTCGCGCAAGACCGTGCGCCACAACGTGACCATCAACAACCTGCTGCCGGGACCGTTCGACACCGACCGGCTGCGCGGCAACCTGGTTTATAACGCGAAGCTCACCGGCAAGACGCCGGAGGAACTGGCCAAGGTGCGCGCCGAAGCGAATCCCGCGGGGCGCTTTGGCACGATCGAAGAGTTTGGCGATTGCTGTGCCTACCTGTGCAGCGCGCAGTCCGGCTTCATCACCGGACAGAATTTCCTCATGGACGGTGGGGCCTATCCGGGGACGTTCTAGGCGCGCGGGCTAGGCGTTTTTGCTCTTGCCGGGCTTCTCGCCCGGCGGCTCGGCGTCGGTCGAACCGCCGCGGCCAGTCATGCCGGCATCGAGACTCATGCCGAGTTCCTCGCCGATCTTCTTCAAGGCCGGAAGTTGCACGGCCATTCCCATGATCGAATCGACGATCTGGTTGATTGCCGGCGCGCCGCCCGCCCCGGACTGGCCCGTCGCGCCCTGACTCAGCCCCGAAATCTGATAGATCTTGATCGAATCGATCTTCTCGGCCGGCTTCACCATCTCCGCAACGACCTTGGGTAGCGTATCGAGCTTGGCAAGCTCGATCTTCATGGCGACGATGCGCTCGTCCATCTTGTTTTCGGCATCGATCAGCGCGCGCCGCCCTTCCGCCTCGGCGACGCGCGCGTTCTTTTGCGCCGCCGAGCGCGTGCCGCTGGTTTCGGCGTCCTGCGCGGCAGCGATCAGCGCGATGGCCTTGCGTCGCTCGGCCTCTGCAATTTGCCGCGCCGTCTCGATCGCCTCAGCCGCGCGGACGACCTCGACCTTCACCGCGTCCGCAGCGACGCGTGCCCTGCCTTGTTCCTGGGATTTTCCGGCAAGGATAATTTGACGCTCCTGGTTGGCGAGCTCGATGTCGCGCTCGCGCGCAATGTCGGCGGCCCGAATCTCGCGCTCCATGTCAATGCGTGCGTGCGCCGACTCGAGCTCGCTATCGGCCTTGCGCTTGACCACCTCGGCGAGCTGCGCCGCCTTTAGCGTTTCGATCTGCTGAACCTGGGCGATCTCGGCCGCCTGTTGCTCGAGTTCGATCTCCAGTTTTCGCTTCTGCACCTGCATCGCCGCCCGGCGGACCGACACTTCGGCGTCGCCATCGATTTCGGCGCGCTCCTTCTTCGACTTTGCGATGACCTCGGCGAGCTTCCGCATGCCGACCGCATTGAACGCGTTGTTTTCGTCGAGCGCCTTGAACGGGGTCTGGTCGAGCGCCGTCAGCGATACCGTGTCGAGTTCGAGGCCGTTGCGCGCGAGCGATTCCGCGAGGGACTCGCGCACTTCGGCGACGAAGGCACCGCGGTTCTCGTGCAACTCGTCCATCGTCACGCGTGCCGCCGCCGCGTGCAGCGCATCGACCAGCTTTCCCTCGATCAGCTCGCGCAACTTTTCCGTATGGAAGGTTCGATTGCCGAGCGTCTGCGCCGCGCGGGCGATTCCCTCCTCGCTGGCGATGACCGAAACATAGAACTCCACACCAACGTCGACGCGCAAGCGATCCTGGGTGATCAACGCCGCTTCACCGCGGCGACTCACTTCGAGGCGCAGAGTCTGCATGTTGACCCGCGACACCTCGTGAAAATACGGGATCGCAATGACGCCGCCATCCATCACGACTTTGCGCCCGCCAACGCCGGTTTTGACCAGACTGATTTCGCGAGTCGCCCGCTCGTAGAACCGCCCGAGCAGGACGATCACGACCGCCAGGACGACGAGGACTATGAATAGCCAAACGAATGCGTCAGTCATCTCGTTTCCTCAGTGTGTATGCCCGCTCACGCGAGCCGATGTCAGCGTGTTCAACGTTCGGGTAGCTTGCAGAGAATTTCACGCCCCCGTCCTTTGCAGTCCGCTCGCTCGATCGCCGGCCATTCAGAACCCCGGCGGAAATCCGCGGCCGCCGCGTTCCAGCGTGATCCACCGCGTCTCGGTAAAGGTCTCTGTCGACCACCGTCCGCCGTGGCGGCCGAGACCCGAGGCCTTGGCGCCGCCGAACGGCGCGTGCGGCTCGTCGTTCACCGACGAACAATTGATGTGGCACATGCCGGTCTCGAGACGCCGCGCGATCGCGAGCCCGCGGTTTTCGTCGCGCGTGATCACGCCCGACGACAGTCCGTACTCGGTATCGTTCGCGATCGCGATCGCCTCGTCGTCGCTAGCGAACGGGATGACCGGAACGACCGGCCCGAAGGTTTCGTCCTGGTAGACCTTCATGTCGGGCGTCACGCCGACCAGGATGGTGGGTTCGACGAAGCGTCCGTTCACGCGCCCGCCGAGGGCTACCTTGGCGCCCTTCGCCACCGCGTCGTCGATCTGTTCCTTGACCTTCGCCGCCTGCCGGTCGTTGATCAACGGGCCGATGATGTTCGACTTGTCCTTGGTCGGATCACCCATCTTCAGCTTCGCGGCGCGCTCGACGAACTTCTGCAGGAAGGCATCGAAAATACGCTCGTGGACGAGTACTTTCTCGACCGACATGCAGATCTGACCCTGGTGCATGAAGCTGCCGAAGTTCGCAGCTGCGGTCGCACGCTCCATGTCGGCGTCGTCGCAAACGATCAGCGCGTCCTTGCCGCCGAGCTCCACGCAGCATTTCTTCAGGTGCGCACCCGCCTTCGCCGCAATCACCCGCCCCACGGCGGTCGACCCGGTGAACGAGATGCCCTTCACGCGCGGGTTCTCGATCAGCTCGTCGCCGACCGCGGCAACGTTGTCACGCGAGCAGGTGACCACGTTGAGGACACCTTCCGGCACGCCCGCCTGCTTGAAAATCTCGGCGAACAGCAGCCCCCCGCAGTATGGCGTCTCTTCCGAAGGCTTGAGCACCACCGTATTGCCCGCCGCGATCGCAAACGCGATGCCGCGACCCGTCAGCAGGACGGGGAAGTTCCACGGACTGATGACCGAAACGACGCCGATCGGCTGGCGCATGGCGAGCGAAAGCTTGCCGTGCTCGGAGGGAATGACTTCGCCGATCGGTGCGTAATTCGCGGCGGCCGCGGCATGAAAAATCTCCGGCACGTAGCCCGTCTCGAACATGCCCTTGCCGAACCAGCCGCCGCCTTCGGCCTGCAGCGCCTCGACGATCTCCGCTTTGCGCTTCTCGAATACGTCGGCGACCTTGATCATGAAATGCGCGCGCTGGGTGAACGGCAGCGATGACCACGTGCCGAAGGCCGCCTGCGCCGCCTCGATCGCCGCGCGCGCGTCCTGGCGATCGCCGTCGGGGACCTCGGCCCACACCGAGCCGTCGGACGGATTCAGATCAGAAAAGGTCTTCGCGGTCGGCACCGACCGACCACCGATGAACACGCCCTCGAATATGCGCGCCATATCAGTCTCCTTTCACTCGCACCATCTTGCCGTCCTCGGATCGCCGGTACGCCTCGATTTCCGGTGTCCGCTCGCCGTCGGCGCCGTTCCACGTCGAGCCCGGGTACGCGGTCCGCGTGCGTGCATTCGCCGCGGCCGCCTCGATGCCCGCGATCGCAGCGTCGAGCGACGTGCCGCCCGTCCCCGTCGCAGCACGGAGGTGACCCGCGGGCTTCGCCGCGCGCGTACGCTGCAGCTGTTCGGCCTGAATGTCCACCGCCCGATTGACCAGTTCGGCGATCGATCCATGGATCATGGCATCGGCCCCACGCGCCTCGGCCTGCGCCGCAGGGCGCAACGTCGCGCGCGCCGTTGCATCGGTCGTCGCCTGTTCGATCGGCGCGGCAGGCATCGCGGGTTCGCCGCCGGCGCCACCGAGATACGCCAGCTGCACCGCCGGGTCGCGCGCCAAGCTTGCCGCCAGGCCTTCGCCAACAATGTGGCCGTTTTCCAGAATGTAGCCGCGGTCGGCGATCGCCAGGGCCTGGCGCGCGTTCTGCTCGACGAGCAGGATACCGACGCCGGTCTTGCGGATTTCGCCCAGCGCCTTGAATAGTTCGCTGCATAGCAGTGGCGAGAGGCCGAGCGAGGGTTCGTCAAGCATCAGGATGGACGGTGCCGACATCATGGCTTTGCCAATCGCCACCATCTGCTGCTCGCCCCCGCTCATTGTGCGCGCCGTCTGCGCGCTGCGCTCGGCAAGTTTCGGAAACAGGCCCAACACCTTGGCAAGATGCTCGTGCTCGCTCTGCCTGGCGCGGCGCGCGTAGGCACCAAGCAGCAGATTCTCGCGTACCGTCAGGTCACCGAAGATCGCGCGCCCTTCCGGCACGAGCGACAGCCCCGACTCGACGATCTCATGGAGCGGAACACCGCGCAACGTAGTGCCCTCGAGCAGGATCTGGCTTGCGGCGGACGCCGGAACGACCCCAGCAATCGCATTCAGCAGTGTCGTTTTGCCTGCGCCGTTAGCGCCTAGAATGACGACGATCTCGCCGGGCGCAATCTGCAGCGCGACATTGTCCAGCGCCCTGTGCAATCCATAGGACACCGAGAGGCCGCGGATCTCAAGCATTGGCGTCCCCGAGGTAGGCGCGCACGACCTCGCTGTTCGAGAGCGCCTCCTCCGGTGTCCCCTCGGCAATCTTGGCGCCGCTGCTCATCACCACGCAGCGGTCACACAGGCTGCGGATTGCATCCATCACATGTTCGACAACGATGATCGTCCGGCCATCCTCGCGCAGACTTCGAACCAGCTCTATGCCCGCCTGCATCTCGGTCGCGTTCAATCCGGCCAGCCATTCGTCGAGCAGCAGGATAACGGGATCGGAGGCGAGCGCGCGCGCGAGCTCGACCCGCTTTTCGTCGATGTAGGTCAGCGTCGAGACCGGCCGATGGGTCGCCTGCGCAAGGCCGACACGCTCGAGCTGGCGGACCGCATACTTCTGCAATTCACGACCCCAGAGACGCTTGTGCCCGAACACCGCGCCTGCCATCACGTTTTCCACCACGCTGAGCGAAGGTAACAGGCGAACGAGCTGGAATGTTCGCGCGACGCCGGCACGCGCGATCTGTCGTGCCGGCTGCTCCGAGATCAACCGGTCCTCCAGGTAGATGTCGCCGTCGGTCGGCTTCAGCGCGCCGGAAATCATGTTCATCATGGTCGTCTTACCCGACCCGTTCGGACCGATGAGACCCATGACTTCGTGCTCGCGGACCATAAAGCTCACGCCGTCCACTGCACGAAGTCCGCCAAACTGCTTGCTGACCGACTGCACGTCGAGCACGACCTTCTTCTCAGCCATTGCGCGACCCCCGACCGACGCCAGCACCTTTGATCAAGGATTCGATCAGGCCGACCACGCCGCGCGGAATGAAATAGACGATCAGCAGGAACGCCGCGCCGAGCAGCAAGACCGTCTGGGTTGGGAAAGTTGCCGCGATGACCTCCCACAACAGGGTAAAGGGAATCACCCCGACCAGCGGACCCCACAATCGATGCACGCCACCGAGCAGCGCCATGATGACGACCTGGAACGACAGCTCGGGCGAAAACGCGAGGCTCGGCTCGATGTAAGTGAAGCGCGGCGCCATGACCGCGCCGACGACCGCAGCGAAGATCCCCGAGATCACGAACAGGATCACCTTCGCGCGGGCCGAATGAATCCCGCAGTGCGCCGCGACGAGTTCGTCGTTGCCGATGATGCGCATGGCAAAGCCGAGACGCGAGCGATTGACGATCCAGCCGATCAGGTACACCAGCGCCGCCAGCGCGAGCAGCTCCCAGTAGATGATGCGCTCGGTGATATCGGTCAGCACGTAAAGGCCTTGGCTGCCAGTGAAATTGTTCTGTACCCAGGTCACGAGCTGACGGACCATTTCCGCGAGCCCAAGCGTGAAGATGACGAAGTAAACCCCGGACAGGCGCAGCGTGGCTAAACCGACCAGGGCCGCGAGTATCGCGCCTGCGACGCCGGCAAGAAGAACCAGCACCGCATAGGGGATCACCCCGATCCCTCCCGCCACCACATAGGCACCAACGCCATAGAACGCCGCCGTGGCGAGTGAGATGTAGTGGGTCGGCCCGGAAAACAGCGCCCAGGAGGTCGCCAGCACCGTGTACATCACGATCGGTATCGCGAGCGACATGAGATAGCCGCTGTCCTTTAGAAACGGCAGCCAGGGGAGGATCGCAAACGCGACAACCGCGAGGATGGTGTTGCTGATTTCGCGCCGGGTCATGAAGGGCGCCGGCCGAACAGGCCCTGCGGCCTGAACAGCAGGACCAGCACGAAGAGCAGATAGGCCGCCGCGAGCGTCAGTCCCGGATCGATCAGGCTCGCCACCGCGGTCTCGGTAAGCCCGAGAATCAGCGACGCGATGATCGCCCCGCGTACATCACCGACGCCGCCCATGATGACGATGATCAGCGCCTTCATCGTGAAGACGACGCCGATCGAGGCGTCGAGCGTCAGGAAGGTGCTGAGCATGATGCCGCCCGCCGCGGTCACCGCGCCGCCCAGTGCGAACGCGAACGTCGACATTTTCGGCACGTCGATCCCGGCGAGGCCGGCGGCGGCGGGGTCGACCGCCACGGCGCGTATCGCCATGCCGGTCCGCGTCTTGTTCAGCCCCAGGTAGAGCAGCCCGCAAATCGCAACCGCGACGATGAACGCGACCACCTTGTTCAGCCCGTAGGGGCTACCGAAGATGACGAAGGGTTCGGCAAGGTAGGAATAGGCGAAGTACTCGCCGCCGAAGACCATCAGCATGATGCCGACGAACACGAAGCTCATGCCGAAGGTTGCGAGGATGCTGTCGACCTCGAGCATGCCGCGATTCTTGGCGCGGCGTACCAATGGCCGCAGCAGGACGCGATAGATGAGCCAGTTGAGCACGAAGGCCGCCGGCACGACGAAGAGCAGCGCCACGTACGGGCTGACCTTCTGCGCCGTAAATACCCAGAACGCGCCGAAGGCGCCCGCGACCAGCATCTCGCCGTTGGCGAGATTCATGATCCGGGCCACGCCGTACTGCAGGTTCAGCCCCATCGCGATCAGGGCGTAGGTCGCCCCGAGCAGGAGGCCGATCGTCAGGATTTCCATGGGACGTCCAAGACAAAAAAATACCCCGGTGCGGTCACGTCACACCGGGGTCCTTTTTACCGCCCCGCAGGCCGAGGCGTAGGGGTTACCAGCCGGTCTTAGCGATGACCGGCTTTGCGCCCGATGCGCCCGTCGAGGTTACGCCATAGAACACGCCCTTCTGCCACTGCCCCACGGTCCAGAATTGCTCGATCACTTGATTCTTGAATTTCCAGTCACCCATGACCGTCTTGAAGGTGCCCTTCTTCAGATACGCGGTCACCGCCTTGCGGTCGGTGCTGCCCACCGCTTCGATGGCTTGCCCGAGCGTTTGCAGCGCGGCGTAGGTCACCGGGCTCGCCCAGTAATCGGCCGTCTTGCCGGTAATCTTCTGGTGCGCGTCGCGGTAGGCCTTCATTGCCGGCGCATCCGGATTGACGCCGCCCGCGCCGAGAACGCCCTCACTCGAGGCGCCGAACTTGCCGGCATAGACCGGGAAGGCAGTCGCGACGGCGGTGTAGAAGGCTTTCACCTTAAAGTTTTCGATCTTCGCCTGCGCGGTGAGGCCGAAGGTGTCCGGCGGATACGACCAGGCGACGAACGCGTCGGGATTCGTCGCTTTCGCCCCTTTGACGATCGTCGACAGATCCTGCGTGCCGAGCGGGTAGGACTTGTCGTAGACGATGTCGAATCCGGCTTTCTTGAAGATCGGCCGCGCCGACTCGGCGAGCTCGATGCCAAACGCATCGGCCACGTTCACCATCGCGACTTTCGACCCGATCGTGCCGTCGGCGCGCATCTTCAACAGGATGCTGACGACCGAATCGGCGAACGCGGTGGTATTGCCGAGCGTAAAGAAAATGCCCGGGTAGCGCTTCGTCAATTCCGGAACCTTGTCAGTGATCGCGGCGACCGCAATCAGCGGATAACCGTGCTTGGCGAACACCGGCGCCGAGGCAAGGGTCAGGCCCGTGCCGTACGGGGCGGCGATGAAATCCGCCTTGTCCTGGTTGGCAAGACGCTCGACCGCCTTGATCGTCTCGCCGGGATTGGTGCGGTCGTCGTACTCGATGATCTCGACCTTGCGCCGCTTGCCGTCCTTGAGCTTCAGTCCGCCGCGCGCGTTGACCTGCGTCGCCCAGAGCTTGAAGTTCGGCCAGTGCGTGACCGCAGCGCCGCCCGCCAGCGGGCCGGTTTTCGGGCCGACCGCTCCAATCTTGATGGCGTCGGCGGCGTACGCCGTGTTGAGGGAAAGCGCACCGAGGAAAGCCCCGGCAATCGCCATCTGCAATATTGATCTGCGTCTCATTTCTTCCTCCTCCGTTATCGATCTGAACCCCGCGTACGGCCCGGGAACGTGTCAATAGGCCCCTGCCGTCGAACGCGCGTGCCATGACACGCCCCGTCTCGCACAAAGCCCCTCAGTAGGCTGATGCTTTCGCTACACTCTAGGCAGTGGGCTGCGAGCGTGTCAATCATAACGTTTGGCATTCAAACAATCGCACTAGCGGCTTTTCCGCTCTGAACGCACTAGAACTTCCGCATTGCAGCGCAACGGCGCAATAGCGCAACGGCGCAACAGGAGGACAGCACCATGAACGCACCCAGCCAAGCAGGCCTGCCACCGATTTCGCTCAAGGAACCGAAGCTCTTCCGCACCCAGGCCTACCTCGACGGCGCTTGGACCGACGCCGATAGCGGCACGACGTTTCCGGTTACCAATCCCGCGACCGGCGAGTCGCTCGGCACCGTACCCGACATGGGTGCGGCCGAGACCAATCGCGCGATCGAGGCCGCGGACCGCGCCTGGCCCGCGTGGCGCGCGAAGACCGCCAAGGAGCGCCACGCGATCCTGCTGAAGTGGTTCAACCTGATGCTGCAGCATCAGGAGGACCTCGCGCAGATCCTCACCGCCGAGCAGGGCAAGCCGTTGACCGAGGCGCGCGGCGAGATCGCCTACGGCGCGTCGTTCATCGAATGGTTTGCAGAAGAAGGCAAGCGCACCTACGGCGAGGTCATTCCCACGCACATGGCCGACCGGCGCGTGCTGGTAATCAAGCAGCCGATCGGCGTGTCAGCGATGATCACGCCGTGGAACTTTCCGAACGCGATGATCACCCGCAAGGCCGGGCCTGCGCTCGCGGCCGGCTGCACGGTGGTCTTGAAGCCCGCCGAGCAGACACCGTTCTCGGCGCTTGCGATCGCCGAGCTCGCCGAGCGCGCCGGCATTCCCAAGGGCGTGTTCAACATCGTCACCGGCAGCATCGATTCGGCGCCCGCGATCGGTCAGGCGCTGTGCGCGAGCCCGACGGTACGCAAGCTCTCGTTCACCGGTTCGACCGAAGTCGGCCGGATCCTGATGCGCCAGTCGGCCGACACGGTGAAAAAGCTCTCGCTCGAGCTCGGCGGCAACGCGCCCTTCATCGTGTTCGATGACGCCGACCTGGACGCCGCGGTCGAGGGCGCGATCGCCAGCAAGTACCGCAACGCCGGCCAGACCTGCGTGTGCGCGAACCGCATTTACGTGCAGGACGGCGTCTATGACGCCTTCGCCGCGAAGCTCGCGGAGAAGGTCAAAGGCTTCAAGGTCGGCGCAGGCACCGAGGCCGGGGTCGTGATCGGCCCGCTGATCGATGAGCAGGGCATGAAAAAGGTCGAGCAGCATGTGTCGGATGCGCTCAGCAAGGGCGCCAAGGTCATGCTCGGCGGCAAGCGCCACGCCAAGGGCGGCCTGTTCTACGAGCCGACCGTGATCACCGGCGTGACCCCGGAGATGATCATGTCGTTCGAGGAAACCTTCGGCCCGGTCGCGCCGCTCATCCGCTTCAAGACCGAAGCCGATGCGATTCGCCTCTCGAACAACACCGAGTTCGGGCTCGCGGGCTATTTCTACAGCCGCGACGTGGGTCGCATTTTCCGCGTCGCCGAGCAGATGGAAACCGGCATGGTCTGCGCGAATTCCGGCATCCTGTCGACCGAGATCGCGCCCTTCGGCGGCGTCAAGCAGTCGGGGCTCGGCCGCGAAGGCTCGAAGTACGGCATCGACGAGTACATGGAGGTGAAGTACCTGTTGATCGCCGGCCTGGACACGTGAAAGCATGAACGCGCCGCCGCGCGGGGAAGAGTTCAGGGACGACGTCCGGCGCACGCTCGCGCCGGACGCTGTCGCGCGCCTCACCCGACGGTCGGCGGGGCGCGCAACCCTCGCAATCGTGCACGATCTTGCGGTGATTGCCGCGGCGGTCAGCGTCGCGCTGGCCTTCTGGCCGAACCCCTGGGTCATCGCGGCCGCAGTGATCGTCATCGGTACGCGCCAGCAAGCGCTGTTCGTCATCGCGCACGATGCCGCGCATTACCTGCTTTTTGATTCGCGCCGCGCGAACGATCTCGCCGGCCGCCTGTGCGCAACGCTCGCCGGCTTGTCGATGTGCACCTACCGCGTCGTGCACCGCCTGCACCACAACAACCTGTACGGCGCGCTAGACCCGGACACCGCACTGCACGGCGGCTATCCGCGCGGCAAGGCCTACCTTGCAAAGAAATTGCTGAAGGATCTTGCCGGCCTGACGGCCTGGAAGACCTACGCCTACTTTTTCGGCGCTCCGGCGCTGAACAGCGAGACGAACGTCGCGCTGCGACCGCTCGCCGACACCTCGCCGCGCCTGCGCGCCGAGGCGACGCGCGACCGGCGCTGGGTCATCGGCCTGCACCTTGCCGCCCTTGGCGTCGCGGCCGCAAGCGGCTTTGTCGTCGAGTACCTGGTGCTGTGGATCCTGCCGCTCGTCACGGTGGTGCAGGCGATTCTGCGCCTGCGCGCGATCTGCGAGCACGGCGCGGTGAGCGACACGCGCTCGCCCCTGACCGCAGCGCGGTCCAACCAGTGCCCGGCGTGGCTTGCCTGGCTGCTGTTTCCGCACCACGTGAACTACCACATCGAGCACCACCTCTACGCCTCGGTGCCGATGCACGCCTTGCCTGCCCTGCACCGGGCGTTGAGCGCCCAGGGCCTGCTCGAGGGTGCAGCGGTGATGCCGTTCGGCGTCACGCTGCAGAAGATCTTCGCCGATCGCCTGCCGCAGACCGAGATGCGTTGATGTTTAGCTGACGTTTAGCCCCCCGCGGCTGATAAAATTGAAGTCTTTTGCGTCGCGCCAATGCCACCCTCTGTAGCGCCTGTACGTCCCGTCGGTCCCGTACGTCCTGAACGCGACGTCCGCAACGTCGCCATCATCGCGCACGTCGATCATGGCAAGACGACGCTCGTCGACAAGCTGCTGCACCAGTCCGGCACCTTCGGCGCGCACGAGCGCATCGCCGAGCGGGTGCTCGACTCGAACGACATCGAGCGCGAGCGCGGCATCACGATCCTGGCGAAGAACTGCGCGATCGACTACGCCGGCGTCCACATCAACATTGTCGACACGCCGGGCCACGCCGACTTCGGCGGTGAGGTCGAGCGCGTGCTCGGGATGGTCGACGGCGTGCTGCTGCTGGTCGACGCGGTCGAGGGTCCGATGCCGCAGACGCGCTTCGTCACCCGCAAGGCGCTGGCGCTCGGCCTGAATCCGATTGTCGTCGTCAACAAGGTCGATCGCGACGGTGCGCGCCCCGAGTGGGTGGTGAATCACACCTTCGACCTGTTCGACCGGCTCGGCGCGACCGAAGCCCAGCTCGACTTCCCCGTCATCTACGCCTCCGCGCTGCAGGGGTGGGCGTCGCTCGAACCGCATCAGCGCGGCAGCGACATGAAACCGCTGTTCGACGCCATTCTCGAGCGCGTGCCGCCGCCCGAGGCCGTCGACGCCGACGGCCCGCTGCAGTTGCGAATCGCGGCGCTCGACTACTCGAGCTACGTCGGGCGCATCGGCATCGGCTGCGTACGACGCGGTCGCCTCGCGCCTGGCATGGAGATCGTCGTCGCCCATCCCGATCGCGCGCCGCTGCGCGGCAAGATCGGCCAGGTGTTCGGCTTTCGCGGGCTCGAGCGCGTCGCGCTCGACGAGGCGCGCGCGGGCGATATCGTGCAGGTTACGGGCGTCGAGGCGGTCGCGATCGGTGCGACGCTCTGCGCGCCCGAAATGCCCGAACCCCTGCCCGCGCTGAAGGTCGACGAGCCGACCCTGATCATGAACTTCCAGGTCAACACCTCGCCGCTGGCGGGGCGCGACGGGCGCTTCGTCACCAGCCGGCAGCTGCGCGAGCGCCTGGTCCACGAGCTGAACACGAACGTTGCGCTGCGCGTCGAGGACACCGGAGACGCGGACGTCTTCCTGGTTTCGGGACGCGGCGAATTGCACCTTACGATCCTTGCCGAGAACATGCGGCGTGAAGGCTACGAACTGGCGCTCGGTCGGCCGCGCGTGATTACGAAAACCGTCGACGGTGTCCTGCAGGAGCCGATCGAAATGCTCACGCTCGACGTCGAGGAGGCGCACCAGGGTCCGGTGATGGAGTCGCTTGCCTTACGGCGCGGCGACCTCGTCGATATGGCGCCCGATGGGCGGGGGCGCGTGCGGCTCGACTACCGCGTCGCCGCGCGTGGCCTGATCGGCTTCCAGGGCGAGTTCATGAACATGACGCGCGGCAACGGGATGATGAGCCACGTGTTCGACGGCTACGACCCCTGGAAGGGCGAGTTTCCGGGGCGGCGCAACGGCGCCATGGTGTCGCAGGAAGACGGCGAGGCCGTCGCCTTTGCGCTATTCAATCTGCAGGCGCGCGGGCGGCTATTTGTATCGCCCGGCGACAAGGTCTACGAGGGCGCGATCGTCGGCATTCACAGCCGCTCGAGTGATCTGGTCGTCAACCCGATCAAGACCAAGAAGCTCACCAACGTACGCGCCTCGGGCAAGGACGACAACGTGCTGCTCACGCCGCCGATACGCCTCACGCTCGAGACCGCGATCGAATTCATCGAAGACGACGAGTTGGTGGAAGTCACGCCGCACGCGATCCGCGTGCGCAAGCGCCACCTGGTGGAAAACGAGCGGCGCCGCGCCACGCGGGTCGTTCCGCAGGATCCGGGCGTAGAAGCACTCGTCCGTTAGCGGGGCAGACCCTGACGGCCGTGATCGCGCGCCTCCTCGCTTCGACCAGCCTTGCACTCGCGCTCACCGCCTGCGCGGCCGAATCGACCACGGCCCGGACAGACGCAAAGACGCAACCCGAGACGCAGTCCGACTGCGCGCGCCCGGGCACGTGGGTTGTGCTCGACGGGCCCGCGCCACGCGTAGCCGCCGCGTCATCCGTCTTGAACGATGCCGCAGCGCGCGACGTCGTCCTGCTCGGCGAGCAGCACGACGCGGCGGACCACCACCGTTGGCAGCTGCATACGCTCGCCGCGCTGCACGCGCTGCGCCCGGACATGTTGATCGGCTTCGAGGCGTTTCCGCGCCGCGTCCAGCCGGTGCTCAATCGGTGGGTAGCGGGTGAGTTGGACGCGGCGACGTTTCTCACCGACGTTCAATGGGAGAAGGTCTGGGGCTTCCCGGCGCAGCTGTACCTGCCATTACTGGAGTTCGCGCGCATCCACCGCATTCCGATCATCGCGCTGAATGTCGAGCTCGAACTCACCCGCGCGATCGGCGCCAAGGGCTGGGCCGCGGTGCCCGAGGCACGCAAGGAAGGCGTATCGCGCCCCGCGCCGGCGAGCCCGGCCTATCGCGCGACGTTGTTCGAGGTCTATCGCCAGCACCCGCTCGCCAACGCGGCGGACGGCGAGAAGCCAACGCCGGACAGCCCCGCGTTCCAGCGCTTCGTCGAGTCGCAGACCACCTGGGACCGCGCGATGGCCGAGGCGATTTCGACCAGGCTCTCGAGCGCGCCTGCCGATCGCCGGCCGCTCGTCGTCGGCATCGCGGGCAGCGGCCACCTGCGCCAGGGCTACGGTATCCCGCATCAGCTGCGCGACCTCGGCGTCACGCGCATCGCAACCTTGCTGCCGGTCGACGTTGCGGACGATTGCAAGGCGCTCGGCGCCGGGTTCGCCGATGCGGTATTCACTCTGCCGCACGCACGCGCCGTGCCGCCGCCACGCCCGCGGCTTGGCGTGCGCCTCGAGCAAAAAGACAAGACGGTCAAGATCGTCAGCGTCATGAAGGACAGCCTCGCGGCGTCAATGGGTGTGCGCGCCGGCGACGTGATCGTGTCCATCGCCGGCACGCCGGTCACCAGCCTCGCGTCGGTCATCGCACCGATACGCGCGCAGCCGCCCGGTACCTGGCTACCGATGCAGCTGCGGCGCGACACGACGACGCTCGATCTCGTCATCAAATTCCCGCCAACGAAACCGAAGTAATGGCGCTGCGCTGGTCTGCGGCGCTCGCTGCCGCGCTGCTTTTTGCTGCCTGTGCGAAGGCCGCGGCGCCGCACCTTGACCTCGACGTAAGGCTCGACCCCGAGACGCGCGCCCTGCACGTTGTCGCCGAGTTGCGCGACGCAGCCACCCGAGACATTGCACTGCACGAGACGTTCAGGATCACCGCGGCAAGTGCAGATGGATCACCGCTTGCCCTGGGCCCCGGATCGGTCGAGCAGGGACTGCGCCGCTGGCGCATCGCCCACCCGGCCAAGCACCTGCGCATCACCTATGAAGGCCGCCTCGCACCGCTTGCGCGAGGAGCCGATCACCGACGCGTGCTGCAGGCGCTGCCGCCGATGGCGTCGCCCGAAGGCAGCTTTCTGCCCGCGGCGAGCGTCTGGACACCCTGGCCTGGCGCCCACTTCACCTATCGGGTTCGCCTGTCGCTGCCCGCCGGCCAACGCGGTCTCGTCGCCGGCGATCTGACGCAGGAGACCGTTTCAGCCGGCGCGGGCGAACGCAGCGTTACGACCTTCGAGATGCGCGCACCGACCGACGGCATCGATCTGATGGCTGGCCCGTACGTCGTGCACGAGCGGATCGTCCAACGCCCCGACGCGACGCCGTTACGCTTGCGCACCTACTTCACGCCCGCGCTCGATTCGGTCGCCGACGGTTATCTTGACGACAGCCAACGCTATCTCGAGCGCTATTCCAAACGCATCGGCGCCTATCCCTACGCATCGTTCTCAGTCGTCGCGAGCCCGCTGCCCACCGGTTTCGGCATGCCCACGCTCACCTACATCGGGGAGGCCGTGCTCCGCCTGCCCTTCATCCGCGCCACCTCGCTCGGCCACGAGGTGCTGCACAACTGGTGGGGCAACGGCGTTTACGTCGATCCCAAAGGCGGCAACTGGGCCGAAGGTTTGACGACGTTCATGGCCGACTACGCCTACAAGGAAGAGGCCTCGGCCGAGGCCGCGCGCGCGATGCGCCTCGGCTGGCTGCGTGACTTCTCCGCGTTGCCGGCCGACACCACAAAGCCGCTCACTGCGTTTCGCTCGCGCGCCCACGGCGCGGACGCCGCAACCGGCTACGGCAAGGCGGCAATGGTCTTTGTCATGTTGCGCGATCTGATCGGCGAGGCCGCGTTCGATCAGGGCCTGCGCCGTTTCTGGGCCAAGCACCGGTTTCGTGACGCCGCCTGGGGCGATTTGCGTGCGGCCTTCGAAGCCGTGTCCAATCGCGACCTATCAACGTTTTTCGCGCAGTGGCTCGAGCGCGCGGACGCGCCGGCGCTGAGACTCGTCTCGGCGCGTGCGCAAGGCGCCGCGGTCGACGTCACGCTCGAACAGTCGAAACCGCCCTACGGCCTGCGCGTGCCGCTGGAATTCCAGGGTGACGCCGGGTCGACGACACGCTGGGTCGAGGTATCGAAGGCGCGCGAAACCGTACGCGTGGCGCTCGAGACGCCGCCCGCATCCGTTCGCCTCGACCCAGACCTGCGCCTGTGGCGGGCGCTCGATCCAGACCAGCTACCACCGATCCTGCGCCAATGGATTCTTGCGCGCGCTCCGCGCGTCGCCGTGCTGTCCGACGCAGATGACCTGCGCGCGGCCGCCGATCAGCTGGCGAAACGTTTCTTCGAAGCACCGGCGCGTCGCGTCGATGTTGCCGAAACTGGTGATGGTCCTTTGTTGATCATCGGTTTGCACGCCGACGTCGACGCCGCGCTTTCGCGCCTCGGTCTCGCAAAGCGTCCCGCACAACTCGAGGGCCGCGGCTCGGCGCAGGTCTGGACCATTCCGCGCAAACCGGGCGCCACGCCGGTCGCGGTTGTCTCGGTACGCGACGCCGCCTCGCTCGCCGCGCTCCATCGACCATTGCCACACTACGGCGCACGAAGCTATCTCGTATTCGATGGCCGGCGTGCGATCGCGCGCGGCGTGTGGCCGGTACGCGTGCAGGCCCTGCTGGTGCAGCGCAGTCCAGGCGCGCGCCAACCAGCACCCGCAGTCCAATGAGTCGATTGCGCTTTCTGGCGAATGGCCTGACCGGCAACAGCCTGCTTGTGCTGGTCGCTGCATTTCTGACCGCCTTCGGAAATGCTGCGTTCGTCGCGAATGTGCTGAAGACGTATCCGATCACTGGCAGTACCGCGATGCCACTGCTTTCTCTGATCGGCGTGTTCGGCGGCGCGACGGTCATCCTGTTCGCCGCCCTGTGCCACAGGCACACCACGAAGCCGGTACTGATTCTGTTCCTGCTGCTGTCGTCGCTGGCCGCCTACTTCATGGACAGCTATGGCGTCATCGTGAGCGATGAAATGCTGCAAAACGTCGTGCACACGAACCTTGCCGAGGCGCGCGATCTTTTCAGTCTCAAGCTGCTCGCCTACCTGGCCGTGCTCGGCGTCGCGCCGGCGTTTGCCGTTTACCGCGTCCCGCTCCGGTGGCGCGGACTGGGGATCGAAGCCCGCGCGCGCTTCGCGCTGGTGGGTATTTCGCTTTCGATCATGGCCGCGCTGGTGCTGGCGTTCGGAAGTTTTTACGCATCCTTCTTTCGCGAGCACAAAGCGCTGCGTGCCTACGCAAATCCGACCTATTTCGTGTATTCGGCGATCAAGTACGCGAACCGGCTCGTCGCAACGCGATCGAAAACGAACCTTGCCACGATCGGCGTTGACGCGCGGATTCCTATTGGGGACACGCACCGCGAGTTGGTCATCATGGTCGTCGGCGAAACGGTACGCGCCGACCGCTTCTCCCTCAATGGCTACCAGCGCGAAACCAACCCATTGCTGAAAAAGGCCGGCGCGATCAGCTTCACCAACTTTTGGGCCTGCGGCACCTCGACTGCGGTTTCGCTCCCGTGCATGTTTTCGCTGCGCGGAGAGGCGGGCGTGGGCAAGGAGTCGAGCGAGGAAAACCTGCTCGATGTGCTGCAGCACAGCGGCGCCAACGTTCTGTGGGTGGACAACAACTCGGACTCGAAAGGCGTCGCGCTGCGCGTTCCATACCTGGACTACAAATCCCCGAGCGTCAATCCAAATTGCGACATCGAGTGCCGTGACGAGGGCATGCTAACTGCGTTGCAGCACTACATTGACGCCCATCCGACGGGGGACATCTTCGTCGTCCTGCACCAGATGGGAAACCACGGCCCTGCCTATTACCGGCGCTATCCATCGGCGTTCGAAAAGTTCAAGCCAGCGTGCCAGAGCAACGATCTCAGCCAGTGCAGCCGCGAAGAGATCGACAATGCCTACGACAACGCAATCCTCTATACGGACTATTTCCTCGCCAAAACGATCGCGCTGCTCGAAAACAACAACACACAGTTCGAGGCCGCGCTGTTCTATATCGGCGATCATGGTGAATCGCTGGGGGAACACGGCGTATACCTGCACGGCTTGCCAAAATTCATGGCGCCTGACGCGCAGATCCATGTTCCCGCGGTGATGTGGTTCGGCTCAGGATTCGACGACGTGAACGTCCCCGCCCTGCTCGCAAAACGTCACCTGCGGTTCACGCACGCCAACATCTTTCACACGGTTCTCGGCCTCCTCGAACTTGAAACGTCGATTTACCGTCCCGAACTCGACATTCTGACCGGTGCAAAGTTGCCGGACGAGAAAGCGACGGCCAAGCCGTGACGGTCTTGACTGACGGTAATTCGCCGGCGTCGGCCCTCGCCCTGGTTGCGCGCGCCTGTTCAGCCGATGGCATAGCGCACGGGCGCAGCGCGCGTGCCGGAACCGCGTTGCGGCATCATCGGAAGCGCAAAGCCCTGCTGGTGGCAAGCACGGGTGACGACGACGAATTTCCACAGCGCACCGCCGGCCACGGCACTCAACCCCGCGATCACCGCGACCGCCGGCGGCGTGCCTGCGACCAACGCTGCGGCAAACAGCACCGCGGGCACGGCGTGTCCGATCACATGCACGGGTAGCGCGACCGCGGCGAGGTCGGCACGCGACAGCGGGCCGATGCCCACGGCCTTGGCGGTCGCCCGGTAGCGCCACCACAGCACGGCATTGACGCCCGCGAGCCCGATGCCGGCGGGCGCAAGCACCGACGGTGCCAGCACGACGGCGCCGGTCCCGGCTGCGATGGCGAGCAGGCCGAGTCCCTCGAGCAGTCCGGTGGCGATCAGCATCCACGGCACCAGCGGGGCGCGCCAGGTGGGAATGCCCTTGGATGCGTGCAGGATGCACGCCTGGCAAACCAGGAAGCCGGCCGCCGCCAGCGCGGCCAGCGCGTGCAGCGCATGCAGTTCACCAGACGAGGACAGTAGCCCGGCCGCCACCGCCGGATAGAACGCGGCAACGCACCAGGTTTCGCGCGTCATCCACGACGTCTGCGGACGACGCAGCACGTACAGGAAGCGCAGCTTGCGGCCGATCTTCAGGAAAACAAAGAACAGGCCCACCGCCATCAGCGCTGCGGCCACCACGTTGACGCCCGGCAGTGACGCCGGCTCAAGCAGGCCTGCGGCCTGCGCCAGCCACGCGACCACTACCAACCCCGATGCCATGCCGCCGAGGATGAAATTCATCGCCGCGCGAGTGTCCCAGTACGTCTGGCGTGCGCCGACCAGCGGATTCGCGGGGTCGGAGAGCCTTTCGTCGTCGAGGTCCGCCGGTTCGGGCGCGCGACCCGGGGTCGCATTCGGCACCTCGTAGAGGTACTTGATCTGCGGGTCGGTGCCGAGCTCGGCGTGCATCTGGAAGCTGCGGTTCTCGCGCACCAGCTGCGACACCGTGCTCTGCAGATCGGCGAAATCGCCGAACTGTATCGCCTGCGTGATGCACGAAACCGCGCACGCCGGCGTTACTTCGGGATCCACGCCGGGGATCTGTCCGATCGTTTGTGCGGTGTCGATGCGCTCAATGCAGAAGGTGCATTTGTTGGCCACGCCGATGCGGTCCGCGTGCGCGGTGCTCTTCTCCTGCACGGTCTGCTCGCCGTAGTAACCCTTCGTCTCGTGCACGATGGTGCGTGCCTGATACGGGCAGGCCACCGCGCAAGACGCGCAGCCGATGCAGGTGTCGTAGTTCATCGTCACCAGGCCGTCCTCGCGCTGGCGCGTCGCGCCGGTCGGACACACCGGCACGCAGGGCGGCTCGGCGCAATGCTGGCACCCAGTCACGAGGAACAGGCGCTCGACGTCCGGGAAGCGTCCCAGCTCGATGTCATGGACATTGCGCCATTGCACGCCGGGCGGTGTGTCGTTGGCGTGCTTGCAGGCGATCGTGCAGGTCTGACAACCGACGCAGCGGTTGAGGTCCACCACCATGCCGTAGCGCTTCATGCCGCAGCCCGCTTCACCGAGACGCGCATGATGTCGGCGCCGCTACCGGTCGCATCCGTTAGCGAGAGCGCGAGATCGGTCAGCGAGTTGAGGCTCGCGACACCGAAATCCTTGGCGAGCGGCGTGGCCCAGTGGTCGAACTGTCCGATCAGCAGTACGGTGTCCGGGCGGATGCCCTCGCGTAGCGTCGCGCGGCCGCGCGTGCGCCCGCTCGCGGATTCGAGCACGATCGGATCGCCATCGGCGATGCCGAGCTTTTTCGCCGTCGCGCGGTTGATGATGACGCCGTCGTGTCCGGCGATGTTCTGCGCAACTTCGCGGATCAGCGGCAGGCCCACGTTGGCGCCCCAGGCGTACTGCATGCTGCGTGCGGTCAGCGCCCAGAGCGGGAACTCGGCCGGATCACGCCCCAACTCGCTGGCGTAGTTCTCCCAGATGTCGGGGAAACGCTGGACTGCGGGCAGCGCCTCGTATTCCTTCAACTGCGGGTTCCACCACTCGATGCCGCTCTCGTGCAACCGGCGCTCGAGCTGCTCGCCGTGCCGCTTGATGCGTTCCTGGTACGGCATCTCGAAGCGCAGGCCCTGGGCCTTCATGCGCGGGTAGAGATACCACTCGAGCTGCGAGAACGGGCGGACCATGAACCCCTTGTCGGCGAACCAATCCAGCTCGCGTACCTCGGCACCGTCGGAGACTTCGTGGCTGGCCGCTTTGGCGACGGCGTTCCAGATGTCGCGCGCGCTGTGCGACACCTCCGGGTCGAGGGCATAGTCATAGGCGGGGCCGCGCAGCGCGATGGCAGACGAACCGCGGTTGATGGCCTCGTTGTATTCGCGCAGCAGGCCGGTGCGCTGCGCGAGTTCGGTGGCAATGTCGCTCATGTCCTTGCACTCGCCGGCGGGCGCGACTGCGGGCTGGCGCAACGCCCAGCCCTGATGGCGCCAGAACTGCTCGGCCGATCCGGTGCCGCCGATGCGCGACAGCTGCCAGCTTTCGAGGTCGGTGGCCTCGGGCAGGATCACGTCGGCCATCCAGTTGGACTCGTCCAGCGTGTAGCCGAACGCGAGCGTGAATGGGAACTCGGCGATGCGCTTGGCGACCTCGGGCGCGTTCCACGACGAGATCGCAGGATTGGTGCGGTAGCAGATCCACATGTCCGGCAACGTCTGGCGCGGCCAGGGCTTGGGCGCCTTGTGCTGGAACAGCCACGGCAGGTGCGCCGGGCCCAGCGCCGCCGACCACGGTGAGTTGGCCGACAGCGGCACCAGCATCTTGTAGGCGTTGCGGATGTGCGGCTTGGATTGCCACAGATCCTTGGTCGTCGGATTGAACGGGTAGTGCATGAACCCGTCCTCGCCGTGCGTCGCACTCTTCAGGCGATTGTCGGCAGGACGGTTCAAGCGCACCTTGGTGCCCATCGTCGCGCCCGGCACCTCGAGGGCGCCGACCAGGCACGCCAGCAGGGTGCGGCCCCACATCGCGTGATAGCCGCCCCAGCCATTGTTGACGCCCTTGCCGAGCATCACGCCCACCGGGCGGTGCGGCAACGTCTGGCCTTCGATCTCGATGTTGGCGCCCACCCGCGCGTGAGCCACGAACTCGTCGGCGACGCGGCGGATGATCTCGCTCGGCACGTCGCATTCGGCAGCCGCCCATTCCGGGGTGTACTGGCGGATGTGTTCGCGCAGCAGCTCGAATGACGGTCGAGCCTCGACCGAAGCGTGGACCCAGCGCTCGCCATCGGGACCCTCTTCGTAGCCGGAGACGGTGAAGGTCCCCTCCAGGGCTGCGTCGGCAATCGCGGCGTCGTAGGGCTTGGCCGTGGCGTCGGTGCGATCGTGGATCAGTGGCTTGCCGGTGGCGCTGTCGCGCACGAAGTAGCCGTGCGGACCAACGAGGTAGGGTGAGTTCGTGTCCTCCTGGAGGAACCGCACATCACACACGTCACGCCACGCGCGCTCGATGAGGATGCGGTGGATCAGCGCATACAGGAACGCGGCGTCGGTCTTGGGCTTGATCGGCACCCACTCGCCTGAAAGCGCGCCGGTCACAGACAGATGCGGTTCGACCTGCACGCGCTTGAGGCCGCGCGCGCGAGCGTCCGCCTGTCGCCACACGCCCGTTACACCACCGGAGGCCTCGTGATTGCTGCCGCAATTGATCACGTAGTCGCAGTTGAGCGAGTCCACCACCACCGTAAAGGCGCGGTGCCAGAACTCGCCGTACAGGTGTTCGGAGTGGAAGCACTTGGCGCCCTGGCCCGAGCCGTAGCCCTGGTCG
>JAQBBQ010000038.1:0-3690 GCA_032125995.1 Betaproteobacteria bacterium | reverse complement strand
GTGGATAACTCAAAAGGGGTCAGACCCCTTTCTATTACCGACGGCCAACGATTTTCCAAAAAGGGGTCTGACCCCGAAGTTATCCACAGGGGTCTGACCCCATTTTGACCGCGTCCTACCTTTAGACTAGTCGCGAACAAGACGCCCGCTGGAGACCCCCATGCCACTCGTCATGTCGAACAAACCCCGCGCCGCTGCCGCGCCGGCGCCGATGACTGACGCTGAACAGGCCGCGCGCGTGCAACTCGCCGCGGCGTACCGCGTGTTCGACCATCTCGGCTGGACCGAGATGATCTTCAACCACATCACCCTGCGTGTGCCGGGCCCCGAGTTGCGCTTTCTCATCAATCCCTTCGGCCTGCACTACCGCGAGGTCACCGCGTCCAACCTCGTCACGATCGACCTCGAAGGCAATCCGGTGCGGCCGAGCGATCACCCGATCAACCGCGCCGGCTTCGTTATTCACAGCGCGATTCATGGTGCGGTCGACAAAGCGCATTGCGTCATGCACACCCACACGACAACCGGCATGTCGGTCGCCTGCCTGCAATCCGGCCTGTCGTACGATTCCTTCTACGGCGCCATGCTCAAGGGCCGCGTGGCCTATCACGACTTCGAAGGCGTCACCGTGAACGCGGACGAACAGTCGCGCCTGCTCGCAAATGTCGGCGATAAGAAGGTCGTCATCCTGCGCAACCATGGGCTGCTGACCTGGGGACACACGCTCGCCGAAGCCTTCATGTGGCTGTGGACCCTGCAGCGCGCCTGCGACATCCAGATCATGGCGTCGAGCGCTGGTGCCATGATTCCGCTCAGCGACGCGGTGCTTGAGCAAACCGTTCGCGAAGCCGGACCTGACGAAGCGGCGGTGTGCGAGGCCGTCTTCGCCTCGCTCGTACGCACGATCGAAGCCAAAGACGCCAGCTACAAGACCTAGGGGTCAGACCCCTGTGGATAACTTTGGGCGAGCCGATCGGATCAGAACCGCTCGACCCAGGGCCTTAGCTCGACTTCCAGGCTCCACGCGGTTCGCGGCTGCTTGAGCACCGCGAGGTAGGTCTGCGCGATCCCGTCCGGATCAAGAAAGCTGTCGGGCGCATCCGCCGGCTCGACGCGCCCGGTGCCCGGATTGCGCACGCCGCCGTCGATCACGAAATGGGCGACGTGAATGCCTTTCGGCTGCAACTCGCGCGCCATCGACTGCGCGAGCCCGCGCAGCGCAAACTTGCCCATCGCGAACGGTGCTGACTGGGCGTAGCCCTTCACGCTCGCCGATGCGCCGGTGAAGAAGATCGCTCCGCTACCGCGCTTAAGCATGCGCTTTGCGGCCTGCTGGCCGACCAGGAATCCACCGAAGGCCGACACGCGCATCGCATTGTCGACATCGGCGGGATCGAGATCGACGATCGGTCCGCGTGCCCGCGCGCTCGCGTTGTAGAGCACCACCTCTGGCACGCCGATCGCCTTCTCGACCTGATCGAATAGCGCCGCGACTTGCGCTGCATCTGTCGCGTCGCATGCATGTAACGACGCACCGGTCTCCTTGGCGAGATCCGCGAGCTTGTCCGTCGTGCGGGCCGCCAGTGCAACCTTGCAGCCCTCATGCGCAAGCAGGCGCGCAAATGACGCGCTGATCCCGTTCCCTACCCCTACGATCAATGCAGACTTAACCATAATGGGGTCAGACCCCTGTGGATAACTACGTTTCGATTCACCCAGCGTCAACCCGATTCGGCTGAGATCGTTTCTTGGGTATGCCCCGTTCTCTTCGCACTTTAGCACCCGGTGTTCCGGTTCACGTTGTGCAGCGCGGGAACAACCGTGCCGCCTGCTTCTTCGACGCGCGCGACTTCGCGTTTTATCTGCATTACCTGTTGAAGGTGTCGCTCGCGGAACAATGCCGCGTGCATGCCTACTGCCTGATGTCGAACCACGTACACCTGCTGGTCACGCCTTCGAACGAGGCCGCCTGCGCGCGCTTCATGAAGGGCGTCAACCAGCGCTATAGCCAGTACGTGAACCGCGTGCACGAGCGAAGCGGGACGCTATGGGAAGGCCGCTATCGGTCGAGCGTCGTGTTCTCCGCACGCTATGTGCTCGCCTGCTACCGCTATATCGAACTAAATCCCGTGCGCGCCGGCCTCGTGCGCCACCCCGCGAACTACCCCTGGTCGAGCCATGGCGCGAACGCCGATGGGCTGGAGAATCCCGTCATTCAGCCGCATGGGGTCTACGCGGCGCTCGCGCGCAGCCCCGCAGCGCGGCAGTCCGCTTATCGCGCGCTGGTCGATGAAACCGTTCAGGCCGCAATGGTTGATAACATCCGTATCGCGATTGGGCGCGGACAGGCACTGCGCGACCGCGCGCTCGAAGCCTAGGGGTCAGACCCCTTTAAAAAGGGTCAGACCCCCTCTTCGAAGATTGTCGGACGTCGTTCATCAAAAGGGGTCTGACCCCATTTGCCCCAACCGGAGGAAGCGATGGATCTGTGGGACAACCCAATGCAGACCGACGGGTTCGAATTCGTCGAGTACGCCGCGCCCGACCCGAGGGCGCTCGGTGGCCTGTTTGAAACCATGGGCTTCAGCGCGGTCGCGCACCACCGCCACAAGGACGTCACCCTCTACAAGCAGGGCGATGTCAGTTTCATCATCAACGCCGAGCCGCGATCCTTTGCGCAGAACTTTGCCCGCCGTCACGGCCCGAGCGTGTGCGCGATCGCATTTCGCGTAAAGGACGCGAAGCGTGCCTACGACAAGCTCGTCGAAGCCGGCGCCTGGGGCGTCGAATCCCAGGTCGGGCCGGGCGAGCTGAGCATCCCGGCAATCAAGGGCATCGGCGATTCACTCATTTATCTCGTCGATCGCTACCCGGAGAACGATTTCGGCCACACGATTTACGACGTCGATTTCAAGCCGCTGCCGGGGTTCGAGGCATTCTGGCGCGGCGAGGCGCCTGCCCCTGCGAGCGCCGGACTCACCTACATCGATCACCTGACACACAACGTGCACCGCGGGCGGATGGCCGAGTGGGCCGAGTTCTACGAACGCCTGTTCAACTTCCGCGAGGTCCGCTACTTCGACATCGAAGGCAAGCTCACCGGGTTGAAATCGAAAGCGATGACCAGCCCCTGCGGCAAGCTCCGCATCCCAATCAACGAATCCTCGGACGACAAGAGCCAGATCCAGGAATACCTCGACGCCTACCACGGCGAGGGTATCCAGCACATCGCGCTGCACACGAGCGATATCTACCAAACCGTGGATACGATGCGCGCACAGGGCGTGGTGCTGCTCGATACGCCCGACACCTATTACGAACTCATCGACAAGCGCCTGCCGAACCATGGCGAGCCCATCGACGAGTTGAAAAAGCGCGCCATCCTCGTCGACGGCGGACCGCAAGGCGGGCTGCTACTGCAGATCTTCACCAAGACCGTCATCGGCCCGATCTTCTTCGAGATCATTCAACGCAAGGGCGACGAAGGTTTCGGCGAAGGCAACTTCAAGGCGCTGTTCGAGTCGATGGAACTCGACCAGATTCGGCGCGGGGTGTTGCAAGGCTAAGAACAGGGTCAGACCCCCTTTCTTTGGGGTCTGACCCCTTTTTAGAGAATCACAAGTTATCCACAGGGGTCTGACCCCGTTTTCCCCGTTTTCCCCGTTTTCCCCGTCTTCCCCGTATTTCATG
>JAQBBQ010000037.1:0-5635 GCA_032125995.1 Betaproteobacteria bacterium | reverse complement strand
GATGCGTCGTGGGCGGCGGCCAACGCGTGCCTCCAGTTCCACGGCGGTTTCGGCTTTGCCAGCGAGTATGACATCGAGCGCAAATTCCGCGAGACGCGCTTGTATCTGGTGGCGCCGATCTCAACCAACCTCATCCTCTCCTATATCGGGGAGCACGTGCTGGGGCTTCCGCGGTCGTTCTAGGGTCGGCGATCAAGCCGACACCGAGGCACCTGGCAGCCGACGCCACTGTTCATGGCGCGATCGCCTGACGCGTCCGATTCAGGCGCGCGGCACGTCGAGTTGACGGGCGTCAAAGAAGGCGCGACCGCAAGCGCCTATGTTGACGCTAGGTAAACTCACGACTGTGCAGAGGGGCCATATGCAAACACCGCTGCAGATCACGTACCGCGACATCCAACAATCCGACGCGCTCGACGCGCGCATTCGTGAAAAGGCCGGAAAACTGGAGGCGTTCTATCCCGGCATCATCAGCTGCCGCGTCGTCGTCGAAGAGCGCGACCGGCATCGCAACCAGGGCAAGGAATTCTGCGTGCGCCTCGACCTGCGCATTCCGCAGCACGAGATCGCGGTCAACCGTGATCATAACGAGGACGTCTACGTCGCGGTGCGCGATGCGTTCAACGCCGCGACGCGCAAGATCGAAGAGCTTGGGCGCGTGCAGCGCGGCAAGGTGAAGGCGCACACCCGGGGCCAGGGACCGCAGACCTGACACGGCGTCCACCGGACGGGCGCCTCAGCTCGTCGGGACGGAAAACACCTCCATCGGCTTGGCGACGCCCGCCAGTTCGAAATGGCCGAGACTCGGCCAGGCGACGCCTATTTCGTCGATCACAGGCTGCGAAACGACCGCGTCGGTTTGGGTACGCTTGCATAGCCCCTCGATGCGCGCGGTTTCGTTCGCCGTCCCAGAACATCGCGTTGCCCCAATACAGCGGGTGCAGCGTCCAGAAGAAGAAGCCGACGCGCTCGATCGGTGCGCCCGCGGCGCGCGTACGTGCACAGATTTCGCCGACCAGCATCTCGATATGGGTCATGTGCCGGCCCTTGTGCATCAGCCAGTCGATGACTGGCGAAATAGACCACTCGCCCATGCCTGCCCCCGTCCGTCTTGGCGTCGTTTATAGTACGCGCATGACGCTAAACACCTGCCGTCGCCTGCTGGTCGTGACCCTCCTTGCCCTTGGCCTTGCAGCCTGCGGGTCGAATGTGAACGAGAAAACCTTCGCCCGCATCGAGGACGGCATGACCGAGCAGCAGGTCATCGACTTGCTCGGCACACCGAGCAAAAGCGCCAGCACCGGCGCGCTCGGCGTGTCCGGTACCACGGCGACCTGGACCGACGACGGCGTGACGATCAGCGTGCAGTTCGTCAACGGCAAGGTGTGGCTGAAGCAGCTCGACCGCGCGAAGCCCTGATCCGCGGGCGAGCCTTCAGACCAACAGCTTCAGCACGCCAGGCAGCACGCGGACCGCGACGCGGCGTGCGGCGGCAAACGGCAGCTCGCCGTCGGCCTCGACCGCCATCGGCGCATCCGACTCGAACACGACCTGCCGCACGCGCAACATTCGCACGCGCGGATGCGTCGCATGGCTGCCGCGCATGATGCGCGGCACGAGGCCGAGAATCGCGACGCGGCCGAGCGCGTCGACGCACATCACGTCGAACAGTCCGTCATCGGCACGCGCCTCGGGACAAACCCAGAAGCTGCTGCCGAAGCAGCGACCGTTCATGACCGCGGTCATCGTCGTCTCAACCACCTCGGGTGGCGCATCGTCAACCGACATGCGCAGGCGCAGCTGCGGGTAGTCGACCAGCGTCTTGGCGAGCGCGCCGAAATAGGCCGCACGGCCCTTGAGGAAGCGCGGCATCGCAGCCGCGTTGGCCGCACCCTGCGCCCCGAAGCCGACGTCCATGCCATTGGCAAAGTAGTGAACGGTGCCGCGCTCGAGCGTGTCGCTTTCGAGACGTCCGGCGTCGAAGCGGCGCGTCTTCCCACGCGCAATTTTCGCCACCGCGGCCGTCCAGTCGTGCGGCCTGCCGCCCACCGGCGACTCGGGCGGAATCATCTTCGCGAAGTCGTCGCCGCTGCCGAGCGGCAGCACGCCCAGCGCGACCGTCTCGCCGCCGTCCGCGGCGCGCAGCAGGCCGTTCACCACTTCGTGTACGGTGCCGTCGCCGCCCGCCGCGATCACCGCGGGGTAATCCTGTGCACCGCGCTCGGCAAGTGCGATCGCCTCGTGCGCCCTACCCGTCGTCGCGGTGTCGAAATCGACGCCGGCCCCGCGCAGGGCCTGTGCCACCTGCGGCCAGAGCCGTTGCGCGCGGCCGCGGCCGGCGGCGGGATTGAAGATCACCAGAACGCGGGTCACCGACCCGCGGCGCTACGCGGGGCGATGCGCCATACGATGTTCCAGCGCCCACCCTGCACGCTGCGCTGCGTCTCGAGCGCGAGAAAGCGGTCGTGCGCCGCGCAGGCACCGACCCACAACTCGTTCCAGGCATCGAAAGCGCCGAGCGGATCGGTCGTCGTCAATTCAGCGCCGAGACGCCAATCGGCAAGGCGCAGGCGCACTGCATCACCCTCATCGATGATCTCGAGCGCCTCGCCATGGCCGCGCAGCATCGCGTCGAACCAGTGCGCGAACTGCATCATGCTCTCCCGGTTGCCGGCACTCCGATTGCTCGGACAGTCGAGCGCTTGCGCCAGCGCTGCGTGGTACTGCAGGCCGATCAGCCGTGCGACCCGGCCGAGTTCCTCGCGCGCGGCCGCTTCGCCAAGCACCGCCTGCAGCGTCGGTACCAGGGTGCGCAAGTAGGCCATCGCGTAGCTGCGATGGGTGCGTTGCAGGCGTTGCGCGGGCCACTGCGCGGGATCGAGTTGCGGCGCCGCGGCCGGATCAAAGCGCGGCATGGTCTCTTCGCCGTAGGCAAAGCGCAGGCGTTCCTCGGGCCTGAGCGCATGGTCGTGCTCCAGGTAATACCCCTCCAGCCCCGGCATGCCGTCTACCGTCATGCCGGTGCAGACGAAGCCGAGGCGTGGATTGCCGAGGCTGACGCCGTTGTGGCCGTGCCAGCCGTGCAGCATCGCCGCCGAGACCGCATGCGGAATCGCCGCGATCGCGGTGCCGTGCCACATCCAGCGCGGTGGCGGATAGCGCACCCAGGCCTTGCGATCGCTCTCGCGCACATACTCCGTCAGCACGCCGCCGAGCGCATTCGAGTGATAGTGATACAGGGCGCAGGCAACCGCGTGCGGCGCACCGGCCAGACCGAGCTTCGTCAGCCCGGGGAGGAATTTCTCGAGATGCTGGCGGCGAAAGAGTTGAAACACCACGTCGCGCGCCGTGGCGGTGCCGCGCCGCGCGACCAGGGCCACCACCATCCCGGTCAATAGGGCGTTGTAGAGCGTGGCAACCGCGCGCCAGGCCGCGGCGTCGTTCATACGTCCGTCGGTCTGTCGCGTTGTGATCGAGGTTACTGTTTCCAGTCCGGATCGCGCTTCTCGATGAAGGCGTCCATGCCTTCGCGGCCTTCGTCGCCCGCGAAGCTGGACGAGATCACGCGGCTCGCCAATTCGTATGCCCGCTCGATGCTCATATCCATCTGCTCATAAAACGCACGCTTACCTTCGGCGACTGTGGCAAGCGGCTTCTCGGCAATCTGGCGCGCAAGCATCGTCACCGCGGCGTCGAGAGAATCGGGGGCAACGACCCGATTCACCAGGCCCCACTCGAGGGCCCGCCGTGCATCGATCAGGTCCCCGGTAAGCAGCATTTCCATGGCGTGCTTGCGCCGCAGATTGCGCCCCACTGCGACGCCTGGCGTCGAGCAGAAGAACCCCCAGGAGACGCCGGGCGTGGTGAATTTCGCGACCTCCGAGGCAACCGCCAGATCGGCTTGCGCCACCAACTGGCAGCCGGCTGCCGCAGCCGCGCCCTGCACGCGCGCGATTACCGGTTGCGGAAGCTGCTGGATCGACAGCATCATCCGCGCGCATTTGCGAAATAGCGCCTCGATCTTGGGTTTGTCGCCAAGCGCACGCAGTTCCTTCAGATCGTGGCCTGCGCAGAAGCCCTTTCCGGCGCCGGCCAGGACGACCACGCGCACGCTGCTGTCCTGCGCGATGGCGTCGAACGCATTTTGCAACGCCTCGATCATTTCGCTGGTGAGCAGATTCATCTGCTGCGGGCGGTTCATCGTCAGCGTAGCAATACCGTCGCGGTCTTCGCGGATCAGGATCGGTGCTTCGGTTTTGGGGACGGCGCTCATGTTGATCTCCTGACGGTGTCGCTACGGCTGGGCGTTGTGCTGTGGTGATTGCCCGTTTGTCTCCGACGTTTGGAGGGTTCAAACGGCGAACCCTCCAAACGTCGGAGATCGTATAAAACCCCGTTAGCCGTCGATTGCGGCGGCGGATTTCGCCTTCTCACGCAGCAGAAATTTCTGGATCTTGCCGGTCGAGGTCTTCGGCAGTTCGCCGAACACCACCGCGCGCGGCGCCTTGAACCTCGCCATGCGTTCGCGGCAGAAGGCGATGATTTCCTGCTCGCTGGCGCTCGCCCCGGTCTTCAGTTCGACGAAGGCGCAGGGCGTTTCGCCCCATTTGGCGTCTGGCATCGCGACCACCGCGGCGGCCATCACCGCCGGGTGGCGGTAAAGTTGGTCCTCGACCTCGATCGAGCTGATGTTCTCGCCGCCCGAGATGATGATGTCCTTCGAGCGGTCCTTGATCTTCACGTAGCCGTCGGGCTGCTTGACCGCGAGGTCGCCCGAGTGGAACCAGCCGCCGCGGAAAGCGTCCTGCGACGCCTTCGGGTTCTTCAAATAACCCTTCATCGTGATGTTGCCGCGAAACATGATTTCGCCCATGGTCTCGCCGTCGGCGGGCACCGGGGTCATCGTCTCCGGGTCCATCACCTCGAGCCCTTCCTCGACGGTGTAGCGCACCCCCTGGCGGCCATTCAGGCTGACCTGCTCGGCAAGCGGCAGCGTCGACCAGTCGGGTTGCTTGGCACACACCGTCGCGGGCCCATAGGTTTCGGTCAGCCCGTAGACGTGGGTGAGTGAGAAACCCATGGTCGCCATGCCTTCGATGATCGCGGCGGGCGGCGCGGCGCCCGCCACGAGGCAGTTCACCTTGTGCTCGATGCCCTGCTTCATCTCGTCAGGGGCATTGATCAGCGCCTGGTGCACGATCGGCGCGCCGCAGTAGTGCGTGACGCGGTGCGCCTTGATCAGCCGGAAGATCTCTCCCGCATCGACTTTGCGCAGGCAGACGTTGGTGCCCGCATTCGCCGCCATCGTCCATGGGAAGCACCAACCGTTGCAGTGAAACATCGGCAGCGTCCAGAGGTAGATCGCGTGCTGCGGCATGCCCCAGACCAGGATGTTGCCAACACCGTTCAGGTAGGCGCCGCGATGGTGGTACACGACGCCCTTCGGATTGCCGGTCGTGCCCGAGGTGTAGTTGAGGGAGATCGCCTGCCATTCGTCCGGAGGCGGCTGCCAGGCGTACGCCGGGTCGCCCCGCGCGAGCAGCGCCTCGTAGTCGAGCGTGCCGATCCGCTCGCCCGGACCGTCGTATACGGGGTCGTCGACATCGACGACCAGCGGCTTCTGCCTGCACCTGGC
>JAQBBQ010000036.1:0-20744 GCA_032125995.1 Betaproteobacteria bacterium | reverse complement strand
CGCGCGCATCGTCGTTCCCGCTGGGCAGAAGCCGGGCCAGCATGTGCGCGCCGCGGGCGAGGATCTGAAGACCGGCGTGCCGGTGCTGCGGCCCGGCCGCGCGCTCAAGCCGGCCGATCAGGGTCTGGTCGCCTCGCTCGGCAACGCCGAAGTCGTGGTCACGCGCCGGCTGCGCGTCGCCTTCTTCTCCACCGGCGATGAGCTCACTTCGATCGGTCAACCACTCGCCGCAGGACAGGTCTACGACTCGAACCGCTACACGCTGCACGGCATGCTGACCCGGCTCGGCGTCGAGCGCATCGACATGGGCGTGGTGCGCGACGACCCGCAACGCCTCGAAGCCGCGTTCCGCGAGGCGGGGGCGAGCGCCGATGCGATCGTCACCTCGGGCGGGGTGTCGGTCGGCGAGGCCGACTTCGTCAAGCAAATGATGGCCAAGCTCGGCGAGGTGTTGTTCTGGAAGATCGCCATGCGCCCGGGCCGGCCGATGGCCTTCGGCCGCATCGACGACGCCATCCTGTTCGGTCTGCCGGGCAATCCGGTTGCCGTAATGGTGACCTTCTATCAGTTCGTGCGCGAGGCGCTGCTTGTTCTCAGCGGGCGCAGCGACGACTGCACGCTGCCGCTGCTGCACGCCGAGGCCGCGCATGCGTTCCGCAAGCTGCCCGGGCGCACCGAGTACCAGCGCGGCATCCTCTACCGTGACGGCGCCGCGTGGAAGGTGAAAAGCACCGGTCAGCAGGGTGCCGGCGTGCTGCGCTCGATGTCGGAGGCGAACTGTTTCGTCGTGCTCGAGCACGCGCGCGGCCGGGTCGAGGCGGGCGAGCCGGTGCAGGTGCAACTGTTCGACGGACTGGTCTGAGAACCACCATCGACGCGCGGCGCGCATGACCCTCGTCGTAAATCCGCAGTGCCTGCGCGAATGATCGACCCGGATAGCCGCGTACACCCGGACGCCGTGCTCGGTACCGACGTCGAGATCGGCCCCTGGACGAGCATCGGTCCCGGCGTGGAAATCGGCGCCGGAACCACGATCGCTGCGCACGTCGTGATCCGCGGGCCGACGCGCATCGGACGCAACAACCGCATCTATCCGTTCTGCGCCATCGGCGAAGGCGCACAGATCAAGGATCTGGAAGACGACGCGGGCGCGCGCATCGAGATCGGCGACGGCAACGTGTTGCGGGAATACTGCAGCGTCAACCGCGGCTCGCCGAAGGACCAGGGCGTAACCCGCATCGGAAACGAAAACTACCTGATGACGGGTGCGCACGTGGCGCACGACTGCCGCGTCGGCAACCACACGATCTTCGCCAACCACGCAGCGCTCGCGGGTCACGTCGAGGTCGGCGACCACGCGTTCCTTTCCGGGTTCTGCGCCGTGCACCAGTTCTGCCGCATCGGCGAGAGCGCGTTTCTCGCCGGCGGGTCGATGCTGTGGCACGACGCGCCACCCTTCGTCATCGTCGGCGGCGACACCGCGCGCGCGCGCGGGCTCAACCGCGTCGGGCTGCGCCGGCGCGGCCTGAGCGCCGAGGAGATCGACGGACTGCGGCGCGCCTACAAGGTTCTGGTGCGCGACGGTCTGACCCGCGCCGAGGCCCAGGCGCGACTCGACGAGATGGCGCCGTCGAGCATCTACATTCAGCGGCTCGCGGATTTCGTCCGCGCATCCGTGCGCGGCATCGCGCGCTGATGCGAATCGGCATCGTCGCCGGCGAGCCCTCGGGCGATCGCCTCGCCGCCAGCTTGATCGAGGCGATCCGGCAGCGGGACCCCGGCGCACGCTTCTACGGCATGGCGGGACCGCAGATGGTCGCCGCGGGCTGCGAGCAGAGATTTTCCGTCGATCAATTGTCGGTCGTCGGATTCGTCGAGGTGCTGCGGCACTACGGGAGGCTGCGGCGCCTGCGCGAGGATGTCGTTCGCTGTTTCCTCGACGACCCGCCCGACGTCTTCATCGGTGTGGACGTGCCGGACTTCGTGCTGAGCGTCGAAGCGCGCCTGCGAGCGTCAGGAATCCGCACCGCACACTTCGTCAGCCCCACGGTCTGGGCCTGGCGCGCGGGGCGCGTGGCGACGGTCGCCCGCGCGGCAGATCTCCTGCTCTGCATTTTCCCGTTCGAGCCGGCGTACTACGCCGGCGCCGACCTGCACTGCGAGTTCGTCGGCCATCCGCTCGCAGACGAATTTCCGCTCGAGATTGATCGCGCGGCGTACCGTGAGCACCTCGGCGTTGCCGGCGATGCGCGCATTCTCGCGCTCCTGCCCGGCAGCCGCAGCCAGGAATTGCAGCTCTGCACCCAGGCCTTCCTCGAGACCGCAGCGCGGGTGCAGCAGCAGGACCCGTCGATTCGTTGCCTGTGCGCACCGCTCGACGAACGCGCGGCAGCGTTCATCGACGCCGAGCGCGCGCGCTGGACGCCGCAGCTCAAACTCGCGCTCCACACCGGCGCCGCGCGCGCGCTGTTGTGCGCGAGTGACGTCGCGTTGATCACCTCGGGCACAACCACCGTCGAGGCGCTGTTGGCGAAATGTCCCGCCGTAGTCGCCTACCGCCTGAGCTGGCTGAGCTACCTGCTCCTGCGCCCGCTGGTGCGCACGCCGTTTATCGCGATGGCTAATATCATTGCCGGGCGCGCGCTGTTCCCGGAGTTCGTCCAGCATGCGGTGCGGGCCGAACCCATGGCCGCGGCAGTCATGGCCTGGCTAGACGATCCGGAACGCGTACGTGAACTGCGCACGACCGGCGTCGCGTTACACGCCGACATGCGCCGTGGTGCCGCGGACCGCGCGGCCGAGGCTGTGCTCGCGCTGGCGGCGAAGGCGACGTCCACGCCGGCTTGAACACCGGCGCGGGTCGCGTTCGCCCTGGACCGGTACGCGGATTTCTATTTGGCGGCCGGGATGGGCTTTAGCTTGAGACCCGCCGCGCTCGCCTTCACGAAACCGTACTTCGCATAGATGTTCTGCGCCGCGCCGGTCGCGAGATAGGCCAGGTACTTGTCCGCATTCGCCTGATTCTTGCCGTCCAGCAGCTTGCCGATCGCGTAGCCGACCTTGTCCGACTTGTTGTACGGCGCCGGTATCGCAACCCCGTCGATCGCGCGCTTCTGCGCCTTCGCCTCCACCACCTCGGTGGTCCAGACGATACCGACGTCGGCCGTCCCCTTCTCGATTCGGTCCGGCGTCTCGCGATGGTGACGCGAGGTGAACCAGGTCTTGTTCGGCACCGCCCAGCAGCTCTTGCACATCGCCCCGCCCGTGACCTTTTGGTAGAGATCCAGATCCTTCAGCATTTCGGAACCATAGAACTTGAATATCCCCTCGGTGATCGGGTTGGGATGCGACTGGACGAGGTCGTCACGCCCGAGATCCTTGGGGCCCTTGATGCCCTTGGGGTTGCCCTTCGCCACCATGAGCTCGAGCTTGTTGTGGATGTAGAGCATGAACTCCGCCATCCGGCCCTTGGCCTTCATCTGTTTCAAGTGGCCGAGGCTGACGCTCGCGAAAATGTCGGGCTTTTGGTTTAGGTTCTGGCCCTCGACCTTGGCTTGCTTCAACAGTTGCGCGTTCAGGATCTGGCCTGGCGGAATCGTTTCAACGAAAACCGACTTGATCGCGGGATTTTTCTTCATGAAGTCGCCGATCAGTTCCTCCATGACCATGAATTGATTGCCCGCAAGGTACATGACCAGATTGGCGCTGTAGCTGTCGCCAATCTGGCCGTACTTGACCTCGCCATTCGCATGGAAGGTGCGGTGGTCGTGCCCTTTGCCCACGTCCTCGGCGGCCATTGTTGCGCCGCCGACAAAAAGGGCGGTCATCATCAGGCCGGTCGAAAGAAGTTTCTTCATAATTGGTTCCCCCTCCATAAAGGATTGATAAAACCCGCGCCGCGGATGTCTTCGCAGCCGTCGTCGAGATTCTTGAAAGCTGCGGTAAACAGCGTTGCAGTATTGATTGACCCAGTGAGAATTTTTATCAAACTTGCTGATGGAGGCATGCCTCTTTCGTATGCGTGACACCATCTCTGGCGCCTTGTGCTGAACGTCGCCACGCGTCGTACCATGCCGTTCGCCGAATGCCGGCCACGGCGATCGGGCACTACGCCAGGGAGGCAACATGACCAGCACGACTCAAATCCGCGAAGGCGGCTGCCAGTGCGGCGGCGTCCGTTACCGCATCAGCGGTGCGCCCGAGAGCCTCGTCGTCTGTCACTGCAGCGAGTGCCAGCGCCAGTCCGCGAGCGCCTTCGGTATGTCGCTGATCGTGCGTCGGGATCACTTCACACTGCTCAAGGGCGAGCTGAAGGACTTTTCCCGCGTCGCCGACAGCGGCCGCACGCTCGGCGGGCACTTCTGCCCCGGCTGCGGCGTGCGCATCTACCACTCGTCGGCGGCCTGGCCGGAGCACATTCGGCTGCGTCCCGGGACGCTCGACGACCGGTCCTGGCTCAAGCCCGACAAGCAGATCTGGATGCGCAGCCGGCAACCGTGGCTGGATACGTTGCCGGAGATTGCCGCGTTCCCGCAGCAGGCCTAAGCCCGCGAGTTTCGTTTGCGGTTCGTCGCCGCGTCAACGCAGTGGAGGGAAGTTCCCCGTCCGCGCCCGCACGCGAATGACCGTCATTTCCAATCCTTCGCGTAGGCAGCACGAAAATTCACCGGCGGCGATGTCACGGACAGGTACTCGAATTCGGACACGCCGGTGTTTTCGAAGCCGTGCAGATCATTGTCCTCAAATCGAACCACATCCCCCTCGGCGAACAGCACCGTTGCTCCATTCTCCAGGAGTAGCTGACGACGGCCCCGAAGCGCCACCCAGATTTGCTCTGACGTAGCGTGACGGTGCGGTGGATTCTTCGCGCCGGGCGCGACATTGACGCGCGTGATCGTCACGCGTTCGGAGCGAGAATTTTCCGGAAAGAGCAATTGGCGTGAGGTGATGCCAGCGTTGGATAAAACCGTCATCTCTGCTGCGCGAAACATTTCCACGGCGTGTCTCCGAAATAACGTCAAACGCGCAACTGCTCAGCCGCGCGCAAGATGGCCTACGCGTCTAGATGATTCAGCGCAACGTCGAGAATATCGAAGTTTCGCAGACGCGCTTTACCCGGGATTCCAGCAGTCTTCCGATTGAACAGCAGCGGCACGGTCTGCTCCGAAACGCCGCCGTGCGAACGCAGCGGCGCGTCGAGTCCCGAAAGGTCGTGGCGCGCGGTGCTGGTGCCAAGCACCACGTGCTTGCCCGAGACGACGACCAGATCCCCCATGCGATCCGGCGGCAGTTCGAATCGTGCGCAGGCCTCCGCATTCGCCAGCACGAGATCGATCCCCTCGATTTCGGCGAGGCGCGCGCCGATCGAAGCGCGGTCCGACGCGTCCAAATAGATCGTGGCGAAGGAGCCGAGCGCACCGTGGTGGACGACGTAGGGGTCGGTGATCGGGAGGATCACGCGCGTGCGCCCAGCACCGATCCAGCCGTCAAGCAGGTCCTGCAGGTAGACGACATTCGGTCGCCCATCGGGGCGGGTCTTCGCATTCATGCCGTGGTCCGCGGTAAGCGCAAGCACGGTGCCGAGCGCGTCGAGCTTGCCGAGGTAGCCGTCCATCATCGCGTAGAAGGCGTTTGCGCCCTCGCTACCCGGGGCGAACTTGTGCTGAATGTAATCCGTCGTCGAGAGGTACATGAGATCGGGGCGGCGCGTCTGCATGAGCTCCAGGCCCGCGGCGAAAACAAATTCCGACAACGCCGCGCTGTAGACCGAGGGCACGGGCATGCCGACAAACGCGACTACGTTCTCGATGCCGTTGTCCGCGAGGGTCGCTTCCGCAGCCTTCTCCGAGGAAAAGCAAATGCCCTTCAACCCGTGTCCGAGGAGCGTGCGCAGCTTGTCCTTCGCGGTCACCACCGCGACGCTGGCGCCGGCGTCCGCAAACGCGGCGAGCACGCTCGGTGCACGCAGGTACTTCGGGTCGTTCATCATCACTTCGGCGTCCGCCTCGCGGTCGTAGAAGTAATTGCCGCAGATGCCGTGCACCGCGGGCGGCACCCCGGTCACGATCGACAGGTTGTTCGGATTGGTGAAGCTCGGCACGACGCAATCTCCCTTGAAGGCGGTGCCTTCGCGCAGCAACCGGCCGAGGTAGGGGGCGCGCCCCGAGGCCACCGCGCCTTCGAGATAGTCATATTCGCAACCGTCCACACAGACGACGACCAGGGGCTCCGTCATCCAGCGGTAGCGGCGGCCGTTCACGTCGACGGTTTTCATCGCAAAGACTCCAGAGGGTTACGCGCGGCGCAGGTTGAGCCAGACGCCGCAGAAGATGATCGCCGCGCCGACGTACACGGTGACGGTGACGGTTTCGCCGTAGAGCATCCAGGCCACCGCCGCCGCGAGCGGCAGGCGCAGGAAGTCGATCGGGATCACCACCATCGCCTCGCCATAGGTCAACGCCCGCGACAGGCAGTAGTGAGAAGTCAAGCCGACGAGACCGACGACCAGCACCCAGGGCCACAGCGCCGCCGAGGGCGTGACCCAGTCGGCGCCGGTGACCGCGAGCGCGAGCGGCAGCTGTACCGCGTTCATCCACAGCAGGATCGTCAATGGCCGGTCGGTCGCGACGAGGTCCTTGGTGAACGCGTAGGTGAGCGCATAGCCGAACGCCGCCGCGAGTGCGGCAAGCGAGGCGGCGTCGATCACCGCGGCACCCGGGCGCAGGATGACGAGCACGCCGGTAAAGCCGAGCACGATCGCGCCGATGCGTGCCGGGTTCATCTTTTCGCCCAGAAACAGCACTGCAAGCAGCGCGGTCCAGATCGGCGTGGTGAACTCGATCGCGAACACTTCGGCGATCGGAATATGCGCAATTGCGTAGAACCAGCCGAACTGCGCGCCGAAGTGGATCGTGTTGCGCACGATGTGCCGACCGGGCTTGGCGGTCAACGCGAGCCGCCAACCATAGACCGTCAGCAGGGCCGCGAGGATGACCAGGCAGATGATGTTGCGAAACGCGACGACCTGTGCCGGGCCGATCTCGGCCGACAGTTCACGCCCGGAGATTCCCATCAGCAGGAACGACACGATGGTGGCGAGCATCCACGCCACCGCGAGCGGCAGGGACTTGACCGGGGTCTGCATGGCGAGCGCGCAAGTCTAGCCGCGAACGGCGCGCGCCGCCGGGTGTAGCATCGTCGGCCCGGAGAGGAGGACGCTCGATTGACCTGGGACTACGTCATCGTCGGCGCCGGCTCGGCCGGCTGCGTGCTCGCCAACCGCCTAAGCGCAGATGCAGACACGCGCGTGCTGCTGCTCGAGGCCGGCGGCGAGGCGCGCAGCCCGTGGTTCGCGATCCCGGCGGGCTTTCAGAAGCTGATCGATCACCCGGTCTACAACTGGCGCTTCGAGACCGAGCCGGAGGACGGCACGCACGGCCGGCGCATCCCCATTCCGCGCGGGCGCGTCGTCGGCGGCTCGAGCGCGATCAACGGCATGCTGCAGGTGCGCGGCCAGCCGCTCGACTACGACAGCTGGCACGCGAAAGGCAATCGCGGCTGGTCCTGGAACGAGGTGCTGCCCTACTTCAGGAAGGCCGAGCGCTTCGAGCGCGGCGGCGACGCCCTGCGCGGCGCCGAGGGCCCGCTCAACATCGCCGACCTGCGCGAGCGGCACGAGCTGGTCGACGCCTTCATCGCCGCGGGCGTCGAGTGCGGCTATCCGCGCAACCCCGACTACAACGGCGAGCGCCAGGACGGCGTCGGCTACTACCAGGCCACGCAGCGCAACGGCCGGCGCGTGAGCGCCGCGAACGCCTACCTCGATCCGGTGCGCCGGCGCCCGAACCTCGAGCTGCGCACCGGCGCGCAGGTGCGGCGGGTGCTCTTCGAAGGCGGGCGGGCGATCGGCGTCGAGTTCGATCGTGACGGAAGGACCGAGACCGCGCGTGCGGCACGGTCGGTCGTCCTCAGCGCGGGCGCGGTGCAGTCGCCCCAGCTCCTCGAGCTCTCGGGCATCGGCGCGCCCGAGCTGCTGCGCGCGCACGGCATCGAGGTGCGCCACGCGCTGCCCGGCGTCGGCGAGAACTACCGCGACCACTATTGCGCGCGCATCGCCTGGCGCGTGACGCGCCCCATCACCCTGAACGAGGACACGCGCGGCTGGCGCCTTGCGCGCGAGGTGCTGAAGTATTTTCTGTTCCGCCGCGGCGCGCTCACCTGGACCGCCGGCATCGGCCATGGCTTCGTGCGCAGCCGCCCGGAGCTCGAGACGCCGGATTGCCAGATGTTCTTCGCGCACGGCAGCTTCGACGCCAACACGCGCAAATTCGAGCGCGCGCCCGGAATGACGATCGGTGTCTACCAGTGCCGGCCCGAGAGCCGCGGCAGCATCCACATCGGCTCGCGCGACCCCTTCGCGCCGCCGAAAATCCGGCCGAACTTCCTCGGCGAGGCGGCCGATTGCGAGGCACTCCTCGGCGGCATGCGCGTCGCGCGGAGAATCGGCGAGGCCGCCGCGCTCGCGCCCTACCGCGGCTACGAATTCAAGCCCGGCGCCGACTGCGCGAGCGACGAGGCGCTCATCGACTACGCCCGGCGCACCGGCAGCACCACTTACCATGTCATGGGCACCTGCGCGATGGGGCCGGTGCACGACCCGATGGCCGTGGTCGACGAGCGCCTCGCGGTGCGCGGGTTGTCGGGACTGCGCATGGTGGACGCCTCGGTCATGCCGACGATGCCCTCGGGCAACATCAACGCCGCGGTGATGATGGTGGCCGAGAAGGCCGCCGACATGATCATCGAGGACGCGGAGGCGGGCTAGCGTCGGGGGCGCTGCCGCTGCCACGCGTGCCGGGCGCGGTCGTGATAAGGCCATAGTCCCCCGTCCGGCCCATATGCCACCAGTTGCGCCGGCGGCCGGGCACGATAACGGGACGATCCAGCCAGTTGCGAAGCCACGGGAAGATGGACTCGAGTTTGCCGAGGAGAGAATCGAGCACTGCTTTTAATATGGTGCCCGCGATACTCACGACGCTTTCGCCTCCTCATTTGCAAGGTGAAACCCTTGATACGCAAAGGCTCCTGCGATCGTCTCGCAGTCCTTCTCGGAGACGCCTTCCCGGCGGGCAGTTTCGTACCACTGGTTCTTGATCGTCTGCTCCATCGTGTCGATGACTTGTTTCGCTTCGTCTGTCAGCACGAGGAAGCGCGCGCTCTGCGATAGCAGGTTGTCCGCATGCGCGTAGCGACCCATGTCGCCGCAGGCTAGGGCTAGGTCGCGGCGCTCGATGCTGACCGGCATCGACGGCGTCAGGTCGTAGGCCGGGGAGAGTCTCCAGTCCTTGTCCATTGCGATCACCGCGTGGTTGCGGGGATGATCGTCGGTGTTCGAGATCAGCGCGTTGAAGCACATGCGCTTGAACAGACCGGGCGCGTCCTCTTTGGGCTGCGCGGAGATTCGGCGGAGTTCTTCGACGAGCAGCACGTAGGACCACTTCTCGCGGTCCGTGTGCGCGTCTTCCGCGCGCAGCAGCGTGAGCGCGCTCAGCATACGCGCGCGTTGATAGCCCTTGTCGGTCTTATTGCGGTCAAAGCGCTTTACCAGCAGCGCATCGCGATCGCCGATCGTGGTAAGCCTGCTCTCGGCCGCGTGGATGCCGCAGGTTTTGGCGAGCACGAGCATCGCGCGCTCGACCTTCGCGTGGTTCCACTTGTCGTCTGGGCGGTTGAATTTTGCGATCCACAGGCCGTCATCGTCCTCGACGACGGCCTTGGGGCGCGCGCCGCCCATCGAGGTGCCCTCGAGCATCAGCGCCTGCGCCTGCCGCGCGTCCGCTTCATTTGGCAGCTCTTCGCCTGCGATGATCGCATCGGCGAAGTCCTGGAGTTTTTGCAGGTCGATCGTGCGGTTGAATTTCCTCTTCGGAGCAGGGGGCTCGGGCGCCGCGCCAAAGCCCAGCGCTCCTGCGCGGTCGTCAGGCGAATAAAGCAGGTAGTCGGGCTCGTCCGGGCCCGGTGAGCCGAAATGCCGCTCGATCACCCGGCGGCCCCAGTAATCGGGGCTTGCATCGCGCAGCGCGCCGAACACGCCTTTGAGCAATCTCGTCTCGTACGTTCTTGGCGAGAGCTTGAGTCCGACCGGGTCGAGCGGGACCGCATCGTTACGGGCAAGGTAGCTCTTGCCGTAAACAAAGCGGCCGATCGCAACGCCCTGGCGGTCGAAGTCCCGGCGGTAGCGTCCCGCCGTCACGAATTCGGTCTCGCCGGGCAGGACGATATAAACGAAGCACTCAGAAGTCACTGTCGAGCTCCTGTGACTCCTTTGCGCGCGCGCGTTCGCGCGGCGCGGACAGGGCGAGGCCTTCGGTGTCCGTTGCCGGGTCGGCAAGCGTGCCCATGGGCGCAAGCAGGTCGTAAGCCCAGAGCAGGGCGGCATAGACTGCCGCGCTTGTCGAAGGCTTGCCTTTCTCGGCTTCGAGGACGGCGCGCCGGCCGGTGCCAATCTTCGCGGCAACGTCTTCAATCGTCAGATTTCGGCGTAGCCGTGCAGTGCGCAGGTTTGCGCCGAGGCGGCTCAGCGCCAGCTCGACCGGGTAGGGCGGGTTTGCCGTTAGTACATTCTTCCGTGCCATCGTTTTTCGCCTATCCAATTCTGAGTGCCTTTTATAGCATCTTAAGTAGTTTAAAATGCTATAAACAGCATGATCAGTAGAATTTTTCTTTATTAAACAAGGATTTACCTTTTTGTTGCAGGGGGAAGGCCTTCCGCCTGGCCTCAACCGGCGCATCGGCCGTTTTCGGCGCACGCCCCTTCTGCGAGGACACCCCGCAACGCCACGCACGCCGCGCTGCGAGCGACGATCACGCCGGCGTTAAAGAATTTCCTATTTTTCCTTTGTTGGACGAAGCGGACTTCCAGTAACGTCCGCGTCCGATCTCTAGGCTCTTGTCAGCAATGTCGGCTTCGGGCCGAGCGGGTCGAGGTAAGCCGAAAGCGGCGAATCAGCGTATCGCGAATACTCGCGGACTCTCGAATCCGGCCACCACACAGCGCACCCGGCACGTCCCCGCGGTACCTAGCAATGCGAACCCAAGTCCCCTAACCCGCGCCAGCCCGCCTGCGGTAGAGGATCGTCGCCTCCATCTCCATCACCGTCTCGCCGCGCTGGTTCAGCACCTTGCGCGCGAACTTGATCACGCCGCGGTCGGGCTTCGAGGTCTCCTTCTTCTCGATCACCTTCTGCACCATGCGGATGGTGTCACCGTGCTTCGTCGGCAATATGATGCGCCACTTGTCGATCTGCAAGAGCGCGAGCAGCGTGCCGTCGTTGATGCCGCTCGCATACTGCAGCCCGCCGGCGATGCCGTAGATCAGCGGCCCGTGCGCGACCACCTCGCCGAACGGCGTCGTTTTCGCGTACTCGAAGTTGGCGTGGACCTCGTTGAAATCGCCCGTGAGGCAGGCGAAGTTGACGATGTCGGTCGCCGTCACCGTGCGCGCCGGCGTCTCGAGCTCCTGCCCGACCTCAAAATCCTCGAAAAACATCCCGCGCGCGCTCATACCCCCTCCCCCTACACCGGCTGCGCGCCGTAGATCAGCGTCGCATGGTTCGACATGATGCCGCCTTCGACATGGACCAGCGCGACCTCGTGGCGCGCGACCTGGCGATCGCCCTCGCCGCCGCGCAGCTGGCGCACCGCTTCGACGGTCTCGAACAGGCCGCCGGTGGCCCCGGCATGCGCATGGCTCAGCATGCCGCCGTGGGTGTTGATCGGGAATCGCCCTTCGATCGATGCGCGGCCGTCCTTCCACAGCTCGGCCGCCGCGCCGCGTTCGGCAAAACCGCATTCCTCTGCAAGCAGCATCGGCGTGATCGTGAAGCAGTCATACAGCGCGGCGAAATCGATGTCCTTGGGCCCCACTCCGGCCATCGCGTAGGCCGCCTGCGCCGAGCGGCCCGCGCCCGATTCGAGCAGCGACGGCGCAGCAAGAATATGCTCGTGCGTGAAATACTCGCCGACGCCGAGCAGGTAGACCGGTTTGCGCGGCAGATCGGCCGCGCGCTCGGCGCGCATCACGACGATCGCCCCGGCGGCGTCCGAGATCAGGCAGCAGTCGAACATCCGCAGCGGATCGGCGATCGGCTTCGAGGCGAGCACCTGTTCGATCGTCAGCGGCGAGCGCATGTGGGCGTTCGGATGGCGGCAAGCCGCATCGCGCTGGGTCACCGCGACCCGGGCCAGGTCCTCGGACGTTGCGCCGTATTCGTGCATGTAGCGACGCGCGATCAGCGCGTAATAGGCGGGAATGAAGCCGCCATAGGGAGACTCGTAGTAGGGATGCCCCCAGGCGGCGAGTGCGGCGACGGCATTGTCGCGCCCCATGCCGCTCGCGCGGCTGTCGCCCGAGACCACGAGCACCACGCTAGCGCGTCCTGACATCACCGCGAGCGCGGCGTCGACAATCATCACCCCGCTCGACCCGCCGCCCGCAGTCAGCTCGGCGCCGTAGCGCAACTCGAGCCCCATGAATTCGGCGAGCGCGCCGTAGAACACCGGATAAGGCTCAGTCATCGTGTAGGCAGTGAGCAGAGCGTCGATGTCGCGCAGGCCAAGCCCGGCATCCGCGATCGCGTGCCGCACGGCCTCGGCACAGAGTTCCAGCGCCGATACGCCGGGCACCTTGCCGATTCTCGATTCGCCGACGCCGGCGACGATCGCCCGGTTGCGCAGCATCGCTAACCCGGCGTCTGCCTGCGAAACTGCGGCAGCTTGCGACCTTCGCCGCGATCCTCGAACAGGACTTCGACCGCATCGCCGATCGCGACCGCGAGCGCGTCGTCGCCGAGGAGGTTCGTCATCATGCGGGGTCCCTCGTCGAGGTCGATCAGCGCGACGACGTAGGGCACTCGATCGCGAAACGCCGGCGTCGGCGCCCGATGCACGATGCTGTAACTGTGAACCCGGCCACGCCCCGAGGCGGCGAACCAGGCGAAGTTTTCCGCGCCGCAGGCGACACAGGCCGGACGCGGGTAGAACCAGACCGTCGCGCAGTCTGCGCAGCGCTGCAGCTCGAGGCGATCCTGCGCCGCGGCGTCGAAGAAGTGTGCGGCTTCGGCGGTCAGCGATGCGGGAAACGGTAGCGGCTGTGCCATTGCGCCAGGTCAACGAAAGTAACGCTCGGGCGAAACATCAGGCACCTGCTCGCCGGTCGGCTTGAGGATCGCGCTCACGCGGGCGACGGGGGCGCCCTCGACCTCCATCGTGCCCTGGGTGAACAGCAGGCTGCGCGTCATCTTCAGCACCTGCACCCGGCCTTCGAGCCAGGCGCCCTCGGGTACCGCGCCGATGAAGTCGGTCGCGAGGTGCACGGTCACCAGAAAACGCCCGATCCGCTCCTGCATGTTGGCGCCGAGCAGCAGCAGCATGTCGGCCAGCGTCATCAGCATGCCGCCGTGGCACATCCCCATCGGGTTGCAGTGCTTTTTTTCGCAGCGGAAGCCAAGGACGAATTCCTTGCCGTCGAGCCGACCATAGAGCGGGCCGTTCGCCTCGATGAACGGGTTGCGCGGCAGGTGCAGGGCGCGAAAGCCCTTGGGCGGTGACGGATGACGCATCGGGAATTCGGCTCCTATTGATTTCGATCGGCGCGCAGGGTGCGAACGTGGGCCGCGCGCCGGTAGCGCTTACCGGCCGGCCCGGTCGATGCCGCCCCTAGCGCTTCGCGAGCTTGGTCTCGACGATGCGCGCGAACGCGCTCGCGCCGAGCGGCAGCGCTGCATCATTGAAGTCGTAGCTGGGATTGTGCACTTCGCAGACGTTGCCGCCCGCGCCGACGCCGAGGTTGAAGTAGCACCCCGGCACCTTCTCGAGCATGAACGAGAAGTCTTCGGAGGCCATGATGAGCGGCGGATTGCGCTCGACGTTCTCGGCGCCGACGACCTCGCCGCAGATCCTCGCCGCGAATTCGGCCTCCTCGGTGTTGTTCACGGTCGGCGCGAAGATCACGCGGAAGTCGACCGCGGCCGTAGCGCCAAAGCCCTCCGCCACGCCTTTCGCGATCCGTCTCATCGAACGTTCGACGAGCGCCATCACCTCGCGCGAAAACGCCCGCACCGTGCCCGAGAGACGCGCGGTCTGCGGAATGACGTTGTAGGCATCACCGCTATGGATCTTGGTCACCGAGAGCACGGCGGTTTCGACCGGCGGCGTATTGCGCGAGACGATGCTTTGCAGCGCGGTGGTGAGGTGCGCCGCGACGAGTACCGAGTCGACGCTCGATTCCGGCCGTGCGCCGTGCGCGCCCTTGCCGGTGATGTCGATGTCGAAGAACCCGCCGCCCGCCATCATCGCGCCTGCGCGCACCGCGAACTTGCCGAGCGGCAACCCGGGCCGGTTGTGCATGCCGAACACGGAATCGCAGGGAAAGCGCTCGAACAGGCCGTCTTCGATCATCGCCTGTGCGCCGCCGATGCCCTCTTCGGCCGGCTGGAAGATGAAATGCACCGTGCCATCGAAGTTCCGCGTTTCGGCGAGGTATTTCGCGGTGCCGAGCAGCATCGTCGTATGGCCGTCGTGGCCGCAAGCGTGCATCTTGCCGTCGCGCTTGGAGCGGTGATCGAAGCTGTTGGCCTCCTGGATCGGCAACGCATCCATGTCGGCGCGCAGCCCGATCGCCTTCTTGGCCGTGCCCGCGCGCAGGACGCCGACCACGCCGGTCTTGCCGATGCCGGTGTGCACGTCGCAACCGAAGGCGCGCAGCCGGTCAGCCACCAGCCCCGCGGTACGGTTCTCCTCGAAGCCGAGTTCCGGATGCGCATGGATGTCGCGCCGCCAGCCGGTCATTTCCTCATGCATGCGCGCGATGCGCTCGTCGACAGCCATGCCGCCTCCTCCGTTGTGCGCCCCAATGACGCTGCGTCGCTGCGTCGCAGCGTGGCGACGTCAGCGCGGGCCGTTACTTTACCGCGCTCGCAAGCCAGGCGCGCACCGCGCCGACCTCGGCCAGCCGCCACTGTGCGGCGCTTTCACCGTCACCGACCTTCACCCCGTGTCCGCCGAGGCGTTGTACGGTGGCAAAACCGAACTCGTCGGTCAGGTCGTCACCGATAAACACCGGCACCCGCCCCGCAAACGGCGCTTCGGACATGAAGGCCTCGATCGCGCTGCCCTTGTCGTGGCCGCCGGGTTTTAGCTCGTAAACCATCTTGCCGGCCTGGACCTCAAAGCCTTCGCCGAGCTCCGCGACGGCGTGCTCGACGAGGCTGCGCACCTCGCGCTCGAGCGCCGGGGCGAGGCGGTAGTGCAGCGCGAGGTTGTGCCCCTTGTCCTCGAACACGATGCCCGAATTGCGCGCTTTGAACGCGGCGAAGCGTTGTGCAACATGGCGCAGATGCTCTTCGAGAAACGGCGGGCGGTGCAACCGCCCCGCGGCGTCGCGCCGCTCGACGCCGTGCTGGCCGGCGACCGGAAGGATGAGCGGTGCGAAAAGCGCATCGACATCCTCCACCGCGCGACCGCTCACCAGCGCGAGCGCGCCGCCGCCGCGCGCCCGCAGTCGCCCGAGCAGGGCACGCAGCGCGTCGTCCACGGTGACGCCGTCCGGTGTCTCGGCATAGGTGAGCAGCGTGCCGTCGATGTCGAGGAAGATCGCCCAATGTGCCGCCGGTGGAGGCGGCGCTGCACCTTTCGCCGCCGGCGCAGGCGGCGGTACGCTCATCCGTGGGTGCCGGTCGGCAGCAGGCGCGTGCTGCGCGCGCGCGAGAACACCCGACGCCGATGGCGCATGCGCGCCGCGTCGATCAGCATGCGTCCCGCCCAGCGGTAGACATCGAACTGCTGGATCAGGTGCCGCATCGAGCGTATGCGCGCGCGCTGTTCCTCGGGATGCATCGTGAGTGCGACGTCCATGGCGTCGGCGCATTGCTGAATGTCGTAGGGATTGACGATCAAGGCCTCGACGAGCTCGCGCGCGGCCCCGGTGAATTGCGACAGCATGAGCACGCCCTGTTCGTCGTCACGCGCGGCGACGAACTCCTTGGCGACGAGGTTCATGCCATCGTGCAGGCTCGAGACGTAACAGAGGTCCGCGGCGCGGTAGATTTCGTAGACCTGCTCGGCGCTGTGATGCTCGATCAGCAGGTGGATCGGCTGGTAGCCCGGCCGGCCGAAGCGATGATTGATGCGCTGCGCCGCTGCGCGCACCCGGTGTTCGAGGTTCTGGTACTCGTCGAGCGATGAGCGCGACGGCGCGGCAACCTGCAGGAAGCTGTAACGCCCGACCCAGTGCGGCTTCATCTCGAGCAGGCGCTCGACCGCGAGGAAGCGCTCGAGGATGCCTTTGGTGTAGTCGAGCCGGTCGACGCCAACGCCGATGCGCTGGTCGGGCGGCAGGCTGAGCCGCTCGCGCACGCGTACGCGGCATTCGTCCACCGGGGCCTGCTTGGCGAGTGCACCCGGCGGCCATTCGATCGAGATCGGGTAGCGCCGCACCTCGGTCGGATCGCCACCGTGGGAAATCGTGTACGTCTCGCGGTCGACGCGGGCTTCCAGATAGCGGTCTACGGTGTCGAAGAAATTGTTGCAGTGGAACTGCGTGTGAAAGCCGAGGATCGACGACCCGAGCATGCCTTCAAGCACTTCCTCGCGCCACGGCAGGATGCCGAACACCTCTGGATTGGGCCAGGGGATGTGCCAGAAGGCGATGATCGTCGCGAGCGGCAGGCGCTCGCGGATCATGCGCGGCGCGAGCGCGAAGTGGTAGTCCTGCACCAGCACGATTGGATCTTCGCTGTGCGCCTCGTCCACCACCACGTCGGCGAATCGCTGGTTGACCGCCTTGTAGTACTCCCAGTCATCGGCGCGGAACACGGGCCGCGCATGCGCGATATGGCACAGCGGCCAGAGCCCTTCGTTGGCGAAGCCGTAGTAGTAGCCCTGCTCCTCCTCCTTGCTGAGCCACACGCGCCGGATGCGGTACGACGGCTTGTCGGGCGGCACCATGACCCGGTCGTATTGATCGACCGACTCGCGGTCCGCGGTTCCCGCGCCGTGCGCGATCCAGGTCCCCGAGCAGGCGCGCATCACGGGTTCGAGCGCCGTCACCAGGCCGCTCGCCGGACGCTGGATCTCGATCACGTTGCCTTCGCGCCGCATGTGCAGGTAGGGCTCGCGGTTCGACACGATCAGGATCTCGTCGCCCTTCAGGTCATCGCGCAGGATGCGTCGCAGGGCATCGGGCCCCCACAGCGTATGGGCCTCGTCGTGCGCACTGCGCTCGGCTTCGAGGTCGCGCACCAGCGCCTTGAGATCGGCCTCGAGGGGGCGCAACTCGGGCACGCGCGTCTTGCCGTCGTCGCGCTCGGAGGCCGTGCCCGAGAGCAGCGCCTTGAAGCCGGCGACCCAGCCACGCCAGGACAACTCGGCGATGATCACCGTGATCAGTGCGACAACCGCCGCGATCGCCGCGAACAGATAGACGATGTACATGCGCGTCTCGTCACTGCGTCGCTGCACGAAGCTCATGTCGTGCATGACGACGAGCGACCCGAGTCGCGCGCCGTCGGCTTCCACCACTGGCGTGACCGCGACGTGCACCGGCCCCTCCGCAACCTGGACCATGTGGTTCTCCGGCGTCGTCGCCACCGCGGCGCAGTCGACGGGGCGCGGATAGCGGTCAGAGGCGTAGGCGAGCTTCCCGTCCGGCGCGCAGAAACCGAGTGCGAACACGCGCTCGTCGCGCACCGCGCGCTCGAACAGGCCGACGACGAGACCGCCCGACGGCGTACGCACCAGATCGACCAACCGCTCGTTCAGGCCGCGCGCGATGAGCGCACTGCGGTCATCGAGATCGCGCACGAACCACTGCAGCGCAAGGCGGTCGACGAGCGGCACGACCGCATAAGCCATCGCCGCGAGGGCGATGCCGAGTGGGAGGATAAAGCGCAAGGAAAGTCGCATGGTCGTAGAACCGCAACCGCTAACCGTCGTGAAACCGCTGAACCGCTACACCGCTAAACGGTGCGGCAGGCGTTGCACGCCGACGCCGGCGCGCTTTACCGGCAACGACGGAAGTTTACCCGCGCGTCTGGGGACTGGCTAGCTGAGACGCGACAGGAATGCGGGACGGGAGGAAAAAGCGGTGTGGATTAAACCGCTTACTGCGTTTAGTGCGTTTAGTGCGTTTAGTGCGTGCGGTGCATCGCGTCTGCCGCCTACGCGCCGCCGGAGAATGCCTGCAGGAGCCAGAACGTCAGCAATGCAAGCGGCAGGATGATCGCAAAGAACACGATCTGGCGGTTTTCGAAACGCGCGCCGCGTTTGCGTTCGATCCATTCGAGCAGCGCGTCGGCCGTGAAGTACAGGCCAACTGCGATGACAGTGAAATAAACGAGTTCCATTCGCTTTGTGGACCTGCCCTGTCGTGTCAGTGCGACGCGCTGCGGCGCAGCACCGCCGCGAAGGCGAGCACCAGAAATAGCGTGCCGCCGATCACGGCAATCAGCCCGCCCAGTCCCATGACGCCCATCGCGATCACCGCCTCGATGCTGCGCAGCGCCTGCTCGGCGCCCGCGACCTTGCGCTGTACCCCGTAACCGCCCGACCAGACCAGGCCCGCGACGTGCAGCAGCTGCCCGCCGGCATAGAGCCAGAGCTGCCAGACCGCCACGCGCGACGACACCGCGCCGAAGCCGAAGCGCGGCAGCAACAGATAGACCAGGCCCATGAAGGCCAGCGTCACACCGACAATGCTGCCGTGGTAGTGCGCCGGGATCTTGACGTTCGAGCCGCTGATCATGAGCCCGATCACGCCACCGACACCGAACAGCAGGAGCGAGGTGAAGAGCGCGGTACGCAGCACCCGCTCGGCGCCGGCGGGCTGCGCAGCGCGCGCGAGTCCTGCGAGTACGGCGAGCGCGAACGGCAGGATCGCCAGACCGCCGCCAAAGCGCATCAGCCAGGTGTGCAGGCGGTGATGCTCGACCGAGCCCACGTCGTAGGCGAGATAGATCACTGGCGTAAGGAATACCGACACCAGACCGATGCCGAACAGCAGCGTCGTGGTGCGCGGCGTGAGCGGCAGCGGCGCGCCGCCCGCCTCTGCAAGCCAGAGCCAGGCGACGAACATGAGCAGGGTCCAGGTGAACTGCAGGACATGCCCGCCGCCCCAAAACACGAGCTCGTAGTACGCCTTGGCGTCGAGCGATTGCGGCACCTGCCAGAACGACCATGCAAACGCGACGAGCGCCATCCCGGCCGCGACCAGCGAGGTGTTCAGGCCAAAGCGCAGCGCGCCCGCGCCGTCCAGCCGTGTGCCGACCGGCGGCACCGCGAACATGCCGCGCGCCACCGTGAGCGCGACGCCGAGCGCAAACAGGCACAGGCCGGTGAGGAACACCGGTTCATCGAGCACCGGAATGTAGTTCGCCATCACCGGACGCCCCACGCCGACGAAGGGCGCGAGCGCGATGATCACGGTTCCCGCGCAGGCGAGCGCAAACGCCGCCCAGCCGAGCACGGCCGCGCGCGGCGTGCCGTTCAGCGACCACAGCGCGCCGGCGCAGGCGAGGAACCACACCAGCACCGACAGGTCGACGTGCACCACGAGCGCGACACGAAAGAAATCGACCAGCGGAAACACATCCTTGATGCCAGGCGTGCGCGAGAGGACGAGCAGGACCGAAAACACGCCGGAGACCGCGAGCGAGACGAGCGCAAGCAGCGTCCACGCCGCCGACAGCCGGCGGCGTGCGTCCGTCGGCACGGCGAGCGCGTACTGCGCCGCCCGAGCGCGCGGGATCGCGATCGCATCGAGCAGGGTGCGGGTATTCACAACCTCATCGCCTGATGGCCTTCGGACCGCATCGTCTCACGACAGCACGATCCCGCCGCGCGCGGGCTTGTAGTCGATGCTGAGCACTTGGCCCGGGGCAAGTCGCAGCGTCGCGCGCCGCTCGACGACGCTCGAGGGCGCACGCAGGTCATCTTGAACACGCACCGTCAACCGCCGCTCGCCCGCGCCGACCGGAAGCTTGCGATAGAGCGTCGACGTGCCGTCGCGTCCGAGCCCGGAGGGCGCGATGGTCTCGTCGATCAGCGTGCGGCCATCGAGTTCGACGGTGATGCGCACCGGCGAGCGCCCGCGTGGACAGACCTCGGGCGCGCGCATGTTCGGCGCGCGTGCGGCCAGCTCTGCAGCCGACAGGCGGCGGCAGGGCGTGAGCCGCGCACCCGCATGGGCGATGCTGACCTGCAGGAGCGCCGCGCCGTCGGGCAGCGGCGCGACCTGTGGCGCATGCGAAATCAGCACAAGCAGTGCGCCGAACGCGCCGTAGGCGAGAACGCCGCGCAGGATCGCGGCTGCGTCAGGCCTCGACATGCGCGCGCGCCTCCCCGTCGCCCGTGGCTGGACGTTCGCGCTTCGGCTGGCGCGCGGGCGCCGGCCCCATCGCCTCGAGCGCAGAGCGCAGCGCGTCGCGCGCCGCAGCAAGCGCGGTCTCGTCGCCTGCCGCGAGCGCCACTATGCGCAGGCGCTCGCGCGGAACGCTTGCGCGCAGCACGGGCTGGCGTTCACCGGCGAGCCGCAGCGCGGTCAGCTCCGCGCCCAGCCGGTACAGGCACTCGCCTTCGCGGCAGCTGACGAGCAACGCACCGTCCGCGCCGCTGCGCAGCGCGTACTCGATGAACGACGGCGGCAGCATGCCGATGCAGCGCATGTCGAGCAGCGCGGTGCGCGCGTCCTC
>JAQBBQ010000035.1:0-12694 GCA_032125995.1 Betaproteobacteria bacterium | reverse complement strand
CTCGATTCGCTGGCCCCCCAGCGCATTGGGTCCGTTGTGGACCGTGCTGCGCCCCGAGTGTCCCTCCCAGATACCGGTCGCTTCGAGTCCAAGCGTCACCGGGTTCTGTTTGATTGATTCGCGAAACGCCTCGAGCTTGTCGAGGTCCATGCCGTTGGTGATGTTTGTCATGAGTTGTCTCCTTGAATGGGTTGTTTCTGGGTCAGCCGCAGTCACGTTGCAACCGCGGTGCCAGCCGTATCGTTTTAGTCATGTCTCCCGACTCTCGGTAAACACGTGCTAGAAGAATACGGACAGGCCTGTCCGATCGGGTCCGATAGATGTGCGCCAGCGTCCGGATCTGACGCTGGTGCCGCCTTAGCGGGTTAATCGGCCACACGCGCTTGCGCGGGCAGTTCGCGCGCATCACATCGCACCGTTGCCCGGCAACGCGACCCGGCTGCCGTTCCTGCGCTGAACGCGGCCTAGACCCAGACCTGCAACACGTAGTCGTAGGCCGCCTGGGCGTTCGTCATGTCGACGCGCTGCAGCTTGATGCGATAGCCGTCCGGCGTCCGTTTAAGGTGATGGACATAGGACCCGGCGAAATGGCGCACATCGTCGCGACGCAGCTCCAGCATGTGAAAGCGTGACCGCGCGACGACGTCGCCGTTGGGTTTCTCGCGCTCGATCATGACGTTGCCGATGACGTGGTTGGTGCCCCACAGCGGGCGCTGCGACCAGGCATCGGGGTGGAGTACCCGATTCACGCGCACCGTCATCAGGTTCTTGTCGTCGGCGAAGATTGCCGGCATGCCGTCCCACGTGGTGTGCGACGGTTCGGGCGGCATCCAGTAGATTCCGTCCGCAGTAAACAGGTCGATGTAATCCTGCCAGCGCTTGGTGTCGAGGAACTCGGCCTGGCGGTAGAGGAACTGTTCTACGGCGTGCTGGGTATCGCGGCCGTTCGCGCGTCCCGCGGCCGCCGCTTTGACCTTGAGGTTCGGCTTGGTCGCCCCTGTCGCCTTTCTCCCGGCCGCTTTCTTCGGCGCAGCCCGCTTGCGTTTCGTTGCCATCAATCGGACCCCGTGCCTCAATCCTGCGTCATGTACTTGGACCACGCCTTCATCTGATTTCGCATGGGCGCCTCCGAGGTGCCCATGTTTGGTCCGGTCTCGATATAGCCCTCTTTCTGAATGTCGCGGCCGTAGTGCCGGTGAAAGCTCACCCAGTCGCCAGCTTCGGACGAGAGTCCCTGCTGGCATTTCCAGAAGTTCTCGAGGTCGTCCGCGTTGATCATGGTTGCAGGAGAATTGACCAGATTGTAGTAAGCGAGCGAGCGCCGATAGATTGGCTCGGGCGCCCCTTTCAGACGGAAATGCCAGATCTCAGTGAGCGTCTTGTCGGCGCCGAGCGGGCGCACCGCGCGCAGTTGCTGCAACGGCGACTGAACGGAGAGCCCCGGGTAGATCAACACGTGGTGGATGTTGACGCCGAGAATCTCCTCGGCACGCGCCTTGCCGTAGGCTTTCGCCATGACCTTCTCGTAGGCGCGCGTGTCGGGATCGGTCGGCCGCAGACCCATGTAGCCGGTGAGAATGCAGTGACCATGCGGATAGTTGAGCGTCTGGAACATATCCCATTTGTCGATGGTCACCGTGGCAAACGCGGACAACATGTGATACGAAAGCGGCGCGTGTCCGGTGCGCTTCTCGATCGCGAGCTCTACCTCGCGCGCCGCGCGCCCGGTGGATTGGTGGACCACCGACGGGTGCAGCGCGTCGAGCTGGTTCTCGAGGAAGATCTTCCAATTCGAATGCTGGATTACACGGAAGCAGTTCGGCACGACTTCGACCTCGCCCTCGGGCGCGCGGTCGCACATGTCGTCGAAGGCGACGCGTGACGCGCCGAGAAACTCATTGAGGCTGGGACCGTCCTCGGCGAGGCTCGCGAACACGAAGCCGCGGTACGACTCGACGCGCGCGGCGCGCTTCATGTTGCAGTCGGGGTTGTCGCGGGTCCAGCGGGTGCCCTCGTATCCCGCCTCCATCATCGGGATGGTGCGCAACGTGCCGTCGTGCTGGAAGGTCCAGGCATGGTAGGAGCAGCGAAAGAACTCACCGCTGGAGCCGTGCCGATCGCCGCACATCATGTTGCCGCGATGCGGGCAGCGATTGTAGAGCACGTGCACCGCGCCACCCTTGGCGCGCACCATCAGCATCGGCTGCCGGCCGATCTGTACGGCGTAGTAATCGCCCGGCTGCGGGACCTGGCTCTCGTGGCCGCAATAGATCCACACGCGCTCGTGAATGCGCTGCATCTCCAGCTCGAAGATCGTGGGATCGGTGTAGACCTCGCGCCGCACCCGGTCGGGCTCGACATATTTGGCGAGATCAGGAATGCGTTCCTGAAGCATCGTTTCCTCCCAAATTTAGCGGGCACTACGCGCTGCGCGCGGCCGGCGCCGCGTTTGCCAGAGACCGGCGCAACCTACTCCCGACGCCACGTCGTGGCAAGGTTTCGAACTTAACACCCGGATTGTTGCGGCGCATCACCCGTCGCCTCGTCGTGCTGCGTGGTGAACGCGACGCCTGACCTGTCGGTGGCACGCGCCTCATCGCGCGGCACTGGGTCGGCACGCAGGCTTGCAAGCACTAGGCCTTTTGGCCATATTAGGTGTTCAGCGGCGATTCGCGCCGCACCAGGAGGAGAGAATCCATGACACAGGGAGTGAAGCCGCTGCTCGTCGCCACAGCGCTGAGCGTTTTCGCCGCGCTGGCACAGGCGCAGACGGTCAAGGTCGGCGTGGTGTTGACCTACAGCGGATTCGGCGCCGAATTCGGCAAGCGGATCGACCAGGGTATGGACTTATTCATGAAGCTCAACCCAACGGCGGTCGGCGCCTGCAAGATCGAACTCATCAAGCGCGACTCCAAAAACCCGGGCGGAGCCGAGGCCAAGACCGCGGTTCAGGAATTGATTGCGCAGGACAATGTCGATCTCCTCGCTGGCTTCGTCTTCTCGCCGAATGCGATTACGACTGCAACGCTCGCCACCGCCGGCAAAAAGCCGATGATCATCATGAACGCCGGCACGGCGTGGATCACGAAGCTCTCGCCGATGATCGCGCGCGTTTCGTTCTCGATGTGGCACTCCGGCTTTGCAATGGGTGAGGCCGCTGCCAAGCGGCTCGGGGCGAAGACCGCAGTCGTCGGCTATACCGACTACCCGCCGGGCAAGGACAGTCTCGCGGCGTTCAAGGCCGGCTTCGAGGGTGCGGGCGGCAAGGTGATCGACGCAATCCCGATCGGCGGCCCGGGCAAGGTGCCGGATTTCACGCCGTTCTTCCAGCGTGCCAAGGACGCGAAGCCGGACGTGTTCTTCGTCTTCGTTCCAGCGGGCAACCACGCGGTCGCCGTCGTCAAGACCTACGCGGCGCTTGGCATGCGCGATGCCGGGATCAAGCTGATCGGCCCGGGCGACATCACCCAGGACAACAAGCTGCAGGCGATGGGCAAGGACGCCGTCGGCCTCGTCACCATGCATCACTACAATGCCGACCTCGACAACCCTGAAAACAAGCGCTTCGTGGCTGCCTGGAAGAACGCGTACGGCGCCGACTCGACGCCTGACTTCATGGCCACGCAGGGTTACGATGGCATGGCCGCAATCGCGCACGTGGCGAAGACGCTCAACTGCAAGATCGATCCGGACAAGGCGATGGCTGCCTTGAAGGGCTGGAAGTTCAACAGCCCGCGCGGCCCGATCATGATCGATCCGAATACCCGCGACATCGTGATGAACGAGTACCTCAGCGAGTTGGTGGAGAAGGACGGGAAGCTCTACCAAAAGACCATCGCCACCACCCAGGCCGTCAAGGACATGTGCAAGGAGTTGGGCGCCGGTAAGTGCAAGTAACGGGACCGGGCAACCTGTCCTGCAGTAGCAAGGCCGCCGCCCCCGCGTTGACGGGCGGCGGCTTTTTTTCGGCCGCAGGCGGATGGATCTGATCAGTATCGCCCTTGGCGGCGTCGCCGCCGGCATGGTGCTGTTCATCGTCTCGGTCGGACTCTCCGTCACGATGGGGCTGATGGGCTTCGTCAATCTGGCCCATGGCGGCTTCGCGATGCTCGGTGGCTACGTCATCGTCTACGTGATGCGCGCCTGGGGTCTGCCGTTCTTCGCCGCGCTCGCGATCGGATTCGTCGCGATCGCCGCGCTGGCGGTCGTCATCGAACGCCTCCTCTACGCGCGCCTGTATCACGCCTCCGAACTCGACCAGGTGCTGTTCACGATCGGGCTCGTGTTCGTGATGATCGCAGCGATCACGCTCGGCGTGGGGCCCGAGACGCAGGCCCTGCTGCTGCCCGAGTGGTTGCGCGGCCAGACCGATCTCGGATTCGTCGTCTACCGGACCTACAGTCTGATGGTGATCGTTGCCGGCACGCTGCTCGCGATCGGACTGTGGCTCGGCTTCGAGCGCACGCGGTTCGGCGCCCAGATCCGCGCCGCCGTCGACAATCGGCGCATGGCCCAGTCGCTGGGCGTGGACGTCGGCAGGCTGTTCACCATCACCTTCGCATTCGGCAGCGGGCTTGCCGCGCTGGGCGGCGGCCTGGGTGCCGAAATCCTCGGCCTCGATCCCCAGTATCCGCTGCGCTATCTCGTCTACTTCCTGATCGTGGTCTCGGTGGGCGGGCTGGGCAGGGTCAGCGGGGTGTTCTTCGCCGCGGTGCTGATCGGCGTGCTCGATTTCGTCCTCAAGTTCTACTTCCCGAAGGGGGGCACGCTGTTCATCTACGCGTTCACCCTGGTCGCCCTGTTGTGGCGGCCGCAGGGTCTGTTCGGGGGGCGGAGCGGATGAGCACGCCGCGCACGCCCGGACGCGTCGCGGCGCAAGCGCTTGCCGGTCGGCACCGGTTCAAGTGGTGGGAGGCACTGCCATGGGTCGCTGCGATCGCCGTATTGTTCCTCTATCCCACCTATCTCTCGTTCGCCACGCAGGTGCTGATCATGATCCTGTTCGCGCTCTCACTCGATCTGGTCATGGGCTACGCGGGGATCATCACGCTTGGCCATGCGGCGTTCTTCGGCGCCGGCGCCTATACCGTTGGCATCCTGGCCCTGCATTTCGGCTGGAATGAGCCGCTCAGCGGGTTGCTCGCCGCCGCTATCGTGGCCGGCGCGATCGGGTTCGTAAGCGGGATCGTGCTGCTTCGCACGCGCGGCCTGACGCTGCTCATGCTGACGCTGTGCACCATGGCCCTGCTGGAAGAAGGCGCCAACATGGCTGCAACCTACACCGGCGGCTTCGACGGCATGCCGGGGCTCGAGTTCGCGCCCGTATTCGGCGTGTTCCAGTTTGATCCGTTGTTCTTTCGCTCGCAGTACCTGTACGCGCTGGCGGCATTGTTCGTCTGCTTCATCGTGGTGCGCATGCTCGTGTACTCGCCATTCGGCCAGAGTCTCACCGGCATACGCGAGAACGTGCTGCGCATGCATGCGGTCGGTGCGCCGGTTCGCTGGCGGCTGGTGATCGCCTACACGATATCGGCCGCGCTCGCCGGCGTGGCGGGCGCCGTGTTCACCCAGACGACCGCGTTCGTCAACCTGTCGACCCTTGGCCTGGACCGTGCCGCGGGCGTGTTGATCATTCTCATTCTGGGCGGATACGGGCGGCTCTACGGCGCCTTCGTCGGCGCGATTGCCTACATGGTGCTTGAGCACACGCTCGCCAGGGCCTATCCGACCGCCTGGCAACTGGGCATCGGCATCGTGCTCATCGTCGTCGCGCTCTACGCGCGCAACGGCATCCTCGGAATCGGGGCGTCGCTGCACGAACGCCTGCGTGCGTGGCGCGCGTCATGACCGCAGCGCTGCTCGAAACCCGCGGGCTGTGCAAGAATTTCGGTGCGCTCGATGTGGCCCGGGACGTCGGCATCCGCCTCGACGCCGGCGCGCGCCACGCACTCATCGGACCGAACGGCGCAGGCAAGACGACGCTCGTGAACCTGCTCACCGGCCTCCTGCGGCCGTCGCGTGGGCAGGTGCTGCTGCGGGGCGAGGACATTACCGACCTGACCCAGGCCGGTCGCGTCAAACGCGGCATTGCCCGCACATTCCAGATCAATCAACTGTTTCGCGGCCTCAGCGTGCTCGAAAACGTGTACATCGCGGTCGCCGAGCGCATGGGTGTCGCGACGTCGATGCTGCGCCCCGCGGGGCGGCGCCGGGACGTCATCGATCATGCGCTGCGCTTGCTGGAGACGATGAAACTGGCCGATGAAGCCGGGCGTCGCGTCGCCGAGCTGCCGTACGGTCGCCAACGCCTGGTCGAGATCGCGATCGCGCTCGGGCTCGAGCCCCGGGTCCTGCTCCTAGACGAACCGGCCGCCGGCGTGCCGAGCGCCGAGAGCCACATCATCCTCGACGCCATTGCCGCGCTTCCGGACGACATCGCGGTGCTGATCATCGAACACGACATGGATCTCGTGTTCCGCTTCGCCGAGCGCATCACGGTGATGGTGGGCGGCGAGATTTATGCCGAGGGCACGCCGGCCGACATCGCCGCCAACCGGGACGTGCGGGCAGTCTATCTCGGGAGCGCAAGCGGAGATGGCTGAGGCGCTGCGATTGACGCAGGTCTCGGCGGGCTACGGCGAAACGGTCGTCCTGGAGGGGGTCGACCTCGCGCTTGCCGCCGACGAAAGCGTCAGCATCATCGGGCGCAACGGCGTTGGCAAGTCGACGCTGCTCGCAACCGTGATGGGTCACACGACACTGCATCACGGTGAGATCGTCCTCAACGGCGAGCGCATGGTCCGCGTTCCGATCCACCAGCGGGCACGCCGCGGCCTGGGCTACGTCCCGCAGGAACGCGAGATTTTTCCGTCGCTATCGGTGCGTGAGAATCTCGAACTTGGCGCACGACCCGGTGCCTGGACCGAGGAACGCGTGTTCGAACTGTTCCCGCATCTCAGATTGCGACGCGAGCACGCGGGCAACCACCTCTCCGGGGGCGAACAGCAGATGCTGGCAATCGCCCGGGCGCTGATGACCAATCCCACTTTGCTGATGATGGACGAGCCGACCGAGGGCCTCGCACCGGTGATCGTCGAAGCGCTGACGGCGGTGCTCCTGCGCCTACGTGCAGAAGGCGGACTCTCAATCGTCCTCGTCGAGCAGAACAGCCGCGTCGCGCTCGCCTTTTCGGAACGCGCGATCGTCATGGACAAGGGCCGGATCGTCTACGACGGAGAATCTGCGCGGCTGCGCGCGGACCCGACGTATCTCGCGCGCCTCGTCGCGGCAGAGTAGCCGGACCCTTGCGCGCGCGGCGCTGGCCAAGCACTGAATCAGAATTTACGCACCCGCTCGAGGTCCGAGACGCGTCCGCCGACGAAGGTGATGGTGGTCGTGAACGGATCCGCAACCGTCGGCATGTAGGTCCACACGGCGAGTGCCCAGCCGACGCGTGCCGCGCCGCTCAGGTTCCGCCCGATCTGTACGGTCGACGGCGCCGCATAGGCGATGCCCTGGGTGCCGCCAAAATCCGGCGCTCCGGCGTAGCTGAGCACTTCGCCCTCAGTCATGCCGCGCCGGATGCTGATGTACTTGCGAAATTGGAGCCCGCGCGGCGCGGGTGGCTCGGCCGTCGCGCGCGCAATCGCGAGCTTGGCATCCTGCTCCTCGCGCGCGGCGATGCGTTTTTCCATGCGCTCGCCCTGGCAGCGGATCGTGTAGCACTCCTGCGAGTCGGGCGACGCCACACCAGGCTGCGCCTGGATGAAAATGAGTTCGGCGTTCACCCCCGGCGGCGGCGGCGAATTCGAGAAATGCGTCGTACCCTTGGCGTCGATCCAGCGGTAAACCTGGGCGGACGCGTCAAAGGCAAGCAGCAGGAGTGCGATTGCTACGCTGTGCTTGAGCATGTCGGTCTCCTCTATGCCTGGAGGTCGGACACCCAGGGATCGCGCTCGTTTCCGTCGAGGGTCTACTGCGGATCATACCGCCCGAGCCGCACCATGGTCCGCCCGGGCTGGCCTAGGATACCGCACACCCACAGTCCGGATGCAAGAATAGGTTCACATGACGGCCTCGATGGAAAGCTACTACGCGCAGCGCGCGTGCGAGTACGAGCGCATTTACGCGAAGCCCGAACGCCAGGCGGATCTGGCGCGGCTGCGTCACGACCTGCCGCGGCTGTTCACCGAAGCGAACGTACTCGAGATTGCCTGCGGCACTGGGTACTGGACGCCGCTGATCGCCGAGCGCGCCGCGGCGGTCCTCGCCGTCGATGCCGCCGAGGAGGTGCTTGAGATCGCGCGCAGCAAGGCGCCGCCCCACGCCAATGTGCGCTTCGAACGTGCGGACGCCTATGTGCTGCCCGATTGGAAGGTTCGCTTCGACGCCTGCTTCGCCGGATTCTGGTGGTCGCACGTTCCGCTGGAGCGCCTCGATGCCTTTCTTGCCCAACTCCACGCGCGGCTTGCGCCGCAGGCGCGCGTCGTATTCCTGGATAACCGCTACGTCGAAGGGTCGAGCACGCCGCTCAGCCGCAGCGACGCCGAGGGCAATACCTACCAGCTGCGGCGCCTGGACGACGGCAGCACGCATGAGGTGCTGAAGAACTTCCCGGGGCCTGAGTCGATGGCGCGCCGACTCGGCGCACACGGTTCGAGCTTCGACTGGCAGGCGCTCGAGTACTACTGGGTCGCGACCTACCGGATCGCCCGCAAATCGCTTGCGCGCATCTGAACGACTAACGGCCGCCCGAGACGTCGATCACCGCGCCGTGAACGTACGACGCCGCGTCGGAGGCAAGCCAGAGCACGGTCTCGGCCACCTCAGCGGGCGATCCCGCACGCCCGATCGGCACCGTCGGTGCGACCGCATCGATGGTCGCCTGCCCGCCGTGCGCTTCGTGGATCTCGGTTTCGATCATGCCGGGACGAATCGCGTTCACGCGCACGCCTTCCTTGCCGACCTCCTTGGCAAGTCCGACGGTCATGCTGTCGAGCGCGCCCTTGCTCGCCGCATAGGGGGTTTCGGCGGCCAGGCCGCCATGGCGCGCAGCGACCGAGGACACGGTAATGATCGAGCCGCCCTTGCCGCCGTGCGTGGTCGACATGCGGCGCAGCGCCTCGCGGTTGCAGTAGAACACGCTGAAGGTGTTCGCAGCGAAGACCTGCTGCAGAAGGTCCGCATCCATCGCGTCGGCACGGCATTGCCGTCCGATGATGCCGGCGTTGTTGACCAGCACATCGACGCGCCCCAGCTGACGGTCGACATCGGCAAACAGGCGCGTGACCTCGTCGTCGCGGCTGACATCGGCCTGGATCGCCACCGCCTTGCCTCCGGCCGCGCGGATCTGCGCCACCAGTGCTTCCGCCGCTGCCTTGCTGCGCGCGTAATTCACGCACACGTCATAGCCGCGCGCGCCCGCGAGCTTCGCGATCGCCGCGCCGATTCCCCGTCCCGCACCCGTCACGATCATTACTTTTGCCATAGCGATCTCCGTTTCCGTGCCAGCCACTCAAGCGCCTGCGCTGTTGATCGCGCGCCAAATCTTTTCGCTTGTCAGCGGCATGTCGAGCGACCGGATGCCGAGCGGCGCCAGCGCATCGAGCACGGCATTGACCAGCGCGGGGGCCGCACCGTTCGTACCGGCTTCGCCTGCGCCTTTCGCGCCGAGCGGATTGAGCCGGGTCGGCGAATGCTCGTCGAAGGCGGCGACAAAGGCCGGCAGGTCGCTCGCGCGCGGCATCGCATAATCCATGAACGAGCCGGTCAGCAGTTGGCCCGACTCGCGCTCGTAGATGCAGTGCTCGAGCAGCGCCTGGCCAAGTCCCTGCGCGATGCCGCCCTGGATCTGGCCCTCGGCGACGAGTGGATTGATGACCGTACCGATGTCATCGATCGCGGCATGGCGCGTGATCTCGATGACGCCGCTCTCGGGATCGATCTCGACCTCGCACAGCTGGCAGCCGTTCGGCCAGCTCTGACCATCGACCGTCCGCGCCGCATTGATGACGATCTGTCCGCCCGGCGCGCGCGCCGCGAGCGCGCGCAGTTCGATCACGCGGTCAGTGCCGGCGACGCGGAAGGCGCCGTCGGCAAATTCCAGGTCGGACTCGGCCGCCTCGAGCGCGTCGGCCGCAAGCCGGCGCGCCGCCTCGATCAGTGCAAGCGCGCCCTCACGCACTGCGCTACCGCCGACTTGGAGGCTGCGCGAACCGCCGGAACCGCCGCCATCGGGAATCCGATCGGTATCGCCCTGCACCGTTCGCACCGTGCCCGGATCGACGCCGAGCACATCGGCGGCAATCTGCGCGTAGGCGGTCGCGAGTCCGGTACCCATCGACTGGGTGCCGGAAAACACCGTCACTGCGCCCTCGGCGTCGATCGACATCTCCACCGCCTCGTTCAGCCGTCCGCTGCCGGTAACTTCGATGTAGAAGGCAAGTCCGCGCCCGGCAAGCCGGTCACGGCGTTGCGCCTGCGCGCGGCGTTCGTCGAAGCCGGCCCAGTCAGCGAACTCGAGCGCGCGCTCGAGCAGCGCTGGAAAATCTCCGCTATCGAAGACGGCGCCGATCGCATTCGTGTAGGGAAGCTTCGCCGGTGGCAACAGATTGCGCCGCCGCAGGTCCACCGGATCGACGCCCAATTCGCGCGCCGCCTGCGACACCAGCCGTTCGAGCAAATAGCCCGCCTCGGGACGCCCGGCGCCGCGATAGGCGTCGACCGGCACCGTGTGCGTGTACAGCATCCTCACTTCGTGGTCGATCAACGGCAGATCGTAGGCGCCGGACGCCGCGCGGGCGCCCGACATCGCGGGCACCGAGGCGCCGAAGTTCGACACATAGGCACCGATGTTGGCGAGGGTGCGGATGCGCAGCGCGGTAAATCTGTTTTCGGCGTCCAATGCGAGCGCCGCCTCGGAGACATTGTCGCGCCCGTGCGCTTCGGCAAAGAACATTTCCGAACGGTCGCCGCGCCAGCGCACTGGCTGGCCGAGTTGCTTGGCCGCGAACAGCAGCGCCGCGTACTCCGGGCAGCCGTGGCCGCGCAGCCCGAAGGAGCCACCGAGATCGTTGCAGGTCACGCGCAGCTTTTCCTTCGGGATGCCGAGCACGGTCTCGGCAAGCTGCACGCGCAGCGCATAGGTGTTCTGCGTCGGGCAATGCAGGCTGTACTTCTCGGCGCCCGCGTCGTAGGTGGCGGTCGCCGCGCGTGGCTCGAGCGGGTTGCCGACCACGCGGTTGTTGACGAGCTTGATTTCGATCACCCGTGCAGCGCGCGCAAAGGCCGCCGCCACCGCGTCCGCGTCGCCCTTGCGGTAGACGGCGGCGATGTTGCCGTAGCCCGGCGCGAAGGCGGCGGGCCAGACCTGCGGCGCGTCGTCGCGTCCGCTCGTAACGAGGTCAACCACCGCGGGCCTAGGCGCCCAGTCGATCTCGATCAGGTCGGCTGCGTCGCGCGCCTGATCGCGCGTTCGCGCAACGACCATTGCCACCGGATCACCAACGTAGCGCGCTGCATCAGGCGTCAATGCGTAGCGTGGCGCATCGACCATCGGCGCGCCGTCGGGACGCTTGTGCATGCGGTTGAACGGCAGCGGCTTGAGCCCGGCGGCGACGATGTCGCGCCCGGTGAATACCGCCAGCACCCCCGGCGCTGCGCGCGCCGCGGCCACATCGATCGAGCGGATCTCGGCATGCGCGTGCGGTGAACGATGAAACGCGGCATGCGCGGCACCCGCACCATCGAGATCATCCGCAAAGCGCCCGCGCCCACAGAGCAGCGCATCGTCCTCGAGCCGGCGCAGTGGATGGCCGATCCACTGGCTGCGGGCATGTTGGTTCATCGCTCAACGCCCCCGGAACACGGGACTGCGCTTAGCCATGAACGCGGTGCGCCCCTCGCGGTAGTCCTCGCTGTTGAAGCAGAGGTCGATGCGCCGCTTGAGTTCGTCCAGGTCGCGCGCCGACTCGGTCTCGATCACCTGGCGGATGCCGAACTTCACCTCGGCCAGGGTGAGCGGCGCGTTTTCGGCGATGAGATCGAGGTATTCGCCGAACGCGCGGTCGAACGCCGCCGCGGGATGAACCGCGTTGACGAAGCCCATGCGCAGTGCGTCTGCCGCCTCGAACTTGCGCGCCGAAAAGAAGATGTCGGCCGTGTTCGCCGACCCCATCAGATCGACGAAACGCTTGATGCCCGGATAGTTGTAGCCGAGGCCAAGGCGCCCGGCGGGCATGCGAAACACCGCATCGTCGGCCGCAATGCGCAGATCGCAGGCGGCGGCGAGCCCGAGGCCTCCGCCAAAGCAATAACCGCGAATCCGCGCGATCACGGGTTTGTCGCAGGCCATCGGCGCGAGATAGGCCGCCTCGACCGCCTTGTTGTAGATCGTCTGCGCTTCGGCGCTTGCGCGGGCGCTCTCGAACTGTGAGATGTCGGCGCCCGCGATGAACGACTTTTCGCCGTCGCCGGTAATGACGACTGCGCGCACCTCGGGATCGGCGTGAAACGCCTGCACCGCAGGCGGAAACGCCTGCCACATGTCCTGGCTTACCGCGTTGTGCTTGGCGACATTGGAAAATACGATCCAGCCGATCGCGCCGTCCTTGCGCGTGAGGATGCGTCCCGCTTGCGGGGCATTCATCAGATCACCTTGTCCTTTCGCAATTGGGCGAGATCAGCGTCCGCATAG
>JAQBBQ010000034.1:0-7749 GCA_032125995.1 Betaproteobacteria bacterium | reverse complement strand
AGAATCATCATTCCGCTGGCACTCGCGACGACGCTCGCTGTGGTTTCGCGCAGGCCCAGGAGCGTGATCGAGGCGACCAGGGCGGGCGCGCCGCTCGAAGCGGCGACGTGCGTGAACGCAGCGCTGATACCCGGGTGCAGCGTGCTGATGCGCTGCCGCGGGTGGAACGCGATCGGCCCGCGACGAGCGGCGATGCCATCGACGCGCGCCAGGCACGCCAGCGCTCGCGCATCCGCGACGGTGTCGAGTCGGGCCAACTGACGCGCCGCGAGGCCACCCGGCTGCGGGGCGAACAACGCGCGATCGGGCGCCAGGAGCGTCGTGCGAGCGCCGACGGCGTGGTGACGCCGCGCGAGCGTGCGCGGATCAATCGCAACCAAAATCGCGCCTCGCGCCATATCAACGCCCAGCGCCACGACCGGCAGCAGCGCGCCGGCGCCGGGCGCGGTAACGACCGTGGACGTCACCTTGCCTACGGGCGCGGTAACGACCGTGGACGTCACCTCGCCAACGGGCGGGGCCAAAATCGCGGCAATCACTACGCCTACGGGCATCGCAACCAGCGCAGCGGCGCGCAATCGCGCACGCACGGCCGGTTGCGGCACGGCGTGGCCAGCGGCCGCATCACGCCGCGCCAGGCGCATCGCATCCAGACGCGCACGCATATCGCGTCTAGCGCCCGCCACGGCCGGCGTTAGCCGGAAGACCGTGGGACGCGGAGCCGGCGGTGGGCAGTACGCCACCGCCGGCTTCGCGTTTCTACGCGCCGATCAAGCCGCGGCTGCGGCGGCCCGCGGTAGATGCGCGATCGAATTTGCGTAATAGGCGAGCAGCGGTAATTCTGCTTCGCGCGCCTGATAGAGGCCGTCGCTTTCGTCGACCAGCCGGCGCAGCGTCAACATGCGCAGGCCGACCGTGAAGGCGTAGTCGAGGTCCTGGCGTGGCAAATAGACGTGCGCCCCGGCGGCACGCAGGCGCTCAAGCAACGCCTGGGCCTCGGCCTTGAGCTCGATTCCAGAGCGTGCCCGCTCGGGCTGGGCAATGAACACGCTCGCGATCAGCGCGACCGGCACGACGGGGATGATCCTGCCGACGCCGTCCATCAACCGAGCGCCGAGCGTGACCATCTCGCTGCGCCGCGCGTCGCCCGCGAGGTGCTGGAAATCGATGCCGCGCTCGGCGCAGTAGGCACGCATCGAGATCGGCGCACCGATGTTCACGCAGGCGTAGCCGAAGCGGTGCCAATCGTTTTTCGCCATCAGCGCAATGTTGTGCAGCACGAAGCGCAGCGTGGTCCACAGCGCGCCCGATTTGCTGCGCCGCTCGGCCTGCGCGTCGGCGGCGCGCAGCAGGCTACGGTCCTCGAGCACCCGGTCGTAGTTCATGCCGAGCGGCACGAACACCAGGTCGCGCTCACCATCGAGCCAGAAGCCGCGCAGCATGTAGTCGATGACGCCCAGGCGCGGCTCGCGCATGCGGCCGTCGCGCGTCAGACCGCCTTCCGGAAACACCGCCTGCGGCACGCCGCCCTGCGTCGCCATCACGATGTAGCGCTCGAGCACGCGCCGGTAAAGCGCATCGCGCGAATTGCGCCGCACGAAGTACGCGCCCATCGCGCGGATGAGGCCCGACAGCGGCCAGAAGCGCGCCCACTCGCCCACTGCGTAAGAGAGGGCGGCCTGGTCCGCGGCGAGGTAGCCCGCCAGCACGTAGTCCATATTGGAGCGGTGGTTCATCACGAACACCACGGTCGCGTTCTCCGGGATGCGCCGGATGCCCTCGGAATCGACGTAGCCAATGCGCACCCGATACAGGCCCTGCGCGATCTTTTTCCCTAGCCAGTAGCCGGTGCGGAAGTAGAGATAGGCGTTGAACGCCGGAACGATCTCGCGCGCGTAGCGTTCGACCGCCTTCAGCACCAAAGGCAATCGCAGGCCGTGTTCGGCGGCGTGTTGTTCGGCGGCCTGGAGCACGCGTGGATCGCCGAGCAGGCGGTGGATCAGGATCTGGCGCCGGGTGCGCTGGAACGGGCGCACGCCGATGCGCAAGCGTTCGCCCAGTTCGTCGATGACGCGGTTTGCCTGACCGGCGACGAACCAGCGCATCGCCGGCATGAGCAGTTTGTCGTAGGCCGCCCAGGCCGCGAGCAGGCCGAGCGGCAGCGCGACCCACAGCGGGATCGCAACGGTATTTCCCATGCTTCCTCCCGGCACCAGCGTAGGCCGGGACGACGGGACAGGCAAGCGATCCGCTCAGTTTTGCTGCGGCTCAGCCGCTGGCGCCGTCGCGCGCGCGGGGCCGATTCGATACCAGTCGACCCGGCGCGTGCCGATCATGGCCGCGGCAAGCAGCGCGAACACCAGCGCCGAACCCATCAGCAGGGCGTGATCCTCGAGGCGCAGGATCGCGTAGAGCAGGGCGTACAGTCCGCCGAGTCCGGCGGCGAACACCACGCCGCGCCGCGCGCCGCCGAGTACGGTGCTCAGGTAGACGCCGATCAGCGTGACACAGGCGAAGGCCGCAATCGCATAAGCGAATGCGAAGGCGAGGTGTTCCGACAACGAAAGTAGCAGCAGGAAAAAGACCGCCAGCGCGATGCCGACCAGCGCGTACTGAATCGGGTGAATGGCCAGGCGGACCAGCACCTCGAACAGGAAGAACGCGGCGAAGGTGAGGCCGATGAAAAGAAAACCGTATTTCACTGCGCGCTCGAGCGTGAGGTACAAATCGACCGGCTCGATGAATCCGACGCCGAAGCGGTTACGCCAGAAGTCATCGCAGTGCTTCGTGCGCAGGCAGCCCTTCAGCGCGTGCTCCATGTTGGTGGCGAAGTGGGTGGTTGCCCAGGTTGCTGCAAAGCCGGCCTCGCTGACCCGCGTATCGGCCTCGGGCAACAGTCGGCCGGTGAAGCTGGGATGCGGCCAGTCCGAAGCCAGTGCGACGCGGGTTGTGCGCCCGAGCGGCATGATGTCGAGGCGCTGCGTACCGCGCAGCGCTAGTTTGACGCGGAACAGGTGCTGCGCCGGCTCGGTTGTCCCGGGGCGGGAAAGCTGGCCGAGGTCGGCGTGGATGCCGGCCCTGAGGACCGGCGCGTCGACCCCGCCGGGCAGGAGCTGCAGCGGCGCCCCGTCCCACTCGAGACGCACGCCGTCGCGCACCCCGCGTGGGTCGGTGATGCCGACGACGAGCACTGCCGATCCCCATTCGTATTCACTCCCGCTGCGATGGATGCGGTGTTCGGGCGGTATGACGAAACGCCCGCGCAATTCGAGCTGGCCGGTGTAGAGCCGCGCGCTGTAGATCCCGCGCTGTTTGGTCTGCAAGTGGATCGCGCCGTCGATTGCAAGTGTCTCGGGCAGCAACGCGATCCAGCCTTTGCTGATGCGTTCGTTGCGTACCGAACGGGTGCGTCCGGCGTCGTCAGTGTTCGTCGTCACCTGGGTGCTGCGACGCGTATAGGGCACGAGGATCGCGGGCCCGGCGAGCCGTTGCGCCTCGGCCGCGCTGCGTGCGATGTCGGCCACGACACTGTTGCGTGCGGCTTTGCGCTCGGCCGTCAGACCGTCGATCATGGTGAGCGGGACCTGCACGAGCAGGCCGAGAATCATGATGATGCCGATCTTCCAAGCGAGGGCCTTTTGCATGCAGATGTCCTGTTCTTGATCGCCTGTGCCTGGCCAGTGTCGAACCGAATCCGGGCAAGAATCGGGCACGCCCGGGGCGCGCCGGCGGCGCAGGCCGGCGTTCTGCCGGCAGGAAGGGGATGCGCGCCATCCTTGTGTTAACTTTTCCACGCTTTGAATCTGCGCTCACCGCGGAGGTGCCCGATGCAAGAAATCGTTCTCGAAGGCCCCGGCAAGAACGCGCTCAGTAGCGCGCTGATGCGCACACTGTGCGACCGACTGCGCGTCGCTGCCGGTGAGCCGGTCCTGTTCACCGGTGCGGGCGATGCATTCTGCGCCGGTCTTAACCTGAAGGAGATGGCCGGGTTCGACGCGGCGGGGATGCAGCGTTTTCTCGTCCTGCTCGAGGACATGGTCGAGGCGCTTTATGAATATCCCGGTCCGACCGCGGCGGCGGTAAACGGGCATGCGGTCGCTGGCGGCTGCGTGATCGCGCTGGGCTGCGACTGCCGCGTGATGACGGCCGCGCCGGGCGCACGCATGGGGCTGAATGAGGTTGCGATCGGTGCGCGCTTCCCGCCCAAGACCTGGTCCCTGATCAAGGCGCGCGTGCCGGCAGCGAGCATCGAGCGCGTCGTGCTCGGTGCGCAACTGGTCGATCCGCAGACCGCCCTTGGGCTCGGGCTGGTCGACGAACTCGCCGACGATCCGCTCACGGTGGCGAAGGAACGGCTCGCCGTCCTCGCGCGCCATCCGCGTGACGCCTACGCGGTGGCCAAGCGCGGCATCCGCGGCAAACTGACGCTGGGTGCCGAGGCGAAGGCACAGTGGGAGGGCGAGGATCGGGCGGCCTGGACCTCGCCCGAATTCAAGGCGCTGATCGAACGGCAATTGAAACGCTGACGCCGATGCTGCGTCGCACCGGGATGGTGCTGGTTGCGCTCATCGCGCGGCTCGGATGCGCGCTTGCGCTCGCCATGTACGCCACGCACGCCGCCGCGGGCGGTGCGCAGTTGGAGCCGGCTGCGCGTGCGCTTAGCCTCGAGGTTCTCACGCGTCCCGCGCAGGACGATTTCGATGTCATGCTGCGACGGCGCGAGATCCGCGTGCTGGTGCCGTACAGTCGCACGGACTTTTTCCACACCCATGGTGCACAGCGTGGATTGACCGCCGATGCGATCAGGGACTTCGCACGCTGGCTCAATCGTAGGCACCGCAAGGCGCTCGCCGGGCGCCCGATCAGCGTGCTGCCGATTCCGGTGACGCGCGACAAGCTGATTTCCTGGGTCGCCGAGGGCCGCGGCGACATCGCGGCAGGCAACCTGACGATTACGCCCGAACGCGAGCGGTGGGTCGATTTCAGCGCTGCGGGCCAAACCGGGGTGTTTGAACTCGTGGTCAGCGGACCCCGTTCGCCGAAGATCTCAGAGTTGCTCGATCTTTCCGGCAAGGAAATTCATGTGCGTCGTTCAAGCAGCTACTACGGCAGCCTGCTCGAGATCAATCAGCGCTTTAGCGAGGCGCGCAAACCGCTGGTGGACATCCGGCTCGTTCCGGAGGCGCTCGAGGACGAGGACCTGATGGAGATGGTGAGCGCCGGAATCCTCGGCCTCATCGTCGTCGACGACTGGAAGGCGAAGCTGTGGGCGAAGATTCTGCCGGGACTCACCGTTCACGACCGCATCGCCGTGCGGATTGGCGGGCGCGTCGGCTGGGCGTTCCGCAAGAACAGTCCCCGTCTCGCGGCGGAGGTGAACGCCTTCATCGAAGAGGAGCGCAAGAATTCGAACGCCGCCCAACTGCGGTTCTCGACCTACGCGCAACGCATCAAACGGCTGTATGACAGCACTGGGGGCGCGGAATGGGGCCGCTTCAAAGACACGATCGGGATCTTCCGCAAGTATGCGGAACGCTATGGGTTTGATCCCCTGATGATGGCGGCGCAGGGCTTTCAAGAGTCACGCCTCAAGCAGAGCGCGCGCAGCCGCAACGGCGCGATCGGCGTGATGCAAGTCCTGCCGTCGACCGGCAGGGCGATGAAGGTCGGCGACATCCAACAGGTCGACGCGAACATCCACGCCGGCATCAAGTACATGCACACGCTGATCGAGAACTATTTCAAGGACGCCGCCTTCGATTCGCAGAATCGCATGTTGTTCGCACTTGCGAGCTACAACGCGGGTCCGGGCCGGATCGCGGAGCTGCGCCGGCGGGCGGAGAAGGAAGGGCTCGATCCGAACCGCTGGTTCGGCCAAGTCGAGCAGATCGCCGCGCAACGCGTCAGCCGCGAGACCGTGCATTACGTGCGCAACGTCTACAAGTACTACATTGGTTATGCGCTCCGCCTCGAGGCGATGGACGCGCGCAAGGCGGCGACGAAGACGGTCGAGTCAGGCGTGCGCAGGTAGCGGCTTGCTAGGCCAACGCGGGCTTCGCCGCGTTCGTCACCGCGCGTTTCACCGCGTTGGTCACCGCGCGCGTGTCGTGCACGCCACCGAGGTCAGGCGTCAGCACGCCCTCGGCGGTGACCGCCTCGATCGCCTGCATCAGGCGCGCCGCGGCCTGCGGTTCACCCAGATGCTCGAGCATCATCGACGCGGTCCAGAAGGTGGCGAGCGGATTGGCAATGCCCTTGCCGCTGATGTCGAAGGCCGAGCCGTGGATCGGCTCGAACATCGAGGGGAAGTTGCGCTCCGGATTCAGATTCGCCGTCGGCGCGATGCCGAGCGACCCCGACAGCGCGGCGGCGAGATCGGACAGAATGTCCGCGTGCAGGTTGGACGCGACCACGGTGTCGATCGAACCGGGTTTGAGCACCATGCGCGTGGTCATCGCGTCGACCAACTCACGGTCCCATTTGACGTCCGGGTAGCCCTTTGCGACCTCGAAGAAGATCTCGTCCCACAGCACCATGCCGTAGCGCTGGGCGTTCGATTTGGTGACCAGCGTTAACTGTCGCCGTGGTCGTGAGCGCGCGAGTTCGAAGGCGAAGCGGTGGATGCGCTCGACGCCGCGCCGGGTGAAGACGGAGGTTTCGGTGGCCACTTCGTCGGGCAGACCTTGGTGTACGCGCCCGCCGGAGCCCGAATACTCGCCTTCGGAATTCTCCCGGACGATGACCCAGTCGACGGCCGACCCATCGCGCAGCGGACTCTCGACACCGGGCAGCACTCGCGCCGGACGGACATTGGCGTACTGGTCGAAGCCCTGGCAGATCGGCAACCGCAGGCCCCAGAGCGAGATGTGGTCGGGCACCTCGGCCGCGCCGACCGCGCCGAAGAAGATCGCATCGAAGCCCTTCAGCTGCTCGAGCCCGCCCTCGGGGATGTAGGCGCCGGTCTCGAGGTAGCGCTTCGAGCCCCAGTCGAAATGCTCGAAGGCGAGGGCGAAGCCCTGCTTGGCGGCGAGTACCTCGAGAACCTCGATCCCGGCCGGGATGACCTCGTTGCCGATGCCGTCGCCCGGAATCGCTGCAATGCGATAGGTCTTCAAGCGGCTTTCTTTGATTGCGCGCGCACCGCCTCCGCAATTGCGGCACCGACGTCCGCGGTCGATGCCTTGCCTTTCATGTCCGGTGTGTGCGGGCCCTCGATGATGATGCGCTCGATCGCCGCCATGATGTCGGCCGCCGCGGCGGCATGTCCGAGGTGCTCGAGCATCAGCAGGCCTGACCAGATCTGCGCAATCGGGTTCGCGATCTTCTTGCCCGCAATGTCCGGTGCCGAGCCATGCACCGGCTCGAAGATCGATGGTGCGGTGCGCTCGGGGTTGATGTTGCCCGAGGGTGCGATGCCGATCGTGCCTGCGGTCGCCGGCCCGAGATCGGAGAGGATGTCGCCGAACAGGTTCGAGCACACGATGACGTCGAAGCGATCCGGGTTGAGCACCATCTGGATGCTGAGGCCGTCGACGTGATACTGATCGGTGCGTACCGCCGGATACTGCTTCTTCATCTCGGCAAAACGCTCGTCCCAGTAGGGCATGGTGATCGAGATGCCGTTCGACTTGGTGCACGAGGTCAGGTGCTTGTCCCGCTGCATCGCGAGCTCGAAGCCGTACTTCATGATGCGGTCCACGCCCTTGCGGCTGAACACCGCCTGCTGCATGACCACCTCACGCTCGGTGC
>JAQBBQ010000033.1:0-3095 GCA_032125995.1 Betaproteobacteria bacterium | reverse complement strand
GATCAACAGCAGAACCAGGAGAACCGGCAGATTGGATATTTTCAACATGTGGATGGGGCCTTCAGGTCATTCGAAAAAGTGGCGATAGGCTACGCGATTGTTACGTTGAAACCCAGCCCATGGAATCAAACCGTATTTAGTTCTGCAAGAACGGTGTCGGAATCAATATTGAAATACTCGAGTGGCATTGGCTGGTCCTCCTATACTCACATTGTAAATAGAGTGCTGTAGAGGGCGCCCGGACACGCGGCGGACTGAAAGAAGTGCCAATGACCTGGAGCGCTGCCATTTCACGCTGTTACAGGGTCTGTCAGAGGCGGCAAGGTTGATAACCGGCTCGTCAAAAGCGCAGGCGGCGTTGCCCAACTTCCCCGAAGCCGGGCAGCAGCATCTGGCGGTGATATCGCGCAAGGTCGACGTTCATTGCTGTGACATTATCATACTGCCTGCCTGTCGCCGCGCAGTGGTAATCTAGAGGAAGAATGGAAGCGGGCAAGGAACGAGATTCGATGGCTGATGTCGACAGGAATGGCGGAGACGCGCGCCGGATAGCCCCCGCATCGGGGCGGCGGCGTTCGCCTGGCTTTGATAAAGGGCGCCAGCTCGACCCGGCCGCAAAGCGTGACATCGCTGCATTGCTTGGCGACCGCTCGCGTGCGCCAGACCTGCTCATCGAGCACCTTCACCTCGTCCAGGACCGGTATGGTTTCCTCGGCGCCGAGCACCTGCAGGCGCTCGCGGCCGAAATGCGGCTGTCGATGGCCGAGGTGTTTGAAGTCGCGTCCTTCTACGCCCATTTCGACATCATCCTCGATGGAGAAACACCGCCGCCGCCCGTAACGGTCCGCGTCTGCGACAGCCTGACGTGTGCATGTGCGGGTGGCGATGCGCTGCTGGAATCATTGCCTGGCAGGCTCGGCGCCGACGTGCGTGTCGTCCGCGCGCCCTGCATGGGGCGCTGCGATACGGCGCCTGTTGCGGAGGTGGGGCACCGGCATGTCGACCGTGCTGATGCCGCGTCGATCGCGGTCGCGGTGAATGGCGGCGACCATCATCCCGAAATTCCCGACCACATGAGCTTCGACGCGTACGTCGGGGCCGGCGGTTACGGACTGCTGCGCGACTGCCTCGCAGGCAATCGGTCCGCCGACGAACTGGTCGCAATCATGGAGGATTCCGGCTTGCGCGGACTCGGCGGCGCGGGCTTTCCGGCCGGGCGCAAATGGCGCTTCGTTAGAGCTGAAGCAGGTCGGCGCCTGATGGCCGTGAATGCCGACGAGGGTGAGCCGGGCACGTTCAAGGATCGCTACTATCTCGAGCGTGAGCCGCACCGCTTTCTCGAGGGCATGCTGGTCGCAGCGTGGACTATCGAAGCTGAGGCGATCTACATTTATTTGCGCGACGAGTATCCGGCGGCGCGCGAGATTCTGCTGGCGGCCATCGCCGAGGTGGAGCACAAATCACTCAACGGCGATTGCACGATTCACCTGCGCCGCGGCGCGGGCGCCTATATCTGCGGCGAAGAATCCGCGATGCTCGAGAGCATCGAAGGCAAACGCGGTCTGCCGCGCCACAAGCCTCCGTTCCCGAGCCAGGTGGGCCTGTTCGGACGACCGACACTGATCCACAACGTCGAGACCCTGTACTGGGTGCGCGACATCGTCGAAAGAGGCCCGGCCTGGTTCTCGGCCGAAGGCCGCAACGGACGCCAGGGGCGCCGCAGCTTCTCTGTTTCCGGACGCGTCAGGGAACCGGGAGTGAAATTCGCCCCCGCCGGCATCACCGCGAGCGAACTCATCGACGAGTATTGCGGGGGCATGGCCGACGGACACACGTTCAGGGCGTATCTTCCGGGTGGCGCGTCGGGCGGGATACTGCCCGCGAGCATGGCGAACATTCCGCTCGATTTCGGCACGCTCGAGGCGCACGGGTGCTTCATCGGGTCGGCGGCCGTGATCGTGCTGTCGGACAAGGACAGCATCCGGGGCGCCGCGCTCAACCTGATGCGGTTCTTCGAGGACGAAAGCTGCGGCCAGTGCACGCCCTGCCGTGTTGGCACCGAGAAGGCCGTGAAGCTTATGTCGGAAGCAACGTGGGACGAAGACCTGTTGCGTGAACTCGGCGGCGTGATGGCCTCGGCCTCGATCTGCGGCCTGGGGCAGGCGGCGCCGAATCCGCTCCTGTGTCTCCTAAAGTACTTCCCGGAGGAGCTTTCATGAGGGAGGCGATCACGTTCACGCTGGATGGCAGACCGGTCGAGGCATCGCCGGACGAGACCATCTGGGAGGTGGCGAAGCGGCAGGGCAATACGATTCCGCATCTTTGCCACGCGCCCGAACCCGGCTACCGGGCCGACGGCAACTGCCGGGCCTGCATGGTCGAGATCGAAGGCGAGCGCGTGCTCGCCGCGTCCTGCGTCCGCAAGCCGGTGCAGGATATGGTCGTGCGCACAGCCTCGGACAAGGCGAGGAGCGCGCGCAACATGGTCATGGAGCTCCTCGTCGCCGACCAGCCGGCACGCGCAACGGCGCACGACCCGCGGTCGAAATTCTGGGCGTGGGCCGATGCCATGGGCATCGCCGCTAGCCGCTTTCCATCGCGGGAGAAACACGAAGGCGACAGCAGCCACGTTGCAATCGCCGTCAACCTCGATGCCTGCATACACTGCAATCTCTGCGTCCGGGCCTGCCGCGAGGTGCAGGTGAATGACGTCATCGGAATGGCCCACCGCGGTCGCGGATCGAAGATCGTGTTCGATTTCGATGCGCCGATGGGCGAATCGACCTGCGTGGCCTGCGGCGAATGCGTTCAGGTCTGTCCGACCGGCGCGCTCATGGAAGCCAATCTGCTCGACGAGGCCGGTACGCGGCAGGAATTCCCGGACCGCGCCGTCGACACGCTGTGTCCTTATTGCGGCGTCGGCTGCCAGACCACGGTGCACGTCAAGGACGACCGCATCCTTCACATCGACGGTCGCAATGGCCCCGCCAACGAACAGCGCTTGTGCGTAAAGGGCCGCTTCGGCTCCGACTACATCAGCCACCCGCATCGGCTGGCGAAGCCGATGATTCGCAAGGACGACGCACCCAAGGACG
>JAQBBQ010000032.1:0-14842 GCA_032125995.1 Betaproteobacteria bacterium | reverse complement strand
TCGTCGGCGCGGACGAAGTTGACACCGCACGCGGCCGGGTGTCCTGGTTCGCGCCGATCGCGCGCGCGCCGCTGAAGGCGCGGGCGGGCGATAAGGTGACCTTGCGCTCGCCGGCGGGACGCGAACGGCTCGAGATTCTGGACCTACAGTACCTACCGATCGACTGACTGGAGAACCGGCATGAGCATGATGAAGGAGTTCCGCGAATTCGCCATGAAAGGCAACGTCATCGACCTCGCGGTCGGCGTGATCATCGGCGGCGCGTTCGGCAAGATCGTCGCCTCGCTGGTTGGGGACGTGGTGATGCCTCTGGTCGGCGGGCTGATCGGCGGGGTGAACTTTTCCGCCCTCGCGGTGAAGGTCGGTTCGGCGACCATCAAGTACGGCAGCTTTCTGCAGACCTGCGTCGACTTCCTGATCATCGCGTGGGCGATCTTCATCGCCGTGAAGCTGATCAATCGCCTGAAGCGCGAGGAGGTCAAGGCGGAAGCGGCGCCGGCTGCGCCGCCGCGCCAGGAGGTCCTGCTCGAGGAAATTCGCGACGTTCTGAAAACGCGCGGCTGACGCCTCAGTTGGGCTTGAAGTCGCCGGCGACGACGACCGAGAGGCGCGCCGGATCGAGGTGGCGGCGCAGCGCCGCAACAATCTGCGCCGGCGTCAGCGCTGCGATGCGCGCCTCGAATGCGATGTCCCATTCGAAGCTGCGGTCGAGGTGGAGGTACCAGGCGAGCCGGCGGGCGAGCGTCGCATCGCGCGTGCGCGACAGTCGGCGTGCCTGGAGCAGACCATTTTTTGCCGCCTCGACTTCGGCCGGCGTGAAGCCATGCTCGAGCGCGCGTGCCAGTTCCTCGCGCAGCGCGGCCTCGACGCGTGCCCGATTCTGCGGCGCGAAGATCGCGGAGACGTTGAAGCGCCCGACCTTGTCCTTCTGCCCGGCGCGAAACGAGGAATAGACGCTGTAGGATAGGCCGTCCTTTTCCCGGATGCGGGCGGGCAGCCGAGCCGTGGGTGTACCGCCGAGCAGGTAGTTGCCCAGCACCATGGCCTCAAAATCAGCGTCGTCGTCGCGCATCGGGATCGCGACGCCGGCGCGTAGTGCGGCGTTCGCCTTGTCGGGCGTCACGACGCTGCCGGTGGTCGACGCGACGTCGAAATAGCGCACCGGGATGCGCTGGTAAGGGCGCGGGTTTTTCCAGGCCCCGAACAGGGTCTCGATCTGGCGTGCGACCGCGTCCGGATCGATGTCGCCGACGATGGCGATCGATGCGCCGGTTGCGCCAAGAAAGTCGCGATAGCAGTCTTGCACCTGCTCGAGCGTGATCGCGCGCAGATTGCGCAGGCGCTCATCGATCGTGCGTACTTCGAGTGGATGCCCGTTCGGGTAGGGGCTCAGGTGGCGATTCAGGCGGATGCTCGCCACGGTGCCCGGATTCGCGCGACCGGCTTCGGTGCCGGTGATTGCGCTCCGCTTGAGCTCTTCGAATTCGGACGCCGGGAACGCAGGCGCTTGCAGGATTTCCGCGATCAGCGCCAGCGCCTCCGCGAAACGGTCGCGCCGCACCTGCAGCGCCGCGCCCCCCTCGCCGATGCTCACCGACGCGTTTAGGCGCTCGAAGGCATCGCTCAATTCGCCGCGTGTGTGCCGGCGGCTGCCGCGCATGAGCATGTCGCCCGCGAGGCTGCAGGCGAGCGTGCGATTGGTCAGACCCTGCTCGTCGCCCCAGTGGAGATCGAGCACCATCTGTACGCGCTCGCCGCGGGTCTTCTTCGGCAGCAAGGCCACTTTGATGCTGTTGGCCAGCGTCTTGCGCACCACGCGCGCTTCGATGGCCTTCGGCGCTGCGTCGAACAGTTCGCCGTGAACCACTTGTTCGGTCTCGCGCAACGATTCGATCGCGGCGCGCAGATCCGGTGCCGAGGGGATTTCCGCGCGGTCGGGCGCCGCGGTGGGAATGAACTGGCCCAGCACGCGGTTCGCGGGTTTGAGGTAGGCGAGCGCGACGCGCTGCACCTGGTCGACCGTCACGTCACGCAGCCGGTCACGGTAGATGAAGAATAGTCGCCAGTCACCAAGCGCGGAAAACTCGGCCAGTGCCTGCGCCAGGTGACCGACGTCGTCGCGGGCCTGATCGAAGCCATTCAGCAGTTCGGTCCTCGCGCGCTCGACCTCGTCGGGTCGGATCGGATCGTTGGCGATGTTCTCGAGGGTGTCGATGAGCGCTTTGCGTGCCGGGGCGAGCGCGGCATTCTTTCCCAGGCTTGCGCCGAAAATCATCACCCCCGGATCGTGCAGGCCACGCTCGGCGCCCCATGCGCCGCTCGCGAACCCGGTCTGTACCAGCGTGCGGTGCAGGCGGCCGTTCGGCGAGTTGCCAAGCACGTTGACCAGCACATCGATCGCGGGATAGCTCGGGTCGCGCGCCGCCGGGACACGGTACATCGTCGCCACGATCTGCGTGTCGCCGGTGCGGCGCAGCGTCACCGAGCGCTCGCCGTCCTGGGTCGGTTCGTCCGTATACAGCGTCGGCAGGCTGCGGGTCGGGCGCGGAATCGGACCGAAGAACTTGGCCACCAGTTCCAGTGCGCGCGACGCGTCGAAACGCCCGGCGATAATGAGCACCGCGTTGTCGGGTTGATACCAGCTGCGGTAGAACGCCTGCAGACGCTCGATCGGTACGCGCTCGATGTCGGCGCGCGCGCCGATGACCGGGTAGCCGTAGTTGTGCCAGGAAAATGCGAGGCGCTGCATGCGCTGGTAAAGGATCGATCCGGGGTTGTTTTCGCCCATCTCGAACTCGTTGCGCACGACCGTCATCTCGCTGTCGAGATCCTTCTTCGCCACGAACGAATTCACCATCCGATCGGCCTCCAGGCCGAGGGCCCAGGCGAGGTTGTCGTCGGTTGCGGCGAGCGTCTCGAAATAATTGGTGCGGTCGAACGACGTCGTGCCATTCCAGCGTGCGCCGCGCGCCTCGGCCTCCTGCTTGACGTCGGGGTGCTGCGGCGAGCCCTTGAACAGCAGATGCTCGAGCAGGTGCGCCATGCCCTTCTCGCCGTGGCCTTCGTGGCGTGAGCCGACGAGATAGGTGATGTGGACGGTGACGGTATCGATTTCGGGCGCCGGGACGAGCAGCACGCGCAGGCCGTTGGCGAGCTGGTACTCGGTGACGCCCTCGAAGGTCGCGACTTTGCGCGGCGCGTCGGCAGCTGCGGCGATGCCGAGCGCTGCCGCAAGACAGACGAACAGCGTCCAGCCGCGTATGCGGCGCAACCACATCGGCATCACGACCCGTATTCCGGGTGGTCCACCCCCGTCAGGCCGCGTGCCCGCGCGGGGCGCTCAACCAAGTTGCTTGAGCATTGTCGCGCCGTCGGACACCTCGAACTTGCCGGGGCCTTCCACGTTCAGCTGCTTGACCACACCGTCGTCGAGCAGCATCGAGAAACGCTGCATGCGCATGCCCATACCGCGTGCCGAAAGGTCGAGCTCGAGCCCGAGCGCCTTGGTCCATGCCGCGGCGCCGTCTCCCAGAAAGCGAATCTTGCCGATCGCACCCTGGTCCTTGCCCCAGGCTGCCATCACGAAGCCGTCGTTCACGGCAACGCACCAGACTTCGTCTAGGCCCTTGGCCTTCAGCTTGTCGAGGTTGGTGAGATAGCTTGGCACGTGCTTTGCCGAGCAGGTCGGCGTGTACGCGCCAGGCAAACCGAATACGGCGATCTTCTTGGCCTTGACCGCGTCGGCGACGCCGACGTCTTTCGGTGCGACCGGGCAGGCCGCATCGAACTCGGTGGACTCCGCAAGCTTGCCGTCGGGAACGCGGTCGCCAACTTTTATCGTCATTTTCCTACTCCTTGTGTGGTTACTGCCGCAACGGTCGAGTGCCAAATGCTAACTGATGCATTGGGAACAGGCAGGCGCGTGGATCCGATTACGGTCGCGTCAACCATCGTTCAGCGCGGCCTTCCGGCCCCGCTCGACATCGATGCCAACCAGAAGCACGAGCCCGATCACGAAGTAGACCCCGAGCGAGAGAATCCCGAGGCGGTGATTGCCCTCGAAGACCCAGGTCACTACGCCGTAGGTCAGTGGACCGACGATCGACGCGGCTTTAACCGCCAGACCCCACAGGCCGAAGAACTCCGCCAGCCGCGCGGGAGGCGCGAGATAGCCGACGATCGCGCGCCCGGCGGCCTGCGCCGAGCCCATGCAGAGTCCGGCCAGGATCGCCGCCGCCCAGAACACCACCGCACTGACCGCGACATAGGCAAGGCCGACCATCACGATCCAGCCGACGAGAATCAATGCCATCGCGCGCATGTGGCCGATCCGGTCCTGCAGGTAGCCGAAGCCGAACGCGCCCGCGGCGGCAAAGAAGTTCACCGCAAAGATGAGGATCATCGTCTGCAGCGTGGTGAACTTCATCGCCTGCTGCGCGTAGATCGCGGCAAGCGCGATCACCGCCATGATTCCGGCCTGATAGAACACGATGCAGAGCAGGAAACGCCTCAGATCGCGGAACGCCCGCGCGTGACGGATCGTCTGGTGCACGCGCGCCCAGGCTTCGCGCAGTGCCCCGGAGGCGACGCCGCCCTGGGGCCGGGCGCGCTCGCGCAGCCAGACGAAGGTTGGCAGTGCGGCGAGCGCGAACAGCACTGCCGTGATCAGCATCGTCGCCGGTACGTACTGTTCCGCGACCTGGCCCTGCGCCTGGGCCCGGAAGATGTACGCGATGCACAGCCCGAGCGCGACGATGCCGCCGAGGTAGCCGAAGCTCCAGCCCCAGCCCGAAACGCGTCCCATGGCACGCGAGTCGGCGAGTTCGGGCAGGAACGCGGCGATCAGGTTCTCGCCTGTGGCGAAGAAAAAATTCGACACGATCACGCATGCGATCGTCAGCGCCAGCGTGGTGGGCGAGGCGAAGGCGAGCAGGGCCGTAAACGCCACGCAACCAGCAGTGGCGGCGAACAGCAGGCGTTTCTTGGCCGCGTGGGCATCGGCCCAGGCGCCCACCAGCGGCGCGCTGAGCAGGACCGCGAGGTAGGAAACCGACAATGACGCTGTCCAGGCAAAGGTTGCCCATGCGGCGTTGCCCGCGACCGTGGCCACGAAGTAGGCACTGAATACCGCGGTAATGACCACGGTCGTGTAGCCCGAGTTCGCGAAGTCGTACATGCTCCAGGCCCAGACTTCACGGAACTTGACGTCGTTGGCGAGGGCACGCGGCCGGGTTTCGGGCACAGGGCGATTGTGGGTTGGCGTCGGCGACAGGCATAATGCCGCAAACTCAACCACTTGGCATGGCCGCCGTACAACCCCAGGTCGCCGAACACCGGCTCACCATCTCGGAACTGCTCGATTGGCTCGTCGAGGATGGCCTCGTCGACGCTGCCGTCGCCGAGCAGTTCAAGAAGGAGCGGCGCTACTACCGCGGCGTTCAGCATCCCCTGGTGATCATCGCCGAACAGCGCTGGAAGCCGCTCAGCGGTGGCCCCAAGCTTCTGACGATCGAAGCGCTGACCGAATGGCTCGCCAAGCGCGTCGGCATGGAATACCGCCACATCGATCCGCTCAAGGTCGATTTCTCCGCGGTGACCGAAGTCATGTCGAGCGCCTACGCGACGCGCTTCCGCGTGCTGCCCATCGGCGTCACCGCAAAGGAGGCAGTGATCGCGACCGCCGAGCCGTTCGTGCGCGAGTGGGAGCACGAACTGTCGACGATCCTAAAACTCGGCATCCGTCGCGTAATCGCCAATCCGGTCGACATCGAGCGCTACCAAGCCGAGTTCTACAACCTCGCCAAGTCGATCAAGGGGGCGAGCCGCGCCGCGGGCGGCGGTTCCGGAATATCGAATTTTGAACAGCTGGTCGAGCTGGGCGCAGCGAACAAGCAGCTCGACGCGAACGACGCGCACGTGGTGCGCGTGGTGGACTGGCTGTGGCAGTACGCCTTCGAGCAGCGCGCGAGTGACATCCACATCGAGCCGCGGCGCGAGATCGGCATCGTGCGCTTTCGCATCGACGGCGTGCTGCACCAGGTCTACCAGATCCCGGGGCCGGTGCTGAATGCGATGACCAGCCGGATCAAGATTCTCGGGCGCATGGATGTGGTCGAAAAGCGCCGTCCGCAGGACGGGCGCATCAAGACCCGCACGCTCGACGGCAACGAAGTTGAATTGCGCCTGTCGACGCTGCCGACGGCCTTCGGCGAGAAGCTCGTGATGCGGGTGTTCGATCCGGAAGTGCTGGTGCGCGACTTCCGCGAGCTCGGCTTTTCCGAAGACGATGATCGGCGCTGGAAATTGATGACCGAAAAACCCAACGGCATCGTGCTGGTCACCGGGCCGACCGGATCGGGCAAGACGACGACCCTGTATTCGACGCTCAAGCAGCTTGCGACGCCCGAGGTGAACGTCTGCACCATCGAGGATCCGATCGAAATGGTCGAACCGGCGTTCAATCAGATGCAGGTCCAGGGAGCGATCGACCTCGGCTTTGCCGACGGCGTACGCGCGTTGATGCGCCAGGACCCGGACATCATCATGGTCGGCGAGGTGCGCGACCTGCAGACCGCCGAGATGGCGGTGCAGGCGGCGCTGACCGGGCACCTTGTGCTCTCGACCGTGCACACCAACGATGCGCCCCTGTCGATCACGCGTCTGCTCGAACTCGGCGTACCGCCCTACCTGCTCAATGCAACGGTCAATGGCGTGATGGCGCAGCGTCTGGTGCGCACGTTGTGTCCGCACTGCAAGCTGAAAGTCGAGCTCAACCGGTCCGAGGATGAGGCTGCCTGGGACGCGCTTGTCGCGCCCTGGAAGTCGAAGCGCCCGCAGGCGATCTACAAGCCGGTGGGCTGCCTGGAATGCCGGATGACGGGATTTCAGGGCCGCATCGGAATCTACGAGACGCTCCTGTATTCGGGTGCGATCAAGGAACTCGTCGCTGCGAGTGCGGACGTCGGGCAGATTCGCGAACTCGCGCTCAAGGAAGGCATGAAGTCCCTGCGGGTCAGCGGTGCAATGAAAGTGGCCGCGGGGCAGACGACGATCGACGAGGTGCTCAAGGTGGCGCCGCCGGTGCGCGACGCGGCCAGCGCGCACTGAGGTTGCCGTGGACGGGGTTGGCGCTCTCGTTGATCGGCTGAGGCGCGACGCGCCGTTGCGCGGAATCATCGTCTATCTCGCACTCGGTGGCGTGCTGCTCAGCGGCGTCCATCTGTACGTGCAGGCCACGCTCGACAGGCACGCTTCGGCCGCAGTGCACGCCGTTGCGCTCGCGCTGTTCATCGGCGGCCTGGTGTATGTGCTGGCACGCGCGTTACGCGCGCGCGATGCGCAGGCGATCGAGGTGTTACGCACCGACAGCGAGCGCTTTCGCAACCTGACCGCGCTCTCGGCGGACTGGTTCTGGGAAAGCGACCCGGAAGACCGCATCAGCTGGCTCGCGGGCGGGGCACCGCTGGCCGGGCTGTTTGGCGAGGCGCGGGTCGTCGGCCGGCGGCTGTGGGAGATCGAGCCGGTGGAGATCGACCCCACGACACGCGCTGATCTTCAGGAGCAGCTTGCATCGCGGCTGCCGTTTTTCGAAGTCGAGCTGGCGCGTTCAGCGTCGGAGGGTCCGCGCATCATTCATCTGGTCTCGGGCGAGGCGCGGGTCGATAGCGGGGGCCGCTTTCTCGGCTACCGCGGCGTAGGCCGCGACGTGACCCGCCAGCGTGCGGCCGAAGCCGCTGCCGCGGACGCACGCCAGCGGCTCGATCTTGCGGTCGAGGGTGCGCGGCTCACGCTTTGGGATTGCGATGTCGATTCCGACCGGCTGTACATGAGCGCGGGCTGGGCCACGCTGTTCGGCCGCGAGCCCAAGGATGAAATCATCCGCACCGGCGACCTGTTGGCGTTGATTCGTCCCGAAGACCGCGCGTCGAACCGCAAGGCGTTCACCGATGCGCTGAAAGGCAAGGCGTCGGTCTACGACGCCGAGTACTGCTTCGCGACCAAGCCGGGAGAATGGCGCTGGTTGCGCGCCACGGGGCGCGTTGTCGAGCGAGACGCCGACGGCAGGGCGCTGCGCATCGCGGGCATCACCATGGACGTCGATGCCGCCAAGCGCGCCGAGCAGGCGCTGCGCGATGCGGAAGCGCGCTACCGGGCGCTGGTCGAACTGTCCCCCGATGCCATCATCGTCCATAGCGGTGGACTGATCGAGTACGCCAATCCGGCGGCGGCGCGCCTGCTGCGCGCCACCCCGGCGCAACTCGCCGGGATGCGGGTCGAAGACACGGTGCAGCCGGACGATTGGGCACGCGTGCAGGAGCGCATGCAATTTCATGCCGTCGGCCCCGGTGCAAGTGGTTACGAGCCCCAGCGCCTGCGGCGCCTCGACGGGTCCGAAGCCCACGTCGAGGCCGCGAGCATCTCGTATCTCGAAAGTGGGCGTCTCGTCATCCAGTCGGTGCTGCGTGACGTATCGGAAATGCGGCGCGCGCTTGACGCGCTGGCGGAGCGGGAACGGCGCTTCCGCGACGTCGTCGAGGCGGCCGGCGAGTACGTCTGGGAAGTTGGCACCGATTGGCGCTTCCGCTATCTGTCTGGACGCGTCGAGGCGGTTCTTGGCTACACGCAGTCCGACATGCTGGGGCGCACGCCGCTCGAATTCATGCCGCTTGGGGAGGCGCGTACGGCGCAGGCCTGGTTCGAAGAGCGCAGCACGCAGCAGCGCCCGTTTCGCGACCAGGTGTTCCGCGTCATGACGAAGGCGGGGCGCGCGATGTGGCTGTCGATGAGCGGGGTACCGATCATCGACCCGAGCGGCCGGCTCGAGGGGTATCGCGGCACCGCGGCGGACATCACGGCACGCAAGCAGGCCGAGGCGCGCCTCGAATACCTTGCCAAGCGCGATGCGCTGACCGGGCTGCCGAACCGCGCGCTGCTCGCCGAGCGGATCGAGCGCGCGATCGTCACGGCGGCGCGCAGCCGGGGGCAGATCGCGCTGCTGTTCGTGGATCTCGATCAGTTCCGCCTGGTGAATGATTCGCTCGGCCACCAGGCGGGCGATGCCCTGCTGCGGGCGGTTGCCGAGCGTCTCGCCAACACGGTGCGTCACGAAGACATGCTGGCGCGGCTTGGCGGCGACGAGTTCGTGCTGCTCTGGGACGATGTACGCACACCCGCCGACGCCGCCGCGGCCGCGCAGCGCGTGCAGGCCATCCTCGCGCGGCCGTTCACGGTCGACGGACGCACGCTGAGCATCGGTGCCTCGATCGGGATCAGCGTCTATCCGACCGACGCGCACGATGCCGCCACGCTGCTGAGAAACGCCGACGCCGCGATGCACGCGGCGAAGGACGCCGGGCGCGACATGTACCGGTTCTACGCCCCTGAGTTCGCGACGCTTGCCGCCGAGCGCCTCGCCCTCGAGAGCGACTTGCGCGGCGCGCTGTCGCGCGGCGAATTCGTGCTGAACTACCATCCGGTGCTGCGCGGCGTGCCCGGGCACGGTGCACGGATCGTGGGCGCCGAAGTGCTCGCGCGCTGGCACCATCCGGTGCGCGGCGTCGTCATGCCGGACGACTTTGTGCCGGTGGCGGAACAGTCGGGGCTGATCCGCGCGCTCGGTGAGTGGACGCTCGAGCGCAGCCTCGCGCAGGCCGCCGCATGGCAGCGCCGATTCGGCGAGCCGCTCTGGTTCGCCGTCAACGTGTCGAGCTCGGAACTCATCCAGGGTGATGCTTACGTGGCGCGGCTGCGCGCGGCGCTGAAGGCGAACCGGATCGATGGGCGCTGGCTCGAGCTCGAGGTCACCGAGCGCGTGCTGATGTCGCATCTGCCCGAAACCATCGAAACCCTGCGTCAGGTTGCGGCGCTCGGCGTGCGGGTCGCGATCGACGACTTCGGTACCGGGTATTCGAGCCTCGCCTATCTGCGGCGCTTGCCGATCGACAAGCTGAAGATCGATCGCTCCTTCCTCAAGGAGCTCGATACGCACCCGGCGGACGCCAAGATCGTACAGACGATCGCGGCGATGGCGCATGGCCTCGGGTTGCTGGTTGCCGCCGAGGGCGTCGAGAACGCCGCCCAGCTCGAACGCCTGCGCAGCCTCGGCTGCGAGGAATGGCAGGGACACTACTTCAGCGAACCGCTGGATGCGGCGGCGTTCGAGCAGCTTCTCACCACGCGCGCCGCGGCCGCTGCGTCCTAGATCCCCTCGCGCTGCGATTCGGTGGCGCGGGCTATGATCTGGCCATGCTGATCGGCTGCATCGCGGACGACCTGACCGGCGCGACGGACCTCGGCGTCACCCTCGCGCGCGAGGGTCTATCGGTCACCCAGGTCAACGGCGTGCCCGATGCGGCGCTCCAGATTCCGGCGTCCGATGCCGTGGTGGTGGCGCTCAAGTCGCGCACCAATCCACCCGCAGAAGCGATCGCCTGGTCGCTCGCGTCGCTCGAGTGGCTGAGGAACCGCGCCGCCGAGCGGATCTATTTCAAATATTGCTCGACCTTCGATTCGACGCCGCAAGGAAACATCGGCCCAGTGACCGAGGCGCTGATGGCGGCACTGAAGACCGACTTCAGCGTCGCGACGCCGGCCTACCCGCGCAATGGCCGCACGGTCTACCTTGGGCATCTGTTCGTCGGCGATGTGCTGCTCTCGGATTCGGGAATGCGCAAGCATCCACTCACGCCGATGACCGACGCCAACCTGGTGCGGGTGCTGGCCGCGCAAACCCAGGGCAAGGTTGGCCTGGTGCCGTTCGCCGATGTCGAGGCGGGGACTGATGCGGTGCGCGCGCGCAGTGCCGAACTGCGTGCCGCAGGACATCGCCACGCGATTGTCGATGCGACGCGCGACGCGCACTTGGTCGCAGCGGGCGAGGCCTGCCTCGAGCTTGCGCTGACGACGGGCGGCGCCGGGCTCGGCATGGGCCTCGCGCGCGCGCTCGGGAAACAGGGACGCGTGGTGCGCAGGGATACGCAATCGACGCTTCCGAAGCTCGACGGCCCGGGCGTGGTGCTCTCGGGCAGCTGCTCAGGCGCAACGCTCGGTCAGATCGAAGCGGTGCGCGGGCGCTATGCGAGCTTTCAGCTCGATCCGGTGAAACTTGCCGACGGGGCAGGGCACCTGGACGAGGCCCTGGCGTGGGCGCGAAATCAGCTCGGCGCGACGCCAATTCTGCTTTACGCCTCGGCGCCGCCGGAGAGTGTGTCGCGCGCGCGTAATGCGCTCGGCCAGGCGCGCGCGGCCGAACTTGTCGAGGACGCGTTCCGGCGCATCGCGGGCGAGCTCGCCGCCGCCGGGGTACGCAAGTTCGTCGTTGCCGGCGGCGAAACCTCGGGGGCCGTGGTCGAGGCGCTCGGCGTGCGTGCGCTCGCGATCGGCCCTGAAATTGCGCCCGGCGTCCCGTGGACCGCGGCGGTCGGCGGCGACCCGGTCCTGCTCGCGCTCAAGTCGGGCAATTTCGGCGGGCCTGATTTCTTTACCCGCGCCTTCGAGCGCCTCGCGTGAACGAGACCCAGCTGCGCGAGGCGCTGGTACTGTTCGGCGCGTCGCTCTACGCGCGCGGTTATGCGCACGGTAGTTCGGGCAACCTGTCGGCACGGCTGCCCGACGGCCTGCTCGTGACACCGACCAACTCTTGCCTCGGCCGGCTCGACCCGGCGCGCATTGCGAAAGTCGATGCGGCGGGCAAGCACGTCGCCGGTGATCCCCCATCGAAGGAGGCGTTTCTGCATCTTGCGATGTACCAGGAGCGTCCCTCGGCGCAGGGCATCGTGCATCTGCATTGCACCCATTGCGTTGCGGTCTCGTGCCTATGTCACGACAACGCCGACGACGTGCTGCCGCCGATTACTGCGTACTACGTCATGCGCATCCGGCGCCTGCCGCTGGTGCCTTACTTCCGGCCCGGTGATCGCGCGCTTGCCGAGGCGGTGCGCGAAAAGGCGAAGACGCACCATGCGCTGCTGCTCGCGAACCACGGCCCGGTGGTGGCCGGCAAGTCGCTTGAGGATGCGGTTTACAACGCCGAGGAAATGGAAGAAACGGCGAAGCTCTTCCTGCTGCTTTCCGGGCGCGCGACGCAAATGCTGGACGCTGCCCAGATCGCCGATCTGGACGCCCATTTCCCAAGCTGAGAATTGTTGCCGTCGTGAGCGTTCTCGACATCATCGCGTTGTTGGTATCGCTCACGGCGTTGCTTGCATGGGTGAATCATCGTTTCGTGCGTCTGCCGACCACGATCGGCGTGATGCTCATTTCGCTCCTGCTCTCGCTCGTACTGGTCGTGCTCGGCGCGCTCGGATACGGCGTCGAGGACTGGGCCGAGAAGGTCGTCGGGCGCATCGATTTCAACGAAGCGCTGATGCACGGCATGTTGAGTTTCCTGCTGTTCGCCGGTGCGCTGCACGTCGATCTGAACGATCTCGCGCGGCAGAAGTTCATCATCGGCGTGCTCGCCACGGTCGGCGTCGTGTTCTCGACGTTCGTCGTTGGTACCGCGTTCTACCTCATGCTGCCGCTGCTCGGCTTCGCGCCGCCCTACGTCTGGTGCCTTGTCTTCGGCGCGCTGATCTCGCCGACCGATCCGATTGCGGTGCTCGGAATTCTCAAGCGCGCGAAAGTCCCCAAGAGCCTGGAGGTGAAGGTGGCGGGCGAATCGCTGTTCAATGACGGCGTTGGCGTCGTCGTCTTCCTCGTGCTGGTCGGCATTGCGTCGAAGGGCGCCGACGTCTCGGCGGGGACGATCGCTGGCCTGTTCGCGGTGGAGGCGCTGGGCGGCGCGCTGCTGGGTCTCGGCCTCGGCACGATCACCTACGCGATGCTGAAGAGCGTCGACAATTACCAGGTCGAAGTGCTGCTGACCCTGGCGCTGGTCATGGGCGGCTACGCGCTCGCGAGCGGGCTGCATACCTCGGGGCCGATCGCGATCGTCGTTGCCGGACTGTTCATCGGCAACCAGGGCCGCCGCTTTGCAATGAGCGACGCGACGCGCGAGCACCTCGACACGTTCTGGGAACTCATTGACGAGATCCTAAACGCGGTGCTGTTCGTGCTGCTCGGGCTCGAGATGCTGGTGCTCACCTTCCGCGGCGAGTATTTCGTCGCCGGGCTGCTGACGATTCCGATCGTGCTGCTTGCGCGCTGGGCGAGCGTCGGCCTGCCGGTACTCGTGATGAAACGCTGGCGGCGGTTTACGCCGGGCGCGATCACGGTCATGACCTGGGGCGGGCTGCGCGGCGGAATCTCGGTCGCGCTTGCGCTGAGCCTGCCGGCGGGCGGCGAGGCGCGCGAGCTTCTGATCGCGGTGACCTACGTGATTGTCGTGTTCTCGATCGTGGTGCAAGGCCTGACGCTCGGGGCGGTCGTGAAGCGGGTGGTCCACAGCGAATAGCGGCGCGGTTTAACGTCGGGCGCCGATCGTCCGCGCGTCAGCACTTAGAATTGCGCCCATGACCCGCCCGCGCCGCAAGACCCGTCACCGAACCATCCCCATTCTGCCTTCGCGCATCACGGTCGACGGCCTCGATCGCGCGCCGCATCGCGCCTTCCTGCGCGGCCTTGGCCTGTCCGACGCCGATATTGCCCGTCCGTTCGTCGGCATCGCCTCGACCGATTCGCGCACGACGCCGTGCAATGCGCTGCTCGGCGAGTTCGCTCGCGCCGCCGCCGAAGGCGTGCGCGCAGAAGGCGGTGCGCCGTTCGACTTCGCCTGCGCCTCTGTGGCGGATTCGATGTCGATGGGACACGGCGGGATGCGCTACTCGCTGCCGTCGCGCGAACTGGTCGCCGACGGCGTCGAAGCGGTGGCGCGCGGGCACGCCTACGACGCCCTGGTGACCTTCGCCGGCTGCGACAAGACGCTGCCCGGGATGATGATGGCGATGGTGCGGCTCAACCTGCCGTCGGTGTTCGTCTACGGCGGCGCGGCGCTGCCTGGCCAGTGGCGCGGGCGCGACGTCACGGTGCTCGACACCTACGAAGCCGTCGGCGCAGTGATGGCGGGCGAATTGACGCCGGCCGACCTCGACGAGCTCGAGCATGTCTGTCTGCCGGGACTCGGTTCCTGCCCTGGACAGTTCACTGCAAACACGATGGGAATGGTGTCCGAGACGCTCGGGCTCGCGCTGCCCGGCTCGGCAACCATGCCCGCCGTCGACAAGGCACGCCTGCCGCAGGCGCGCGAGGCAGGGCGCGTGGTCATGGACCTGCTGCTCAAGGGCGGACCGCGCCCGCGCGACCTGGTGACGAAGAAGAGCCTGGAGAATGCCTGCGCCGCGGTCGCGGCCACCGGCGGCTCGACCAACGCCGGCCTGCACATCCCGGCGATCGCGCATGAGGCGGGGATCCGTTTTTCGCTCGACGATCTGGCACGGGTATCGCGGCGCACGCCGCTGATCGCCGACATGAAGCCCGGCGGCCGCTACCTCGCCAAGGATCTGCACGCGGTGGGCGGGGTGTACGCAGTGCTAAAAGCATTGCTCGAGCGCGGCGCGTTGCACGGCGACTGTCTGACGATCTTCGGCACCACGCTCGAGCAGGCCCTGCGTGATCATCCGGGCGCCGATGGCGAGGTTGTGCGGCGCGAGCCGCTGCTCGCGAGCGGCGGGATCGTCGTGCTCAAGGGCAACCTGGCGCCTGACGGTGCGCTGATCAAGGTTGCCGGTCTGAAAACGCTGCGCTTCGAGGGTCGTGCGCGGGTGTTCGATTCCGAAGAGGCCTGCGCCGAGGTCGTGCGCACGCGCGCCTACCGGCCGGGCGACGTGCTCGTCATCCGCTATGAGGGACCGAGGGGCGGGCCGGGCATGCGCGAGATGCTGGGTGTCACCGCGCTGCTCTATGG
>JAQBBQ010000031.1:0-40058 GCA_032125995.1 Betaproteobacteria bacterium | reverse complement strand
GCAGTCCGACGAGGCGGCAGGACAGTATGTCTTTGCCTACACGATCACGATTCGGAATACGGGGACGGTCTCAGCCCAACTGATCAGCCGGCACTGGGTGATCACCGACGCGCAGGGTCTGGTGCAGGAAGTCCGCGGCCTGGGCGTCGTTGGCGCACAGCCCAGGCTCGCGCCCGGCGAGCAGCACGAGTACACCAGCGGCACGTCGATCGCGACGCCGGTGGGCACGATGCGCGGCAGTTATCAGATGGTGGCCGAGGACGGCAAGAAGTTCGACGCGCCGATTGCGGAATTCTCCCTCTCGATGCCGCGCGTGCTGCACTAGCGCACCGCCTGTTCGAGAACCATGGGATGGTCGCGGCACCGCGTTAACCGCGTACGCCTTGCCAGGTTGGCCGCGCTGGCGATGGTTCTCCTCGCCGCGGCCTGCGCGCCGGTCAAGGAGCGTGCGGAGCGTGCGGAGCGTGCTGAAACGGCTGCCAACGGCTGCACGCTGCGCTGTGCGCCCTGCCCGCAATGTCCGGGTCCGGTGCAGCCCGAGCGCGCCGCGGCGCGCTATGAACAAACGGAATTTTCTGCCCTGCCGGGCTGGTCATCGGGCGCGGCGGCGCCTGCTTTGGGCGCGTTTCTGACCAGTTGCGTCCGCGCCGGCCGGCGCGGCGCGCTCGCTTCGGCCTGCGCCCGCGCACAGGGCGTGCCGCCGGCAGACGACGATGCGGCGCGGCGCTTTTTCGAAACCGTCTTCGTGCCCTATGCGGTCGTCGCAGGCGACGGTGCCGACGGCGGATTGATTACGGGCTACTACGAACCGATCCTCCCCGGCCGCGCGGCGCGCTCGGAGACCTACCGTTACCCGGTGTTCGGCGTTCCGCAGGACATGATCGTGGTCGATCTCTCCGCGGTCTATCCCGACCTCGAGCACCGTCGGCTGCGGGGACGCATCGAGGGCCGCAGGCTGGTGCCGTACTACGCGCGCGCCGAAATCGAGCGCCGCAACGAGCAGTTCGAAGCGCCGGTGCTCGCCTGGGTGGCGGACCCGGTCGCGTTGTTCTTCCTGCAGATCCAGGGCTCGGGACAAATCGAGTTCGAGGACGGCGCGCGCCTGCGGCTCGGCTACGCGGACCAGAACGGGCACCCGTACCGGTCGCTTGGCCGCCACCTCGTCGAGCGCGGTGACCTGCAACTCGAGGACGCCTCGATGCAGGGCATCCAGGCCTGGGCTGCAGCGAATCCGGAACAGCTGCGCGCGGCGCTCGACGCCAATCCGAGCTACGTGTTTTTCCGCGTCCTGCCAAAGGGTCCGCCGCAGCAGGGGCCGATCGGTGCGCTCGGCGTGCCGCTCACCGCCGAAGCGAGCCTTGCCGTCGACCGGCGCTTCATCCCTCTCGGCGCACCGGTCTATCTCGCGACCACGCATCCGCTGTCGAGCACGCCGCTCGAGCGGGTCATGGTCGCGCAGGACACGGGGGGCGCGATCCGCGGCGCGATACGCGCGGACCTGTTCTGGGGCAGCGGCCCCGCCGCAGGCGCCAAGGCCGGCCGCATGCGGCAGCAAGGTCGCCTGTGGCTGCTCTGGCCGCGCGGCGAGGCGCTGCCGCAGCGCTGACGCGCCGCGTGCAGCGTGCAGCGTGCAGCGTCCAACGCGGCGCTTTAGTTCTTAGTGGACTTCGCGCGCTCGTCGAGCGCGGCAGTGAGCCGAGCGGCCGAGAGACCCCCGCGCAGCCGCTCGCCGTTTGCCAAAAACAGCGTCGGGGTCGAGTTCACCCCGAGGCGGCGTCCCAGCGCGAGCACCTTGTCGACCGGGTTCGCGCAGTTGGTATTCATCACCGGCGGCTTCTGGCGCAGCGCCAGATCGAGCCAGGCCTGCGCGCGGTCCTTGGAACACCAGACGGACCGCGATTGATCGCTTAACTCGGGCCGGATGACCGGATACATGAACACGTGGACCGTGACGTCGTCGACCTGCACAAGTTGCTTTTCAAATTGCTGGCAGGCCGGGCAATAGGGGTCCGAGAACATCGCCAGTACGCGCCGGCCGCTGCCGCGCTTCACCGTCACCGCAAGATCGAGCGGCAGGTCCTCGAACTTGATCGCCGAAAGCTTTTGCAGGCGCTCCTCGGTGATATTGCGGTCGGCCCGCGTGTCATACAGGCTGCCCGAGAGGATGTAGTTCGCCTCGGCATCGGTGTAGACGATGCGCGGCCCCTCCGGCGTGCTGAAGCGCACCTCCCAGAGCCCGGGCATCTGCGCCGCCTGTATGCCGTCGATGCGCGCCCCACCGAGCTTCGACTCGACGATGCGGCGAATGGTGGTCTCGTCCGCGACCCCCGGCAGTGCAATCGAAAAAGCTGCGAGCAGGACCGCGAGGTGGGCGAGACGCTTTATTTCACGCTTCATTACATCTCCAGAGCCACGCCTCAGCGCATCGCCTGGCGCATCAGCAGATTTCGTAGGACCGGTACCCGTCCGGTCAAGTTCAATCCAAGATTGCGCAGGCGCGCGACCAGTCTGTCGGGCGAATCGAACAATCCATACAGTCCGTGGACGACGGCATCCATCGCAAGAATGGGCTCGGCGCGCGCGCGCTCGTAGCGCCGCAGGAGCCGGGAATCGCCGACATCGCGCACCGGCTCGCGCGCGGCAAGCACCCGCGCCAACTCGCGCGCATCCTGAAAACCGAGATTTGCGCCCTGCCCGGCAAGTGGATGCACGACGTGCGCAGCATCCCCGATCAGCGCGAGACGCGGGGCGATCAACCGGCGTGCGGCGACGCGGCGCAGCGCGAAGGCACGCGGCGTGCTGACCAGCGCCAACGCCCCGTAGGCGCTGCCTGACGCGTGCTCGACTTCGCGGCATAGCACCTTGGGTTCGAGCTGCAGCACGCGCGCGGCCTCGGCCTCGGGCAGCGACCACACCATCGAAACCTGCGCGCCGGGAAGCGGCAGCAAGGCAAGGATTGGCCCGCCCTGGAACCACTGGCCGGCGACGTTGCCATGCGGCCGCTCGCAGGCGAAATTGGCCACCACCGCGCGCTGGCCGTAGGGCCGCGTCCGTGCGTCCACGCCAGAGAGCGCGCGCACCGCGGAGTCCGCGCCGTCCGCGCCGACCACGAGGCGTGCATCAAGAACGCGGCCGCCCCCCAGTTGAAGACGGGCGCCATCGCTGCGCGCATCGATCGCTACACAGCGCGCCGCAGGCAGCACCTCGCAACGGTCGCGCCCGTCGAGCGCCTGCCACAGCGCGGCTTGCAGCGCCGCGTCTTCGACGATCCAGGCAAGCGCGTCCACGCCGGCGCGATAGGCGTCGAACTCGAGGATCGATCGCCCGTCGTCGCCATGCACGCGCATCGCATACACCGGCGTCACCCGCTCCGCGGGGATCAGCGGCCACGCTCGTAACGAGCGCAGAAACGCGACGTTCGCCGGGCTGATTGCATAGACCCGTGCATCGAACGGCGCGCTGGCCGCCTGTGCGGCAGGGGGTGCGGATGGTGCAAACGGTGCAGGTCGCGCCTCTGGCGCGAGTACGGCGACCGAAAGATCCGGCAGTGCGCGCGCGAACGCCAGTCCCACGAGCCCTGCTCCAACGACCGCGACATCGACCTGCATACGCGCATTCTAGCGAGCGCGGGTCGGTTCGGCGGCGCGCCCCGCCACCGGTGGTCGGCTTGACCCGCCGCCCGCCCGAAGGCGACAATCCGCCCCCTTTCGCGGGGCGAATTAGCTCAGCTGGTTAGAGCAGCGGAATCATAATCCGTGGGTCCGGGGTTCGAATCCCTGATTCGCCACCAACGCTTTCATCCGTCTCGCGTTTTCGCGCGCCTGACGGCCGGGCCGACCGACGTTACGCGCGCGTACAAGAACGTACAATACGGCCCGTGGCGTCCACTGAGAGCGAACCCCGATGACCTGGTTCAAGCACGGTCGGCTCGTGGCAGGCGCGCGCGGCGTAGTCGGCATAGTCGGCGTACTCGGCGTACTCGGCGCGCTCTTGCTCGCGTCGAACGCCGTCGCCCAATTGCGCACCATCCCGGTGGGCGCGGAGCGCGGCGAAATGCGCCACATCAGCGGGATGCTGGTCGAACTGAACGGACAGCGCGTCCAGCTCACGGCGGGCGCGCAAATCCGCGATACGTCGAATCGCATCGTCGTGCCGGCGGCGCTGCCGGAGAGCGCACTGGTCAAGTTCACCCTCGACCCACAAGGCAACGTGCACCGCATTTGGATCCTGACGCCGGCGGAAGCTGCGCAACCCGATCTGACCAAGTGAGTGCCACGAAACCTGCCGTGGCCGGCAAGCTTCTCATTCGCACGTTCGGCTGCCAGATGAACGCGTACGACTCGGACCGCATGGCAGACCTGCTCGCGGCGAGCGAGGGGCTCGAGCGAACTGATCGGCCCGAGGACGCGGACGTGATCGTGTTCAACACCTGTTCGGTGCGCGAGAAAGCGCAGGAAAAGGTGTTTGCCGATCTGGGCCGCATCCGCCACCTGAAACACGCCAATCCCGCGCTGGTCATCGCGGTCGGCGGCTGCGTGGCGAGCCAGGAAGGCGCGGCGATCGTCGGGCGCGCGCCCTACGTCGACGTCGTGTTCGGCCCGCAGACCCTGCACCGCTTGCCCGAACTCATTCGCCGCCGCCGACACTCGGGCAAGGCGCAAGTCGACATCAGCTTCCCCGACGTCGAGAAATTCGACCACCTCCCCGCGCCGCGCGTTGCGGGCGCGACCGCCGCCGTATCGATCATGGAAGGCTGCAGCAAATACTGCACCTTCTGCGTCGTGCCGTACACGCGCGGACCGGAGGTCTGCCGCCAGTTCGACGATGTCATCGCCGAGATTGCGGACCTTGCGGTGCAGGGCGTACGCGAAGTCACCTTGCTCGGGCAGAACGTGAACGCGTGGCGTGGCGCAATCGACGGCGCGCCCGCCGATTTCGCCGCGTTGCTCGGCTACGTGGCCGAGATCGACGGCATCGAACGCATCCGCTATACGACGTCGCACCCGCGCGAGTTCACGCAACGCCTGATCGACGCGCACCGCGACCTGCCGCAGCTCGCAGTGCACGTGCATCTGCCCGTCCAGTCCGGTGCGGACCGCATCCTCGCCGCAATGAAGCGCGGCTATACCGCGCTCGAGTACCGCTCGATTGTGCGCCGCTTGCGCGAGGCGCGCCCCGAGGTCAGCCTGTCGTCGGATTTCATCGTCGGTTTTCCGGGCGAGACCGACGCGGATTTTGAGGCAACGCTCAAGCTGGTGCGCGAGGTGGGTTTCGACGGGTCGTTCTCGTTCCTCTACAGCCCGCGCCCGGGAACACCCGCGGCGGCGCTGCCTGACGATCTGCCGCTCGAGGCGAAGCGCGCGCGACTGCAGCGGCTGCAGACCGAGATCGAGGCGCAGGCGAGCGCGATCCGGGTGCATCGGGTGGGATGCATCGAGCGGGTGCTCGTCGAGGGTCCGTCGAAGAAGGACCCTGGCGAACTCTGCGGTCGGACGAGCAGCAACCACGTGGTGAACTTCAAGGGCGACGCCGAATCGATCGGTCGCTTGGTGGACGTGCGCATCTGCGCTGCGCGCGCGCATTCGCTGCGTGGGGCGCTCGAGCCCGGCGCGATGGATGCCCGCGCCGCAGTGTGACGCGGACGCACGATGACCCAGTGACCCGAGCGGCGACTTCGCGGCCCATCCACGTCCGGCTCGAGCCGATCGACAACCAGCGCCTTGCGCGCCTGTGTGGCGTGCTCGACGCCAATCTGCGGCAGATCGAATCCGCGCTCGATGTCTCCATCGCGCGCCGCGGCGAACGGTTCACGGTGCGCGGCGACGCACGCCAGGCGGCGCAGGCGGCGCAGGCACTCGAGCGTTTCTACGCGCGCGCCAGCGAAGACCTGTCGATCGACGACGTGCAGCTCGGCCTGACCGAGCTGGCACAGGGCCAGCCCGGCGCGCCCCGCGGCGAGGGCCCGCACTTGCTCACGCGGCGCGCCGACCTGCATGGGCGCACCCCGCACCAGGTCGAGTACCTCGAGAATATCCTCGCGCACGACGTCACGTTCGGAATCGGCCCCGCGGGAACCGGTAAGACCTATCTCGCCGTGGCCTGCGCGGTCGATGCGCTCGAGCGCGACAACGTGAAACGGATCGTGCTCGTACGCCCTGCCGTCGAGGCGGGCGAACGCCTCGGCTTTCTGCCCGGCGACCTCGCGCAAAAGGTTGATCCCTATCTGCGGCCGCTATACGACGCACTGTATGACTTGATCGGCTTTGACAAAACCGGACAGCTGCTAGAGCGCGGGTCGATCGAACTCGCGCCGCTCGCCTATATGCGCGGCCGCACGCTCAATCAGGCCTTCATCATCCTCGACGAGGCGCAGAACACGACGCCCGAGCAGATGAAGATGTTCCTCACGCGAATCGGATTCGGTGCCAAAGCCGTGGTGACCGGCGATGTTACCCAGATCGACCTCGCGCGGGGTCAGCGCAGCGGACTGATCGAGGCGCGACGCATTCTCGCCGGCGTGCGCGGCATTGCATTCACGAGTTTTGGTGCAATGGACGTCGTCCGTCATCCGCTGGTCGCGCGAATCATCGATGCCTACGAAAAACACACCGACACCACGCCGCGAGAATGACGCCGGGCAGCGCATCCACGTGCAGCGCGTGACGGCGGCGCGTGGCGTTCCGGGCGCCGCGCGGCTGCGCGCATGGGCGCGCGCGGCCTGCCCGCCGGCCGCCGAGATCACGCTGCGCGTCGTCGCCATGCAGGAAGCCGAGCGCCTGAACGCCAGCTATCGGCGGCGCGCGGCGGCGACGAATGTCCTCTCATTCAGCTATGAGCGCGGGCGGCGGCTGCGCGGCGACATCGTGCTGTGCCATCCGGTGGTGCTGCGCGAGGCGCGGTCACAAGGCAAAACGCCGGCCGCGCACTACGCCCACCTCGTCGTGCACGGCGTATTGCACCTGCGCGGATTCACGCATGCGCGGCGCGCCGACGCCGCGCGCATGGAAGCGTTGGAGCGACGCATCCTGCGCAGGCTCGGGTTCGCTGATCCCTATGTCCTGCCGGCGGATGGCCCACGTGAGGCACGGTAGAATCTCGCTCGCGCCCCGGGCGCGCCTTTGATGAACGACCCTTCGAATCCGAGTTTGCTGGAACGCCTTTCGGCGCTCCTCCTGCGCGAACCCGAGGATCGCGAGCAGCTGATCCGGCTGTTGCGCGCCGCACACGACCGCAACCTGCTCGACGCGGACGCCCTTTCGATCATCGAAGGCGCGCTGACCGTATCCGAGATGCAGGTGCGCGACATCATGATTCCGCGCGCGCAGATGGACGTCATCGACATCCACGAGCCGGTCGAGGCGTTCATCCCGTCGATCATCTCGACGGCGCACTCGCGCTTTCCGGTCATCGACCAGAACCGCGACGACGTCATCGGCATCCTGCTGGCGAAGGATTTGCTGCGCCACTACGCGGGTGAGGAAGAATTCGACGTGCGTGAAATGCTGCGCCCGGCGGTGTTCGTGCCCGAGTCCAAGCCGCTCAACGTGCTGCTGCGCGAGTTCCGCGCCACGCGCAACCACATGGCGATCGTGGCGGATGAATACGGCGGCGTCGCGGGGCTCATCACGATCGAAGACGTGCTCGAGCAGATCGTCGGCGACATCGAGGACGAATACGATTTCGACGAGGTTGCCGACAACATCATCGCGGAGTCCGGCGGGCGTTATCGAGTCAAGGCGCTGACGCAGATCGAGGACTTCAACGCCGCATTCGGGACCCACTTTCCGGACGAGGAATTCGATACCGTGGGCGGACTCGTCATCGCGGAGCTCGGCCGGGTGCCGAAACGCGGCGACCTGCTCAGCCTCGAAGGGCTGCGCTTCCAGGTGCGGCGCGCCGACAGCCGCCGGGTTCACACGCTCGTCGTCGAAAAGGTGAACTAGCGTAGTGGTCGGCGCGCGCCTGGCGAACTCCGCGGCGCTGCGCGCCGCCATCGCCTTTGGCGCGGGCGCCACGGCCGTCCTCGGATTCGCACCGGTCGATGCGCCGCTCGTCACGCTCGCCGCATTCGTCGTGCTGGCGCAGCTGTGGCAGGTCTCGCCCTCACCGCGGGCGGCGTTCGGCACGGGGTTCTGGTTCGGCCTGGGCCTGTTTGGCGCCGGCGTGTCCTGGGTCTACGTCAGCCTCGCGCGCTTCGGCGGCATGCCCCCGCTACTCGCCGGCATCGCAACGCTCGGCTTCTGCGCCGTCCTCGCACTCTATCCGGCCTGCGCCGGGTGGCTGCAGGCACGCGCCCCCGGCCCCGCCTGGCTGCGCGCCACGCTGGTCGCGCCCGCCGCGTGGACCGTGCTCGAGTGGATGCGTGGCTGGGTACTCACCGGATTTCCCTGGCTCGCGGTTGGCTATGCCGCGATCGATACGCCGCTCGCGGGCTACGCACCGCTCGGCGGCGTGCACTTGCTGACGCTCGCGACGCTCGCCTGTGCAGGCGCGCTGTGGTGCTTCATCTGCGGGCATGGGCGTGCGCTGGCCGCCGTCTCGATCGGCCTGGTGGTTGCGACCGGCGCAGCCCTGCGCACGGTGGCGTGGACGACGCCCACGCCCACCGTGTCGCAGGTCGCACTCTTGCAGGGCAACATCGCGCAAGATCTGAAATTCGACCCGGCACGCCATGCACACACCCTCGAGATCTACGCGCGGCTCGCCGAACAGTCGCGGGCGCGCCTCATCGTAATGCCGGAAACCGCGGTCCCGCGCTTCCTCGACCTGGTCGATCCGGCCTATGTCGAACGGCTGGCCGCAATCGGGGTACGCAACGGCGGGGATCTGTTGCTCGGTGCACCGCTGCGCCATGCGCCCGGGCGCTATACCAACAGCGTGATCAGCCTCGGCGTGTCGCCGCGCCAGGCGTATCACAAGGTGCACCTTGTCCCGTTCGGTGAGTTCGTGCCGCCGGGGTTCGGCTGGGTGATGCGCTGGCTCTCGGTGCCGCTGTCGGATTTCGCGGCCGGGCAGCGCAATCAGCCGCTGTTCGAAGTCGCCGGGCAGCGCGTGGCGGTGAACGTGTGCTACGAAGACGCGTTCGGCGCCGACATCGCGCGGGCATTGCCCGCCGCAACGCTGCTCATCAACGTATCGAACGTCGCCTGGTTCGGCGACTCGCTCGCACCGGCACAGCACCTGCAGATCGCCCGCATGCGCGCGCTGGAGACCGGGCGCATGGTGCTGACCGCCACCAATACCGGTATCACTGCAGCGATTGCGGCCAATGGCGCCCTGCTCGGTCGATTGCCGCAGTTCGTTCAGGGTCAACTCGAGGTCGCCGCGCTCGCGTATACCGGCGCGACGCCGTTCGTGCGCATGGGCAACGGGTTCGCACTCGCGCTGTCCGCGCTGCTGCTCGCCGCCGCGATCGTCATCGCGCGGCTGCAAGGGAGCCGGTAGAATCCGCGACGTTCCCGACGTTCCGGACGTTCCGGACGTTACGCACCGCGCGCTCCGAAATGGTCGCGCACACGGGCACCCACTGCGCATGCCGACCTTCCAGCAAATCATCCTGCAGCTCGAACAGTTCTGGGACCGTCAGGGCTGCGCCCTGTTGCAGCCGTACGACATGGAAGTCGGCGCGGGAACCTTTCACACGGCGACCTTTCTGCGCGCGATCGGCCCCGAACCCTGGACCGCGGCCTACGTGCAGCCGTCGCGCCGGCCCAAGGACGGACGCTACGGCGACAACCCGAACCGGCTGCAGCACTACTACCAGTATCAGGTCGCGCTCAAGCCGTCCCCCGCGAACATCCAGGACCTGTACCTCGAGTCGCTCGTCGCGCTCGGCGTCGATGCAAAACTGCATGACATCCGCTTCGTCGAGGACGACTGGGAATCGCCGACGCTCGGCGCCTGGGGCCTCGGCTGGGAGGTGTGGCTCGACGGCATGGAAGTCACCCAGTTCACCTACTTCCAGGAAGTCGGCGGACTGGCCTGCAAGCCGGTCCTCGGTGAGATCACCTACGGACTCGAGCGCCTGGCGATGAGCTTGCAGGGCAAGGAATCCGTATTTGACCTGGTCTGGACGCCCGGGATGCGCTACGGCGACGTCTTTCACCAGAACGAAGTCGAGCAGTCGCGCTACAACTTCGAGCTCTCAAATGTCGAGATGCTGTTCCGCCACTTCGGCGAGTACGAGGCCGAAGCGAAGCGTCTGGTCGATGCGCAATGCGTGCTGCCGGCCTACGAAATGGTCATCAAGTGCTCGCACGCCTTCAACCTGCTCGATGCGCGCGGCGCGATCTCGGTCACTGAACGGGCGACAACCATCGGCCGCGTGCGCGCGCTCGCGCGCGCGGTCGCAAAGGCCTATTACGAATCACGCGAGCGGCTCGGCTTTCCGATGTGCGCGCAGCGGGCGGCGTAGATGGCGCACGCGACGCTGCTCATCGAGTTGCAGACCGAAGAGCTGCCGCCGAAATCGCTCGAGCGACTGTCGATCGCGTTCCGCGACGAGGTCACGAAGGCATTGCTCCGGCACCAGTTAATCGCGCCCGATTCCGGCCAGGCCCGTGCCTTCGCGACGCCGCGACGCCTGGCAGTGCTCGTTCCCGGCGTCGCCGGCATCGCGGCCGATCGCAGCAGCGAGGTCCAGGGCCCGTCGGTCGACGCGCCGGCGAAGGCGGTTGCCGGGTTTGCGAAGAAGCACGGCGTCGAGGCCGGCGCACTCGAGCAGCGCGACACGCCGAAAGGCAAGGTCTATCTCGCGCGCACGAATCAGAAGGGTGCCACGCTCGACAGCGTACTCGCGGCGGTCGTCGCGGATGCGCTCAAGCAGCTTCCGGTCGCAAAGCTCATGCGCTGGGGCGACGGCGATGCGCAGTTCGTGCGACCGGTGCACGGTCTCGTCATGCTGCACGGCGAGCACCTCGTCCCCGGAACGGTCCTTGGCCTTGAATCGGGCCGACGCACGCGTGGCCATCGATTCCTCGGGTCATCCTCGATCGAACTCGAAAACGCCGAGGCCTATGAGCGCCGCCTCATCGAGGACGGTCGCGTGATCGCCGACTTCGACGCGCGCCGCGCCGAGATCGAGGGCATGTTGCAAACCGAGGCCAAGCGCGAGGGCGCGATGCTCGGCGAGCACCGCGGCCTGCTTGACGAAGTCACTGCGCTGGTCGAACTGCCGACCGTGTATACGGGGCGATTCGATCCCGCGTTTCTCGACGTCCCGCAGGAATGCCTGATCCTGACCATGCAGCAGAATCAGAAATACTTTCCGCTGTTCGATGGCGCGGGAAAACTGCTGCCGACGTTTCTCATCGTGTCGAACATGCGCGTCGACGACGCGCAACACATCATCGGCGGCAACGAGCGCGTAGTGCGCCCGCGGCTGGAGGATGCGCGCTTCTTCTACGACCAGGACCGCAAGACGCGGCTGGAAGCACGCGTACCGCAGCTTGCCAAGGTCGTCTACCACAACAAGCTCGGCAGCCAGCTCGAGCGCGTCGAGCGGATCCAGCTCCTCGCGGGGACGATTGCACGCGCCCTGGGCGCTGATGCGGCGCTCGCGGAGCGCGCCGCCTGGCTCGCCAAGGCCGATTTGCTGACCGGGATGGTCGGTGAGTTTCCCGAACTCCAGGGCGTGATGGGCCGTTACTACGCGCTCGCCAACGCCGAACCGCGTGAGGTCGCCGACGCGATCGAAGCGCACTACCGCCCGCGCTTTGCCGGCGACGCATTGCCCGAGGGGCCGATCGGCTGCGCCGTCGCGCTGGCTGACAAGCTCGATGCGATTGCAGGGCTCTTCAGCATCGGTCAGCAGCCGACCGGGGACCGGGATCCCTTCGCGCTACGCCGCGCGGCGCTCGGGGTCGTGCGGATACTCGTGGAGAGGGATCTCCCGCTGTCGCTATTCGACCTCGTCCGAGACGCGTTTGCGAGCAACGCGTTCAAACGAAAGGCGGCGGTCGAGGTGCAGGAGTTCATCGTCGATCGCCTCTCCGGCTATCTCAAGGATTTGGACTTCACGACGCTAGAAATCGATGCGGTGCTCAGCATGCGTCCGACCCAGATTAACCTCGTACCAAGGCAGCTGGACGCGGTCCGATCCTTTCAGGACCTGCCGGAGGCCGAGAGTCTCGCCGCCGCGAACAAGCGCGTCTCGAACCTGCTCAGGCAGGCCGAAGCAAAGGGCGAATCCCCCGCCAATGCCGAACTCGCCGAACTCCGCGAGCCTGCCGAGAAAGCCTTGCATCAGGCCATTCGGGCAACGTCTGCCAAAGCGGACGCGCTCTTCGAGCGCGGCGACTACGCCGGTTACCTGAAGGCCTTCGCGGTGCTCAAGGATCCCGTCGACGCATTTTTTGACAAAGTGATGGTGATGGTGGAAGACGATGCTCTGCGCAGGACCCGTCTGGCGCTGCTGGCCGATCTGCGCAAGGCCATGAACCGCGTCGCCGACATCTCGAAGCTCGCCGCATGAAGCTCGTCATCCTGGATCGCGACGGCACGATCAATGTCGACAGCGATGAGTACATCAAGTCGCCCGATGAATGGCGGCCGATTCCCGGCAGCCTCGAGGCGATTGCGCGCCTGACCCAGGCGGGCTACCGGCTGGTCGTCGCGACGAACCAGTCCGGCATCGCACGCGGGCTGTTCGACGTCGCGACGCTGAACGCAATCCATGACGCGATGCACCGCGCGGTCGCGCAGGCGGGGGGACGCATCGAGGCGGTGTTTTTCTGCCCGCATCCGGCGGATTCCGATTGCGCCTGCCGCAAGCCGAAGCCGGGCATGCTGCTCGAGATCGGCCGGCGCTTCAACGTCGCGCTCGAGGACGTCGACATGGTCGGCGATGCACTGCGCGACGTGCAGGCCGCCGAGGCTGCGGGCGCGCGGCCGGTGCTGGTGCTGACTGGCAAGGGTCAGGCGACGCAGGACGCGGGCGGGCTGCCTGCGGCGACGCGCGTATTTTCCGATCTGGCGACGTTCGCGGCACAGCTCGCGCCATGACCGTCCTGCGCTCGAGTCTGTTCGCGCTTGCGCTGATCGTCTTCACACCAGTATTTGCGGTCCTCGCGCTCTGCACCTGGGCGTTGCCGCGCCTCGTGCGCTATCGCGTGATTACCGGCTGGTCGCACTGCGTCATCTGGCTCGCGCGCTGGATCTGCGGCATCCGCTGGCAGGTCGAGGGTAGGGAGCACTTGCCGGCGCGGCCCGCCGTCATTCTTTCCAAGCACCAATCGGCCTGGGAGACGATCGCCTTCCAGCTGATCTTCCCGCCGCAGGCGTATCTGCTCAAGCGCGAGCTGCTGTGGATTCCGTTTTTCGGCTGGGCGTTGGCGCTGATGAGCCCGATTGCGATCGACCGCGCCAAGGGCCGCGCCGCCCTGCGCCAGCTCGCCGCGCGCGGCGCCGAGCGGCTCGCGCAGGGTTTTTGGATCGTCATCTTTCCGGAGGGCACGCGCACCGCGCCGGGGCGGCGGCGCAAGTACCAGCTCGGCGGCGCGTGGCTCGCCGCGCGTACGGGCGCCCCGGTCGTTCCCGTCGCGCACAACGCTGGCCTGCTGTGGCCGCGCAACGGCTTTCTCAAGCGCCCAGGCCTCGTCACCGTGCGCATCGGCCCGGCGATCGACAGCACCGACCGCGAACCGGAAGCCATCAACAGGCTTGCGGAAACGTGGATCGAAGCGCAGCAACGCGAGCTTTGCCCGAGCAGTTGAGCCTGTTCAGTCCGCGACCGCACGGCGATGCGGTCCGGCGCGTCGTGGCCATCGGCGGGCGGTCGGTCGAGTACCGCATTGCCCGCACGCGTCGCCGCACCATCGGCATCACGGTGGATCGAACCGGTCTTTCGGTTTGCGCACCGCAGCGGGCTGCGTGGCGTGAGATCGAGGCCTTTCTCGCCGCCAAGCAACGCTGGATCCTCGCGCGGCTCGACGAATGGGCGAGCCGACCGCGCCCGACGCCGGTCCACGGCATGAGCGGCGAGGCGGTGCCCGTGTTCGGCGAACCCGTCGTGCTCGAGGTTGCACCGGGACGCCCCGGCGTCCGCTGCGACGGGGCACGCCTGCTGGTCTGCACGCCGGCACCCGCGGCCTGCGATCGCGTAATCGCACTCGTCGTGGGCTGGTTTCGCGACCAGGCGCTCGCCGCCTTCGCGCCGCGCACCGCAGCCACTGCTGCGCGCGTCGGACGCGACGCCCCCGGCGTCACCATCTCAAATGCCGAACGCCGATGGGGCCTGTGCACCGCGCAGGGCGCGATCCGCACGATCCGCTACAGCTGGCGCCTGGCCCATCTCGCACCGCCGCTCGCGGACTATGTGATTGCACACGAAGTCGCGCATCTGGTCGAGATGAACCATTCGAAACGCTTCTGGCGTGTCGTGGAATCGCTGTATCCTGATTGGCGCGAAGCGCGCACGCGCCTTGAGCACGAAGGCGCAGCACTACCGTTACTAGGGAGAACCTCATGAGAATGCTGCACACCATGCTGCGCGTCGGCGACATGGATCGCTCGGTCAAGTTCTATACGGACGTCCTCGGCATGAAATTGCTGCGCAGCACCGATCGCCCCGACCAGAAGTATTCGCTTGCCTTCGTTGGCTACGACACCGAGGACAAGGCCGCAGTGCTCGAACTGACCTACAACTACGGCGCCGACAAGTACGATCTCGGCACGGCCTACGGGCACATTGCGATCGAAGTCGACGACGCCGCGACGACCTGCGACGCGGTTCGCGCGAAGGGCGGCAAGGTGACGCGCGAGGCGGGTCCGGTGAAGGGGGGGACGACCGTCATCGCGTTCGTCGAGGATCCCGACGGCTACAAGATCGAGTTCATCGAGCGAAAATCGGCGCGTTAGGCGCGCGCATCGCCCGCGCCACCCTCGCTACCCTCGCTACCCTCGCTACGCTGCGCAACGAACCGGGCAACGCGCAGGTAGTCGCTGGGCGAGAGATTCTCCGGCCTCAAATCCGGATCCAGCTCGAGCGCGGCAAACTCGGCGGCGTCGAGCGGCAGCGCATTCTTGAGTTTCTTGCGGCGCGCCGAGAACGCGCCCGCAACCAGCCTCGAGAGCCGCCGGAAATCCACCGTCTCCCGCGTCGCCCGCCCGAGCGGAATCAACCGCACGACCGCGGAATCGACCGTTGGCGGCGGCCGGAACGCGCCGCGCGCAACGCGAAAAAGCTTCTCGAGGCGGAACCGCGTCTGCAGCATTACCGACAGGCGCCCGTAGGCCGGCGTCGAGGGTCGCGCGACCATGCGCTCGACCACCTCGAGTTGCAGCATGAAGTGCATGTCGCGCACACGGTCGGCGAATTCGGCGAACCGAAATAGCAGCGGCGTCGACACGTTATAGGGCAAGTTGCCGACCAGCCGCAGGTCTTCGGGCAGGGTGCCGAAGTCGAATTCGAGTGCGTCGGCGCAGTGCACCCGCAGGCGATCGGGCGCAAAGCGTTCAGCGAGACGCGCAGCCAGGTCGCGATCGATCTCGATCGCCTCGAGTTGCCCCACGCGCTCGAGCAGCGGCACCGTGAGCGCACCCTCGCCCGGACCGATCTCGACCAGCAGGTCGCCGGGCGTGGGCGCGATCGCAGCGACGATACGCGCAAGTACACCGGGGTCGTGCAGGAAATGCTGACCGAAGCGCTTGCGCGGCCGATGTTGCGTCACGCCGCGAGCGCTGCGTGCTGCGTAAGCTCGACCGCCAGCTGCATGGCTTCGCGCAGGCTGCCGACATCGGCGCGTCCGCGGCCCGCGATATCCAAGGCGGTGCCATGATCCACAGACGTGCGCACGAACGGCAGCCCGAGGGTCAGGTTCACGCCGTGGCCGAAGCTGGCGTACTTGAGAACCGGAAGGCCCTGGTCGTGGTACATCACGAACGCACAGTCGACCCCCTCGAGACGCTGCGGCACAAATAGCGTATCGGCAGAAACCGGGCCCTCCACGCGGATCCCGTTGGCACGCGCGTCAGCCAGCGCAGGCGTGATGACCTCGATTTCCTCGCGGCCGAGGTGACCCGATTCGCCGCCATGCGGATTGAGTCCCGCAACCAGAATGCGCGGCTGCGCGATGCCGAAGCGCATGCGCAGATCGTGGTCGATTACGCCGAGCATCCGCGTCAAACCTTCGCGCGTAATCGCGCCCGGCACCTCGGCGAGGGGGAGGTGCGTCGTTGCCAGTGCGACACGCAGCCCGCCGCCAATCAGCATCATGACGACCTGCGGTGCGCAGGCGCGTGCCGCCAGGTACTCGGTGTGTCCGCGAAAGGCGATGCCGGCGTCGTTGATCACGCCCTTGTGCACCGGCGCGGTCACCATCGCATCGAACTCGCCCTGCACGCAGCCGTCGAGCGCACGATCGAGGAGCGCAAGCACATAGCGTGCGTTGGCTGGATCGAGCGTCCCCGCCACCGCGGGCGCGGCGAGCGGCACATGCTCGATTTCGATGCCACCGGGCGGAACCTTGGCCCCGCGCGCGGTGCGCCGCAGGCCGCCGTGCGTGCCACGCGCCTTGAGTAGCGCTGCGTCGCCGATCAATACGATTCGCGCAGGGAACGACTCACGCGCGAGCTGCGCGCACAGTTCGGGTCCGATACCAGCAGGCTCGCCCGAGGTCAGTGCGATGACTGGAACGCGCGATCCCATGGCGGTCCGCTAGCGCTCCTCGAGCCGCAACTCGACATAGGTCTGGTCGCGCAGCAGGCGCAGCCATTCCTGATAGGCCTCGTCCGCCTTGCGTTCGCGCAGCACCTGGCTCGCGCGCAGGCGCAGCCGGTCGGCCGACACGCCGGCCTTGCGCCGCTCGAGCACCTGGATGAGGTGCCAGCCAAATGGCGTCTTCACCGGCGCGCTGATCTCCTTTAGCTTGAGTGCGTCCATTGCGCGCTGGAAGTCCGCCACCGTGTCGCCCGGGTAGACCCACCCAAGATCGCCGCCGCGCGCGGCCGTGCCGTCCGCCGAATACTGGCGCGCGAGCTCTGCAAAATCCGCGCCGCCGTGCGTCAAGCGCTGGTGCAAATCGGTGAGCGTTCGACGCGCATCGGCTTCCGAAACGGCCTCGTTGGTCTTTACAAGAATGTGGCGCGCATGGGTCTGGACGACCTGCGGCCCGCCCTCGACGACGGCGTCGCCAGCGCCGCGCCGGTCGAGGAGCTTGAGCACGTGAAAACCCGCCGGGCTACGCAGAACCTCGCTCATCTCTCCAGGCTTCAGCGGCTTCAGTGCGTTCGCGAACAGTTCCGGCAAGCGGTCTTCGCCGCGCCAGCCGAGCGCGCCCCCGCGCAGCGCATTGGGGTCATCCGAGTAGCTCGCCGCAAGTTTGGCGAAGTCGGCGCCCGCCTGCGCCTCGGCGCGGACCTCGTCGGCGCGCCCGCGCGCCCCCTCGATCTGCTCGGGATTCGCCTGCTCGGGAACACGCACCAGAATATGCGCGACGTTGTACTCGACGCGCTGGGTCGCAGTGACCTTGTTCCCCTCCAGAAACAGGTCGATCTCACTTTCGCTGATCTGGATCTTGTTGTCCACTTCACGCTCGCGAATCCGGGCCAGCAGGATCTGGTCGCGCACCTCCTCGCGGAACTTCTCGAACGACACGCCGTCGCGCTCCAGCCTGAGACGGAACTCTCGCAGCGGCAGCCGGTTGCTCTCGGCGATGCGCTCGATCGCGCGGTCGAGCTGAACGTCATCAACCTGGATACCGGTATCCTTCGCCAGGCGCAGCTGCGCTGTCTGCATGATCAATTGCTCCAGCACTTGGCGCTCCAGGATCTTGCGTTCGGGCAGCGGGGTACCCTGGCGGCGCAACTCAGCCTCGGCTGCGGCAACGCGCTGGCGCAGCTCGCTCATGGTCACCACGTCCTTGCCAACGATGGCGACGATGCGATCGACCGGGAGCACGCGTTGCGCGTGGGCCGCAGGCATCAAGTCCAAGGCGAGGAGAACCGCGAAAACGAAAACGATGCGCATCATGGCGGGCGACGTCAGTAAAGCAGCTTGAAGGGTAACCGGCGCTGCACATCGGGCGGTACGAGCGCCGGATCGCGCGGATTGGTCACGCTGTAGCCGGCCACGCTGCGCTTGAGCTGCGCGACGGTCTCGTCGGTGCCGATTTCTCCGAGCCCGGTCAGCTCGACCTGTAAAAACACGCCAGTCGAGCTCGTGTCGGTGGTCGTCTGCAGACGCTGGAACACCGCCCGAAACACCCAGCAGCCCGCGTTGTACTCGAAACCGGCGAGGCCTTCCAGCAGCCGGCCGTCGAGAATCGAGTAGTTGTAGCGCCCGACCGCGTACCAGCCGGGCGCGAACGGCCATTGCCCGGAAAGGTCGATCTGCCGCAGTTGCAGTCTGTCTTCGCGGTAGCTCGCGCTCAGTACCTTGCCGATTGCGGGCGAGTAGCGCCCGGCGATGTTGAACTTGTCGACCTGGCTCGATCCCGGCTTGTACTGCACCGCGGTATCGAAATACCAGGCGGGCGATAGCTGCCCGCCGACCGCAGCGAGGATGTCGGAGTTGTGCCCCGTGCGGAGCGGCGAATTGGGCGTCAGGCCCACCTCCTCGTCCTTGAAGTAGAACTTCTGCGCGATGGTCGTGCGCACTGACTCGGTGCCGTCAGAACCCAGCAGGCGCGAGGACAGGGCCACGGTCAATTCGTTGGCGTCGCCAAAGCGATCGCCGCCCGAAAACCGGTTCTCGCTGAAGATCTGTGCGAAGTTGAAGTCGGCGTACGCCGTGTCGAACAGCGGCATCTGGCTCTGGTCGCGAAAGGGGATATTCACGTAGTACAGGCGCGGCTCGAGTGTCTGGGTCAATGTTCGCCCCCCCCATTGCAGGGGGCGCTCAAACAGCAGTCCAGAGTCCACACTCAGCCACGGAATCGTCGCGCTCGGCCGGGTCGGCGTCCCGGCGGGGGCGCCCGGCGTCACGCGCGACAGATCGTAGTCGACGTAGCGCAGCCCGAGTTTCGGCCGTACAAACCATCCCGGCGCGAGGAACGGCGCCGTAAGCGTCGGATTGATTCCGAAGCGCGCACCCTCGGCCAGCGTCGGGTGCGAATAGCGCACGTACTCCGCGGGCAGATCCAAATCGGCCAAGCGGCCAATGTCGTTCATGCCGCCCAAAAAGGTCAGCTGCGGCAGGCGTTCGTGTGGCGGAATCGACGGTGCCGAAGGATCCTGTAGGGTCTGAAAGCGTTGAACGCGCGCAGTTGCGCCGTAGGAAAAGCCGCCGAGGGCGCCGTTGTACTGCAGGGAACCCTCGCGCGGCAGGACGCCGACCGAGGTCAGACGGACCTGGCTCGAGAGGTCGGCAAAGTACCGGTCGTCCGACACTTTGTTGTAGTCGATCCGAGCGGAGAGCTGCGGCGTAATCTGTTGGTTGTGCAGCAGTGAAATCCCGCTGCGCGAATCACCGAATCTGCGGTCGTCGGGCAGGTACTCGAGACGCAGATCCCCCGCGTAGCTGCGCCCGAGGTAGCGGTACTCGCCCTTGAGCTGCACGCCGCGCTTGGACATGTACACCGGCATGATCGTTGCGTCATGCTCCGGCGCGATGTTCAAGTAGTAGGGCACGCCGATTTCCAGGCCCCTGGAGGACGTCTGCGCATAGAAGGGCGCCAGCAGGCCGCTCTTGCGCCGTTTCTCGAGCGGCAGCTGGGCGAATGGCAGGGCGAGCACCGTGGCGTCGAAGAATTTGAATTTCACATCCGTTAAGCGCGCCTCGTCGACCGTGTAGTCGAGGTCGAGTTTTCCCGTCTCGAGTACCCAGTCGTCCTGGCCCGGCGCACAGGTCGTGTAGGTCGAGCCGGTGAGCCGGTAGCGGTCCCGGCCGAGGAAGTCAATGCGCTCAGCCTTCCCCCGCGCGGTCTGCTTGCGCTGAATGAGATAAGTGGGCTCGTCGAACACACCGGTGTACTCGAGCGCGTCGAAGCGCAGCCGCGGCCCGAAGAACCGGTCGCCGTCCATTTCGAGACGCACGCCGCCGTCCGCCTCGATGCGGCCGAATTCCTGGTTGAAGCGCAGAAACTCGCTGAAGATCGTGGTGCCGTCGCGCTTCAGCTCGACCTTCCCGCGCGCGCTGAGTTCAAGATCCGCAACGCCGTCGATACGCTCTGCGTTAATCGTCGTCGCCGCGCCCGACTCTGCGCGCTGCGCATGCGCGCTCGTCGCGGCCAACAACGCCGCGAGGAGCGCCGCGATGCGCCGGCCGGCAACGGCCCGCCGTCGCGAAATGCGTTCCTGCTTTGGCAACGGGAAAAGGCGACTCGAATGCTAGAATCGAATAGTACAGCGGGACGAGCGGTCGAACGCACCGAAACGACGCCCGAAATGTTCGCGTTCGCGTTCAATTCGTTTGACTGCCTGCGCGCACTGGCTGCATCACACCGTGGACCCTCGCCGCAACGCGCTGGAGCGCTGGCTGCGACCGCAACTGCGCGACGCCGCGTTCACGCTCGCCCCGGCATCCGAGGATGCCAGTTTCCGCCGCTACTTCCGTGCGACCCTCGCCGACGGCCGGCGCTTCGTCGTCATGGACGCGCCGCCCGATCGTGAGCCCTGCGCCCCGTTCGTGCACGTCGCGTCGCTGCTGCGCGAAGCGGGTGTCCATGCACCCGAGGTGCTCGCCGCGGATCTCGCGCAAGGCTTTTTGCTGCTGACCGATCTCGGCACGCAGACCTACCTCGACGTGCTCGAACCGTCCGACGTAGCCGGCGCGAGCGCACTGTTCCTGGACGCAACTGAAGCGCTCCTGCGCTGGCAGTGCGCGACCCGGCCGGGCGCGCTACCGCCCTATGATGCCGTACTCCTGCGCCAGGAAATGGCGCTGTTTCCGGCGTGGTACATCGAGCGCCACTTGGGCATCGCGCTATCGCCTGATCAGGCCGCCTCGCTCGAACGCCTGTTCGCGCTGCTCATCGCCAGCGCGGCTGCGCAACCCGCCGTGTTCGTGCATCGCGACTACATGCCGCGCAATCTCATGCTGTCCGACCCCAATCCCGGGGTGCTTGATTTCCAGGACGCGGTGATCGGCCCCATCACCTACGACATCGTGTCGTTGCTGCGCGATGCCTTCATCAGTTGGGACGACGAGCAGGTTCACGACTGGTGCCTGCGCTACTGGCAGCGCGCACGCGCCGCGGGCCTGCCAGTCGACCCGGATTTCGCCGAGTTTTATCGCGCCATGGAATGGATGGGGCTGCAGCGCCACCTCAAGGTGCTCGGCATTTTCGCCCGCCTGACCCATCGCGACGGCAAGGGCAAGTATGTCGCCGACACGCCCCGCTTCGTGCACTATGCGCGCCGCGTCGCCGAGCGCTACGCGCCGCTTGCGCCGCTCGCCCGGCTGCTAGACGAACTCGAGGCACAAGCCCAGCGCAGCGGGCCTGCCGCCGGATGAAGGCCATGATCCTTGCCGCGGGACGCGGCGAACGCCTGCGGCCGCTCACCGATCGCGTGCCGAAGGCGCTCGTCGAAGCCGGTGGGCGCGCGCTAATCGATCGGCACCTCGACCGACTCGAGGCGGCCGGGGTGCGCGAGATCGTCATCAACGCTGCACATCTTGCCGAGCGCATCCAGGCGCACCTGCACGCGCATCCGCGCGCGGCGCTCAACATTGCGCTGTCGATCGAGACCGAGGCGCTCGAGACGGCAGGCGGCATCGCCAACGCGCGCCTGCGCCTCGGCGCAGCCCCCTTCCTGCTCCTGAACGCGGACGTGTATTGCGAAATGGATCTCGAATCGCTGCAACGGCGCGAATTGGCCGCTGGGCTCGCGCACCTCGTGCTGGTGCCGAATCCGACGCACCGACCCGCCGGCGATTTCTCCCTCGCCCAAGGACGCGTCGGTAACGCCGCTGCACCGCGTTACACTTACGCTGGCATCGCGGTACTGTCGCCGCAGCTCGTCGCGGGCGTTCGGTCGGGTGACAAGGCGCCGCTTGCGCCGCTGCTGCGCGATGCGGCCGCCAATGGACGGGTCAGCGGTGAGCATTACCCGGGCCCCTGGTTCGATATCGGCACGCCCGAGCGCCTCGCGGCGCTTGAAGCCTATCTGGAATCACGCAATGACGCCCGAGACTGACGATCACGCCGCAGGGACTGTCTTCGACGCCGCCGTCTATGCAGGACGTCGCACCCGCCTCATCCAGGCGATGGGCGAAGGCGTCGCCGTCATCCCGACCGCGCCTGAACGCATTCGCAACCGGGACGCGCACTACCCCTACCGATACGACAGCTACTTCTTCTATCTCACCGGATTCACCGAACCCGACGCGACGCTGGTGCTGGTCGCTGGTGCGACACCGCGCTCGATCCTGTTCTGCCGCGAGCGCAACGTCGAACGCGAACAGTGGGAAGGCGTGCGCCACGGGCCCGAGCGCGCGCGCACGCGGTTCGGTCTCGACGACGCACATCCGGTCGGTGCGCTAGACGAACAGGCCGCGATGCTGCTCGAAAATCAGCCGGCGCTGTTTGCGCCGCTCGGTGGCGACCCCGAGTGGGACGCACGCGCGATGCGCTGGTTGAACGCCGTGCGCGCCAAGTCGCGTGCGGGCATCCTCGCGCCGGAACGCATTGAGGACGTGCGCGTGCTGCTCGACGAAATGCGTCTGCTCAAGGATGCACAGGAGCTCGCCTGCATGCGCCGCGCCGCATCGATTTCGGCCGACGCGCATCGGCAGGCCATGCGGGCCACGCGTCCGGGTCGCTTCGAGTATGAAATCGAGGCCGAGCTGCTGTATGCGTTTCGCCGCCAGGGTGCCCAGTTCCCGGCCTATTGGCCGATTGTCGCCGGCGGCCGGGGCGCCTGCACGCTGCACTATGTCGCGAACGACGCCCGGCTCGACGACGGCAGCTTGCTGCTCATCGATGCCGGCTGTGAACTCGACGGCTATGCCGCGGACATCACGCGAACCTTCCCGGTAAACGGACGCTTCAGCGGGGCGCAGCGCGATGTCTATGAGATTGTGCTTGCCGCCCAGCGCGCCGCGATCGACGAGGTGAAGGCGGGCCGCGCGTGGAACGCGCCGCACGACGCGGCGGTGCGCGTGCTCGCGCAGGGCATGCTCGACCTGAAGCTCCTGCCCGGCAGCCTGGACGAGGTGCTCGAAAAGGAGACCTACAAGCGCTTCTATATGCATCGCACCGGACACTGGCTGGGGCTCGATGTGCACGATGCGGGCGAATACAAACGCGCGGGTGTCTGGCGTCCACTCGAGCCGGGCATGACGCTCACCGTCGAACCCGGTCTTTACATCCGCGCGGCGGACGACGTGCCCGCGCCGTTGCGCGACATCGGCGTGCGCATCGAGGACGACGTTGCGGTCACGCCCGAGGGCTGCGAAATCCTGACCCACGCGGCGCCCAAGGCAATCGACGCGATCGAAGCGCTGATGCGCGACGCGAGTGGACGCGACTGAGATCCTGATCGTCGGCGGCGGGCCGGTCGGCTGCGCCCTGGCGCTCGCGCTGCAGCGCGCGGGTCGTGCGGTCACCGTGCTGGAACGCCACGCGCGTGCCGTAAACAGAGTGAACAACGTGAACGGCACGGATCACGTGGCACCGATCGGCTTCCGGCCGATCGCACTTTCCCACGCCAGCCGGCTCATCCTCGAGCGCCTCGATGTCTGGGCGGCGATCCCGGTCACCGCCATCGAGCAAGTGCATGTCTCGCAACAGGGCGCGCCGGGACGCACCCTGCTCGATGCGACGGACGCCGACGTTCCCGCGCTCGGCTATGTCGCGGAATATGCTGCACTCGCTAGAGCCCTCGCGGCGCGGGCCGGTGCGGCGAACATACCGTGGCTGGACGGTGCGGAGGCGCAGCACGTGGCGCCCACGGCCGACGGTGCTGCCGTGCATTTTGTGCGCGACGGTCGCGACGCACGCTTGGTCGCGCGCTGCGTGGTGCATGCCGAGGGCAGCAGCAGCGCGACGCGCGTGAAGACCTATGGCCAGGAAGGCATCGTCGCGTTGATTGAAACCGAGCCGGGTGCGCGCCATTGCGCGTTCGAGCGTTTCACGCCCGAGGGTCCGCTCGCGCTTCTGCCTGCGGCGGGGCGCTACGCCGCGGTTTGGAGCCTGCGGGCGGAGCGCGCGCGTTTGCTCGCCGCGGCGCCCGAGCAGGCATTTCTCGAAGCGCTCGGGCAGACCATCGGTCGGCGTCTTGGCGCGCTACGTGCAGCGGGACCGCGCTCGATCCAGCCGCTCGCGCTGCGCGTACGGCCGTCGCGCATCGGCGCTCGGCAGGTCTACATCGGCAATGCAGCACAGACACTGCATCCGGTCGCGGGTCAGGGATTGAATCTCGGGCTGCGCGACGCCTGGGATCTCGCCGAACACTGGGCGCGCGCAGTGGATCCGGATCCCGGGGCGGCCGGCACGCTGTCAGCGTATGCCGTGTTACGCCGCTTTGATGCGCGCGCCACCGTCGGCGTCACCGATGCGCTGCTGCGCACGTTCGGCGGCGCGAACCCGCTGCTGCGAGCGGGCCGCGGAATCGCAATGACGGCGCTCGACGTCCTGCCGCCGTTGCGGCGGTTTTTTGCGCGCCGGATGATCTTCGGTCCTTCAGCGATTCCCTGAAGAACACGTTCTAACTCCGCGCGCGATTTGAGAAGCGTTCGCGCCGCTCGGTCGTGCACGCACGATCGCCTGCGCGATTCCGCATGCATCGCGAAAACAGCTAGAATCGGCCCTCCTTTGGTTTTGGTTTCCGGCATCGATTCAGTGCAGATCGGCACACAGCGTTTGCGCAACATGATCATTGCGGCGCCGATGGCGGGCGTGTCCGATCGCGCCTTCCGACGCCTCGCGCGGCGCTTCGGTGCGGGACTTGCCGTCTCCGAGATGGTGTCCGCGCAACCCGAACTGCGCGGCAGTCGCAAGTCGCGGTTGCGGCTCGAGCACAGTGATGAAGTCGGCCCGATTTCCGTGCAGATCGCGGGCGCCGATCCGGCGCTCATGGCCGATGCCGCCCGCTACAACGCGGGGCTCGGCGCAGACATCATCGACATCAACATGGGTTGCCCTGCGAAGAAAGTCTGCAACGTCCTCGCCGGCTCCGCATTGCTCGAGAACGAGGCCCGCGTCGGGCACATCCTCGATGCAGTCGTCAACGCCGTGGACCTGCCCGTCACGCTGAAGATCCGCACCGGACCGCATCCGGGCCGGCGCAATGCGGTGCGCATCGCCCGCATCGCCGAGGCGGTCGGCGTGCAAATGCTCGTGGTGCATGGGCGCACCCGCGCCTGCGCATTTCGCGGCGCGGCGGAATACGACACGATCGCCGAAGTGAAGGCCGCGGTCGGCATACCCGTCATCGCCAACGGCGATATTCGGTCCCCCGAGGACGCGCTGCGCGTGCTCGATCACACGCACGCCGACGGCGTCATGGTTGGACGCGCCGCACAGGGACGACCGTGGATTTTCCGCGAGATCGCGCACTACCTTGCCCACGGGACGCACTGCGCGGCGCCCGGCATTGCGGAGGTGCGCGACGTGCTGCTCGAACACCTCGACGGCTTGTACGCCCTCTACGGGTCCGAGCACGGTGCACGCATCGCGCGCAAACACATTGCCTGGACCGTGCGCGACCTTCCGCAGGGCGAGGCACTGCGGCGGGCAGCGAATTCGGCCCCGTCCGCGACCGCGCAGCTGACCGCGGTGCGGGACTATTTCGGTCGCCTGCCGATCGGGTTCGCCGTACCGGCTGCGAATCAAGGCCGGGCCGACCCGATGCAGAGACTCGCCGCATGAGCCGTCCGAACGAACTCGGCAATGCGGTCAAGCGCTCACTCGAGCGCTACTTCAAGGATCTGGACGGCGAGTCGCCCTCGGCGATCTACGACATGGTTCTGCGGATGATCGAAAAGCCGATGATCGAAACCGTGCTGCGCGAGGCTGAAGGCAATCAGACCAGCGCGGCAGACATGCTCGGCATCAATCGCAACACGCTGCGCAAGAAAATGCAGCTGCTGCGGATCAAAGGCTGATTCCACCTCCCCTCCGAACGCGGGCGCAGATCAGCCCCCGGCCGACGAACCCCGCATGAGAAAGCCACAGCGCGCGCTGATCAGCGTCTCTGACAAGTCGGGCATCGTCGAATTTGCGCGCGCGCTGACGGCGTTCGGGATTTCGATCCTCTCCACGGGCGGCACGGCGAAGCTGCTCGAAAAGGCGGGCATTCCGGTTGCCGAGGTATCGGCAGTTACCGGTTTTCCCGAGATGCTCGACGGGCGGGTGAAGACCCTCCATCCGAAGATTCACGCTGGGCTGCTGGCACGTCGCGACGCCCCCGCACACATGGCCGCGCTGCGCGATGCGGACATCGAGCCGATCGACCTCGTCGTGGTCAACCTGTATCCGTTTCAGGCCACCGTGGCCGATCCGGACTGCCGCCTCGAGGACGCGATCGAGAACATCGACATTGGCGGGCCCAGCATGCTGCGCGCCGCGGCCAAGAACTACGCGGGCGTCACGGTCATCGTCGACCCCGTCGATTACGCGCGCGTGATCGACGCGCTGCGTAGCAGTGGGACCGTAGCGGACGCCACGCGGCTCGAACTGGCAAAGAAGGTGTTCGCGCACACCGCAGCCTACGATGGGGCGATCGCAAATTACCTGTTCGCGCTCGACGCCAAGGGTCAGCGCGGTGAGTACCCGGAGGTGCTGAGCCTCCAGTTCCACAAACTGCAGGCGATGCGCTACGGCGAGAATCCGCATCAGAGCGCTGCGTTCTATCGCGACGCGCGCCTGGCCGAGGGCAGCCTCGCCGGCTACCGCCAGCTGCAGGGCAAGGCACTGTCCTACAACAACGTCGCCGATGCCGACGCCGCCTGGGAAGCCGTGAAAAGCTTCGCGGAACCGGCCTGCGTCATCATCAAGCACGCCAATCCCTGTGGTGCCGCAGTCGGCGCGAACCTGCTCGGGGCCTATCAGAAGGCATTCAAAACAGATCCGGTATCGGCCTTCGGCGGGATTCTCGCGTTCAACCGTGCGCTCGACCGGGCGACCGCAGAAGCGATCGGCCAGCAGTTCGCCGAAGTCATCATGCCCCGCGCGTCGAACCCGAGGCGCGGGAATTCCTTGGTGGAAAACAAAATCTGCGCGTGCTCGAAGTGCCGATCTCGCACGCGGTGCAGGCCCACGACTACAAGCGCGTCGGCGGCGGCCTGCTGGTACAGAGCAGCGACGCGAAACTCGTCGCGCGCGAAGACATCAAGGTGGTGACCCGGAAATCTCCCACCGAGGCACAGTGGGTGGACCTGCTGTTCGCCTGGCGCGTGGCGAAGCACGTCAAGTCGAATGCCATCGTGTTCTGCGGCGATGGCACGACGCTCGGCGTGGGCGCGGGACAGATGAGTCGCGTCGATAGCGCGCGCATCGCTTCGATCAAGGCCCAGAACGCGGGGCTTTCACTCGCGGGCTCGGTCGTCGCATCGGATGCCTTCTTCCCGTTTCGCGACGGGCTCGACGTCGTCGTAGACGCCGGCGCGATTGCGGTGATCCAACCCGGCGGCAGCGTACGCGACGACGAGGTGATCGCCGCCGCCGACGAGCGCGGGGTCGCGATGGTCTTCACCGGCATGCGTCACTTCCGACATTAGGAACAACGATGCATTGCGCCGCCGCGTCAGCGCGGCGGCGCAATGCCCACCTTTCAGAACAAGCAACGCCGCAACTGCGGGGCAAGGCGATCATGAAGCTCCTGGTGATTGGATCGGGCGGGCGTGAGCACGCGCTGGCGTGGAAGCTTGCACAAAGTCCGCGCGTGCAGATGGTGTTCGTCGCACCGGGCAACGGCGGCACCGCGCGCGAGCCGGGCCTGGAGAATGTCGCGCTCGATTCGAACGACGAACGCATCGCCTTCGCACGCAAGGAAGGCATTCAGCTCACGGTGGTCGGACCCGAGGCCCCGCTTGCCGAGGGCGTCGTCGACGCATTTCGTGACGCCGGGCTGCGGATCTTCGGCCCAACGCGTGCAGCCGCACAGCTCGAAAGCTCAAAGGACTTCGCCAAGCGCTTCATGGTGCGGCATGGCATTCCGACTGCGCGCTACGCCACCTTCGAGCGGGCTGCGGAGGCCAAGGCCTATGTCGCGCAGCAGGGTGCGCCCATCGTGGTCAAGGCGGACGGGCTCGCCGCGGGCAAGGGCGTGGTCGTCGCAACCACGGTCGCGCAGGCGAACGATGCGATCGACGCCCTGCACCTCGCGCCCAGCGTGGGCGACGCGGGCGCGCGGGTCGTGATCGAGGAATGTCTCGTCGGCGAGGAAGCGAGCTTCATCGTCATGTGCGACGGCCACCACGCGCTTGCGCTCGCCACGAGCCAGGACCACAAACGCCTGCGGGACGATGATCTGGGCCCCAACACCGGCGGCATGGGTGCGTACTCGCCGGCACCCGTGGTCACGCCCGAACTCCACGCACGCGTAATGCGCGAAATCATCCAGCCGACGATGCAGGGCATGGCGCAAGATGGTCTGCCTTACGTCGGATTCCTCTACGCCGGCCTCATGATCGACGCGCAAGGCAATCTGCGCACGCTCGAATACAACTGCCGGCTCGGCGACCCGGAAGCGCAGCCGATCCTGTTGCGCTTGAAGTCGGATCTTCTGACACTGATCGACGCTGCACTCGAGGGCGACGTGCAAAACGCGCACGCCGAGTGGGACCGGCGCTCGGCGCTCGGCGTCGTGCTCGCGGCGCGCGGCTACCCCGAGCATCCGGTGGCAGGCGATCGCATCGAAGGCCTGTCACCGCCGACCGAGCAGTGCCGCGTGTTCCACGCCGGATCGCGTCTCGACGGCGGGCATCTGGTCACCAGCGGCGGGCGGGTACTGTGCGTCACCGCGCTTGGCGATTCGCTGCGCGTTGCGCGCCAGCGCGCCTATGCGGCGGTCGAAGGCATCCGCTTCGACGGCATGCAGTACCGGCGCGACATCGGGCACCGCGGCCTGCGCGCGAACAGTCCCTAGGACGCCGGTCGCGTTAACGCAACCCGCCCTCACAGAGCGTCGATCCGCATGCCGATGGCACAGCCCACGCACCCCGACGTCGCAAGCGTCGATGCCTATTTCGTCGACCTTCAGGCGCGCATCGTTGCCGCACTCGAAGCGCTCGATGGAACGCAGTTTCTGGCCGACCGCTGGACCCGCGCCGAGGGCGGCGGCGGCGTCACGCGCGTGCTCGAGGAAGGCCAGTTGTTCGAGCGCGGCGGGGTGAATTTCTCGCGCGTGAGCGGAACCGGCCTGCCGCCTTCGGCAAGCGCCGCGCGGCCGGCGCTTGCCGGTCGCAGCTTCGACGCGATGGGCGTTTCGCTCGTTCTCCACCCGCGCAATCCGTATTGCCCGACCGCGCACATGAACGTGCGCTTCTTCGTCGCCCACGCAGCCGAGGGCAGTACCGAAGCACCCGCCTGGTGGTTTGGCGGCGGCATGGATCTGACGCCCAGCTACGGCTTCGAAGACGATGCACGGCACTTCCATGCGACCTGCAAGCGTGCGTTGGAACCCTTCGGCGCCGAGCGCTATCCGCGCTACAAGCGCTGGTGCGACGAGTACTTCGTTCTCAAGCATCGCGGCGAGGCGCGCGGGGTCGGCGGAATTTTTTTCGACGACCTCTCCGCGGACGGTTTCGAGACCTGCTTTGCGCTCGTGCGCGCGGTGGGCGATCACTTTGTCCCCGCCTACGGTCCCATTCTCGAGCGCCGCCGCGATCACGCCTACGGCGAACGCGAGCGCAACTTCCAAGCCTATCGGCGCGGACGTTACGTCGAGTTCAACCTGGTGTATGACCGCGGAACGCTGTTCGGCCTGCAATCAGGCGGTCGCACCGAGTCGATCCTGATGTCGCTGCCGCCGCGCGTGTCCTGGCGCTATGCCTGGGCACCCGAACCAGGAACCCCCGAAGCGCGTCTTTACAGCGATTTTCTACCGCCGCGCGACTGGGTCTAGGCGCGTCTAGGCGTCTCACCGCGCGAGCGCGGTCCTAACCGCCGCGCGGGCGCGGTCTACGCGAGCTCGGCGGCGCGCCGATAGTGGCGCTGGGCGTCCGCCTCGCGCTCCAGGCGCTCCGAGAGCCGCGCCAGGTCGAGATGCGCAGCGCGGCTTTCCTCGAGCGACAGGCTCGCCTCGAGGTAGCTTTGCGCCTTGCCCCAGAGTTCGGCGTGCACGCACAGGCGGCCGAGTGTCGCGAGCAGCGACGGATCTTCGGGCCGCTCGTGCAGCCAGCGCTCGGCGCGTTCGATGCGTGCGCGCGCCTCCGCAATGTGTTCTGCAGGCTCGAGCGCCGGCACGTCGCCATAGGCAAGCACCAGCGTATGGCTCCATTCCTGGGCCAGGCTTTTCTCGACAATCTCGCGCGCAAGCGCGGTCGCGCCGAGTCCTGTCGCGCGGCGCGCCGCCGCCTCGGCAACGCGCGGATGGGTCCGCTCGCGCTCGGACAGGCCGCGCCAGCGCGCCTCGAGCGTCTTGCGCTCACCGGCGTCGCGCTTGAGCAGTTCGACCGCCGCCTGGATGCGTGCCTCCTCCGCGAACGCCGGCGAGATTGCGTCCTGTTTGGCGAGTTGCGTCGCCATGCGCTCCACCGCCTCCCAGTTGCCGACGCCACGTTCGGCGCGCAGCAGCAGATGCTGGCCGACTGCCCCCTTGGACTCCGCAGACGGCAGGCCGCGCAAGATGTCGCGCGCCGACTCAAAATCGCGCTCCTCGAGCGCGAGTTCTGCTCGTGTGAGCGTGCGCGCAACGCGCACCGCATCACCCGCGCCGTCCGCACGATCGAGCCAACGGTCCCGCGCGTCGAAATCGCGCAGACGATGCGCTGCGCGCGCACCGATGAGCGCTGCCAGCCCCGGCGCGGAGCCGCCCGCATACGCGCGCGCCGCGTCCTTCTCCGCGCGCGCATAGCGGCCTTCGAAATACGCCTGCAGCGACGCGATCAGCGCGCCCTGGGCACGCCCCTGGCGACGGCGGGCGCGGTAGGCGCGCACGCGCACCGGAAGGGCGAACACCTGGTGCGCGAGGCGGGAAGCAAAATACAGGAGCGCAAAACCGCCCAGCGCAACGATGGCGAACAGCACCAGCGAGATCTCGACGCGGTAGGGCGGATAGATGAACAGGACGTAGCCGGTTTCGGATCGGCCGATCAGCGCGAGCGCGATCGCCGCTGCGAATACGACGAGCAGCCAGAACAGCCCGCTCATCGCCGCAGGCCGGATGTGATCATGATCGCGCCCACGGTCACGATCGGCGGCCGCCGCGCGCATCCAGCGCGCGCACGGCATTCACGCTGCCCGCGATTGACGGCAGCTCGACGACGATTGGCGTGGCGGCGAGTTGCGCAAGCTGCGCGAGCACCTCGGTCGTCCGCGTGGAGCGGGGGTCGAAGTAGCGCTTGACCCATGCCTGCGCCACCTGCAGGTCGTTGCTGTACGCGCGCGCGTCGCGCGTGAGAAGCGCGAGCCGCGCACTCAGCAGGCGCAGGCGAAGGTTCTCGCGCAGGAAATACGCCTGCGTCGGCGCGAGCAGCGGCGGATCCGGGGCGTCGACGCGACGTACCACGACGAGTTGCTTGAGTTCGCCCCAGACCTCGGCGCCGAGGCGGGCGTACCACGCGTCGCCGTCCCGCGCCGGCGCGTCGCTTTGTGCCGCGCGCGCCCGCGCGTCCCGCTCATCGAATGCGAGCGGCAGCGCCTCGACGCTGACCGCGAGCCGCTCGATGCGCTGACCCAGGGCACCCGGATCGAAGGCCGGCAACGCCTTCAACTGCTCGATATCGCGCGCGAGCGCCGTGCGCAGCGGCGCAAACGCCGCATCGCTCGCGCGCGCGATGCGCGATTCAGCGAGCTGTAGTGCAAGTAATGCGCCGCGCACATTGCCCGCGAGATCGAGCTGCTGCACGGCGATGTCGACCATCTGCGCAACCTCTGCGACCCGCCATTCATTGCGATTGCGAGACAGTTCCTCATACAGTGCCTCGATCGCCTGCCGCTGTCCCTGGGCGTCCGCAATGCGCACTTCGAGCGTCGAAAGCTGCTTGTTCAGTGATTGCGCGCCTTGCTGCGCTTCCTGCGCAAGCGCACGCACCTGGCGCTGCTGCGCCTCGATTGCATCCAAGCGCTGGGCAAGCGCTTGCGTGGTCGCGTCGATGCGCTTGCGCGCGTCGAACCAGACGCCGGCAGCCAGACCGGCCGCGATCACCGCCAGCAACCCGGCAAACCAGGCGCCACGCGACGACCGAGGCCTGGGGCGCGCGGCCGCGTCTTGCGACGCCGCCGACGCCTCCAACGGTGGCGGTTCGGCCGTGGACGCCGCCGCCTCGGGCAGTTGATCGTCCGCCGCCGCCTCGCCCGGCCGGGTGTCTTCGTCCGGCCGCGGGTCCTTGCTGTCGCTCGCTGTCATGGCTCGTCCTTTTTTACTTCGCGGCGGCGAAGTATGCAACCAACGCCGCGGTCACGTCTTCGTCCGCCGCACCGGCAACGACAACCTCACGAATCCCGAGCTGCTCGGCCGCCTGCAGGTGCCGCGCATGCGGCACGAATAGCGGCGTCCCGCGCAGCCACTGCTGACCCGGCGTGCCCAGCATGGCGTGGAGATTCGAAAGTCCTTCGCCGGAGCTCACCGTCACGGCATGAACCGCACCGCCTGCCCAGGCCGCCAGCAACGGCGCACAGTCGTCGCGCGGGCGCGTACGCCGGTAGCATTCAGCATAAACCACGTCTGCGCCCCGCGCACGCAGGGTGTCCCCGAGCAGGTCGCGGCCGCCTTCGCCCCGGAAGATCACAATCCGCCAACCGGCCACCGACGCCATTTCCGCCAGCGCGAGCAGGGCTTCGCTGTCGGCGTGCGCCGACGGGGCGATGACTGCGTCGAAGCCGTGCTGTTCAAGCGCGCGCCGGCTACCGCGTCCGATGGCTGCAATCCGCAGGCCGCGCGGCCACACGCGGTCGCCACGCCGGTGCCCGATCAGATTCATCGCCTTCGCGACCGCGCTCGGGCTGATGAAAATCGCCAGATCGAAGCGCTCGAGCCCGTCGATCAGCGCGAGAATCGGCTCGAGCTCCTGGACATCCTCGATTTCGATTGCCGGCAAAAGATGCGCGATGCCGCCGGCGTGCTCGATGAGGGCTGCAAGCCGGTCGGCCTGTTCGCGCGGCCGGGTGACGACGATTCCGCGGCCGGCAAGCGGTTGCGCAGGCAGGTCGGCAGCGGGCCGGCTCTCCACGCGCGCTTACCCGATCACCTGCAGTGCGGCGAGGATCTCCGCAGCACCCTGCGCGCGAAGCAGGGCCGCCACCTGTTCGCCGAGAGACTCCGGGGCATCGGTCGCGCCCTCGTCCTGCGCGCGTGCCACGCGCCGCCCGTCAGGCGCTGCGACGATCGCCTGCAACTGCAGGCGGCCGCCGATGACCTGCGCGAACGCGCCGAGTGGGACGGCACAGTTTCCGCCGAGCGCGCGGCTCACGGCACGCTCGGCGCGCACGCAGGCGTCGGTGTCCGCGTCGCGCAGCGGCGCGACCAGTCGATCGATCTCCGTGCGCGCGGCAATGCACTCAATACCGAGCGCACCCTGCCCTGCCGCCGGCAGGCTCGCCGCGGGTTCGAGCAGGGCCCGAATACGCCCTTCGAGACCGAGCCGCTTCAGGCCGGCCGCGGCGAGCACGATCGCGTCGTACTCGCCGCGGTCGAGCTTGGCGAGGCGGGTTTCGACGTTTCCACGCAAGGCCTCAATTCGGAGTCCGGGGAAGCGCTCTGCGATCTGCGCCGCGCGGCGCAGGCTCGAGGTGCCGAGTACGCCGTTCGCGGGGAGCGCATCGAGCGACGTAAATCGATTGGAAACCAGTGCATCGCGCGGGTCCTCGCGCGCCAGAATCGCGGCAAGCATGAATCCAGGCGGCAACACCGCAGGAACGTCCTTCATCGAGTGCACCGCGAGGTCGGCGCGTCCCTCGGCAAGTGCGGTCTCCAGTTCCTTGACGAAGAGCCCCTTGCCGCCGACCTTGTCGAGCCGCGCCTCGAGCAGTTCGTCGCCTTGCGTCGAAAGCGGCAGCAGATCGACCGTGATGCGGGGATACAATGCTTCGAGTCTGTGCTTAACGTGTTCAGCCTGCCACAACGCGAGGCGACTGCGGCGCGTCGCAATGACGACGCGCTCGACCGGGCGCGAAACGGAGGATTCCATAGGGATGGCTGGGCGAACCGCTGGCGCTATAGGCGGAATTGCGCTGCGTCTTTGCGCAACGATATTAGCATGCGCGCTTGCGTACACGGCGGCTGCGCAGTCGATCGACAGGGCGCAGAACCTTGCCCAATCCGCGCACCACGCCGCCGGCGCGCGCGTTCCACTCCTTGTGTTCTTCAGCCAACCCGGCTGCCCCTACTGTGACGAGGCGCGCCGCGACTATCTCGAACCGATGGGCAGCAATCCGGCGACGCGCAGCACGCTGCGCATCGTCGAAGTGGACATCACCAGCGACGCCCCGCTCGTCGACTTTTCGGGCCGGCACACGACGCACGGTGCTTTCGCGCAACTGCAGGGCGTGCACGTCGTGCCGGTTGTCGCCTTTGTCGGCGCCCGCGGCGAGGCGCTCGCCGAGCGCCTCATCGGTCTGACGCTGCCCGACTTTTACCAGAGCACCCTCGATCGGCGAATCGAACAGGCCCGCGCTCGGCTAGCGCCACCCGCGCGCTGAGGCGCGGCGGGGATCACTTCCGCGCGACCAGCGCGCGCAGCAACCCCCATTGCCGCCGGCTGACCGGCAAGCGCTCTGGCACGCCCTCGAGCACCACGAGCCAGCGCGCCTCCTCATCCTCCGGTGTCGGTGCGCGTTCGAACCCGCGCACCGCGTCCTTGGCCACGATGCAGTTGCGGTGTATGCGCACGAACGTTTCGCCAAATTCGTCCTCGAGCGATGTCAGCGCTTCGTCGATCAGGTGCTCGCGCTCGCGCGTGCGCAGCGTGACGTACTTCTGCTCGGCCTTGAGATAGATCACATCGGCGACGGGCACGAGGACGATACGATTGCGCTCGGCGAGCGAAAAATGGCTGCGTCCGCGCCCATCTTCCTGGCGCACCTGCGCCGCCGCGCTCTCGAGCAGCTGGGACGACGGTGCACCCATCGCGGTGGCACGCTTGAGCGCTGCCGCGAGACGCGCCGCGCGCACGGGCTTGAGCAGGTAATCGAGCGCGTTGAGTTCGAAGGCATCGACCGCGTGGCGGTCATGTGCAGTGACGAAAATCACTGCCGGCGCGTCGGACAGCCGAGCCAGATGCCGGGCGACTTCGAGTCCCTGCATGCCGGGCATCTCGATATCAAGCAAGAGAATCTCGGCGCCGCTTTGCGGCAGGCGCTCGATGGTCTCGACACCGTTGCGCGCCTCGCCGACGACCAGGGTCGGCGTCTGCTCCATGATGTCTTGCAACAACTCGCGCAGCCGGGCACGCGCCGGCGCCTCGTCGTCTGCGATGAACACGCGCAGCAACCTTCACTCCCCTCGCGTCATGCCGCCCTCGGCGCCGCGCGGCGGCGACGGCGCCGGCCGGTACGGCATCTCGACTTCGGCATGATATCGATTGCCCTCGATGCGCGCCTCGAGCCGCGCCTCGGCATCGAAGAACAGCATGAGTCGCTCGCGAATGTTTTCGATCGCCATGCGATTGCCGGCGTGGTGCCGATGCCGATCCGAATAGGGATTGTCAATGTGCACATGCAAGCGATCGCCGCGTTGCGCAATGCGCACCACCACCTCGGCGGGCTCGGTCGACGGTTCGACGCCATGATAGATGGCGTTCTCGAGCAGCGGCTGGAGCAGGAGCGGCGGGAGGATCGCGTCCGACGGCGCGGCGTCGAGCTCCCAGATCATGCGCAGGCGATCGCCGAGACGGAGCTGCTCCAGGCTCGCGTAGCGCTCCAGCAGCGCGATCTCATCGGCCAGATGCACGAATGTCCGCGCATCCGACATCAGGGTACGAAAAAGATCCGCCAGATCTTCCAGCGCGCGCTCCGCGCGTGCGGGATCGCGCCGGATCAACGACAGCACCGCGTTTAGGCTGTTGAAGAGGAAATGCGGCCGGATGCGTGCCTGCAACGCCTGCAGCCGCGCTTCCGCAAGGGCAGGCGAATAGGCCTTCGCCGCCAGCCGCAGGTAGCCCAGGAGGGTGATCGCCGCGAGCCCGGCCAGCAGAATCGGCTGCGCGAGATCTGCGTCCACCACATTGCCCTGCGCGCTCGCGACGGCGACGTGGGCAAGCGTGGTGACCGCGGATACGATGACCAGCACGGCGCAGGCACCGCCGACAAACCCGAGGCGGCTAAGCGCAGGCGACAGCGCAGCAAGAACGAGCACGCTCGCGAGGAGAACCGGTTCGACGAATCCCGCCGCACGCACGAGCCGCTCGAGCAGATCGTTCCAGCCTGGTGCGGCGGCGAGCACCGCGCCCAGTGCGAGCAGGTTGACCCCGACGAGCACGCGCGCGATCACGCCAAGATTGCGAAAGTCCGGCATCGCGTCCGAAAGTGCGAATTGATTTATACTTGCCACACACCTGCCGCGTTCTTTAGAGAGGACCGGCGCGACGATTTTCGAAGCTGCGTCTCCGCGCGCACCCAGTATGCCCCATGGCTCGTAGCGCTTCCAAGCGGCCGCCCCAAGCGGGTCGCACGCCGCATCGCGCAGGCCGCCGCAAGTCCCGCACCACGGGCGCGTGGTCCGGCCGATTCTCCGAGCCGGTCGACGCGCTGGTCAAGCGCTTTACGGCATCGGTGTCCTTCGACCGCCGTCTCGCCTTCGTCGACATCGAGGCGTCGCTCGCGCATGCGCGCATGCTCGCGGCGCAACGCATCGTTTCACGCAAGGACCTCGCCGCCATCGAGCGTGGCTTGGCGCGAATTCGTCGCGAGATCGCCAGCGGACGATTCGATTGGTCGATCGACGCCGAGGACGTACATCTGAACATCGAGCGGCGCCTCACCGCGTTGGTGGGCGACCCCGGCAAACGCCTGCATACGGCGCGCTCCCGCAATGACCAGGTTGCCACCGATCTGCGGCTTTGGCTGCGCGGAGAAATCGACGGCATACAGCAGTGCCTCGCACAGCTCGCGCGCGCGCTGATCGCGCAGGCGGAGCGCCACGCGGCGACCGTGATGCCGGGGTTCACGCATCTGCAAGTCGCGCAGCCAGTCACCTTCGGGCACCACCTCCTGGCCTACGTCGAGATGCTGCTGCGCGATCGTGCCCGCCTGGCGGCCTGTCGCGCGCGGGTCAACCAGCTACCGCTCGGTGCCGCGGCGCTGGCCGGCACCACGTTCCCGATCGACCGCATGCACGTGGCGAAGGCGCTCGGATTCGACGGCCTCTGCGACAACTCGCTCGACGCGGTCTCTGATCGGGACTTTGCGATCGAATTCTGCGCCTGCGCATCGATCATCATGGTTCATCTGTCGCGCCTGTCAGAAGAGCTTGTCCTGTGGACCAACCCGCGCTTCGGCTTCGTGCGCCTGCCCGACCGGTTCTGCACCGGTTCGTCGATCATGCCGCAGAAGAAAAACCCGGACGTACCCGAGCTGGTGCGCGGAAAGACCGGCCGGGTGTTCGGCGATCTGGTCGCGCTACTCACCCTGATGAAAGGCCAACCGCTCGCCTACAACAAGGACAATCAGGAAGACAAGGAGCCGGTGTTCGACGCGGTCGACACGCTGCGCGACGCGCTGACGGTGTTCGCCGCGCTCGTCACCGGCCTCGAGGCGGTGCCCGGGGCGATGCGGGCGGCGCTGGGCGGAGGCTACGCAACCGCGACCGATCTCGCCGACTATCTTGTGCGTAAAGGCGTGCCGTTTCGCGACGCACACGAGGCGGTGGCGCTCGCCGTGCGCCACGCCGAGGCCAAACAACGCGACCTCGCGGATCTGCCGCTGCGCGAGCTGCAGCGCTTCTCGAAGGCGATTCGCGCGGACGTCGCTCGCGTCCTCACCCCCGAGGGCTCGGTCGCGGCGCGACGCCATCGCGGCGGCACCTCACCCGCGCGGGTCAAGGCAGCCGCCGCGCGCGCGCGCCGCCGGCTCCGCGCGCGCGCCTGACGGGTTGTGAACGAGACGAAGACAACGCCCGAACGGATCGGCAAGTATCCGGTCAAGCGCCGGCTCGGCGAAGGCGCGACGAGCGAGGTTTACCTGTGCGACGACCCCTTTAGAAACCGCGAGGTCGCGGTGAAGGTCGTGTTTTCGGACGCCTTTGAGGACCCGGAGCGCGGCAAGTTGTTCCGCAAGCTCTTCGTCACCGAGGCTTCGCTCGCGGGCAAGCTGCAGCACCCGCACATCTGCGAGATCTACGACGCGGTCTCCGACCCGAACCTGCATTACATCGTCATGGAGTACGTCGACGGCGGCACGCTCGAGCAGTTCTGCCGATCCGATAGCCTGTTGCCGATCGATCGCGTGGTCGAAATCGCGTTCAAATGCTCACGCGCACTTGAATTCGCACAGCGCATGGGGGTCACGCATCGTGACATCAAGCCCGCGAATATCCTGCACACGGGTGAAACCGACGTCAAGATCACGGATTTCGGCGCCGCACTCATTGCCGCCGGCGATACCACGCAGATTTCTGCGATCGGCTCGCCGGCGTATATGTCGCCCGAGCAGGTCAAGGAGCAGTCGCTCACGCATCAGACCGACATCTACTCGATGGGGGTCGTGATGTACCACCTGCTGAGCGGCCGGCTACCGTTTCAGGCCTCCAACAACTTCAGCCTGATCTACCAGATCACCAATGTCGAACCCTCGCCACCCTCCGCGTATCGGCCGGAGATCCCGAAAGCCATCGACGAAATCGTCCGCCGCGCGATGGCCAAGAACCTCGACGAGCGCTATGCGCAGTGGGAACAGTTTTCGCTTGAGCTTGCCGAGGTCTTCCGTTCCGAACCGCTGTTGGCGCAGACGCAGGCGTTTTCCGACTCGGACAAGTTCGAGACCCTGCGCAAGCTTCCCTTCTTCGAGAATTTCTCGGATGCGGAGCTCTGGGAGGTGGCCCGTATCTCGAGTTGGCGCGCTGCCGCGGCGGGGGAGTCGCTGATGCGGGAAGGCGACACCGGAACCAACTTCTGCATCCTCGCCGAGGGCCAGATCAAGGTCACCAAGAAAGGCAAGCTGCTTAACATCCTGAAACCCGGCGAACCGTTCGGCGAAATGGCCTATCTGTCGAAGACCGCACGCTTGCGCGTGGCCGACGTCATCGTCGCCTCGAATGCAAAGATCATTACGGTGCCGACCCAGATGCTCGCGCAGGCCAGCGAGAGTTGTCGGCACAAGTTCGACCGTGCCTTCATGGAGATCCTCGTCGAGCGGCTATCGATGGCCAACCTGCGCCTCTCCGGCGTCTGACCGCGGCGCGTCGGGTCGGAATGTTGAGTTGGTGCGTTGGTGCGTTGGTGAGTCGGTGACCCGGTGAGCTTCGTCAAGCGCGGCCCAGCGACGCATGCGCCGATGTACCACGCGGAAGCCGAAGGCCTTGCGGCACTCGCGGCTGCGGGCGCCCGGGTACCCCGCGTGATCGCGGTCGGCGAGCGATCGGCCGAGGCCTTCATCGAAATGCAGCGACTCGACCTGGCTGGGCGCCCGGACTGGCCGGCGCTTGCACGGGCCCTCGCCGCGCTCCACCGCACATCCAATACGCCACCGCGGTTCGGCTGGGCAGCGGACAATTGGATCGGCCTCGCGCCGCAGGCGAACGGCTGGTGCGACGACTGGTCTAGGTTCTGGTTCGAGAAACGACTCGCACCCCAGGCAGCGCGCGCCGGCTTTGCGTTCGATGCGGACGCATTGCGCTGCCTGCTCGCAGAGCACCGCCCGCCACCTTCACTCCTGCACGGTGATCTGTGGCACGGCAACGTCGGATTTACGCCCGCCGGACCGGTGCTCTACGATCCCGCGGTGTACTACGGCGACCGCGAGGCCGACCTCGCGATGACAGAACTGTTTGGCGGATTTCCACCCGCGTTCTATGCCGCCTACAACGCGGCCTGGCCGCTCGATCCCGGCTACGCGCTACGCAAGGATCTCTACAACCTCTAC
>JAQBBQ010000030.1:0-13904 GCA_032125995.1 Betaproteobacteria bacterium | reverse complement strand
CCGCCTTCAGGGCGTGGCGGCGCACGAGCCAGGCGGCAATCGCCTCGCGCAATGGCGCGGAGCCGGCCGTCGCCGGGTACGCCGACAAGGCATCCAGCGATGCGGCAAGCGCGGCCTTCACCAGTTCGGGCGTCGGGTGCTTCGGTTCCCCGATCGACAGGTTGATCGGCCGCAGCGCCGAATTCGGCGTCACTCCGGCGAGCAGGGTGCGCAGGCGCTCGAATGGATAGGGCTGCAGGCGCTCAAGGAGCGGATTCAAACGACGGCTTTCCAGCCGCGCTTGCGGTGTTCGGCGACGATGGCGGTGGCGATGCCGCCGCGCACGTTGAAGCGGGCTGTGAGCCGCATGAAGCGCGGCCGGGTGGCGTGCACCAGGTCGTCGAGAATGCGGTTGGTCACCGCCTCGTGGAAGGCGCCTTGGTTGCGGAACGACCAGACGTAGAGCTTGAGCGACTTCAACTCCACGCACAGCCGGTCGGGCACGTACTCGAGCTCCAGTTGCGCGAAGTCCGGCTGCCCCGTGAGCGGGCACAGGCAGGTGAATTCCGGCATCTCCATGCGGATGCGGTAATCGCGGTCCGGCGACGGGTTGCGGAAAGTCTGCAGGCGCTTGCTGGGACGCGAGGGCATCGAAAACGCATTGCTGCGCGGCAAATTGCGAGCGCGCAGATGGTATCATTTTCAAAACGAGAACACGCTGCGTGCGACTCAACCAAATCCGCCTCTCAGGCTTCAAGTCCTTCGTCGACCCGACCTCGATCCACTTCCCTGGCCAGCTGGTGGGGATTGTCGGGCCCAACGGCTGTGGCAAGTCGAACGTGATCGACGCCGTGCGCTGGGTGCTGGGGGAGTCGCGCGCCTCGGCGCTGCGCGGCGACTCCATGCAGGACGTGATCTTCAACGGCTCCGGCAACCGCAAGCCGCTGGCGCGGGCGAGCGTGGAGCTGATATTCGACAATACGCTCGGGCGCGCCGGCGGCCAGTGGTCGCAGTACGCCGAGATTTCGGTGAAGCGGGGTGCTGCAGCGCGACGGCGAGTCGTCGTACTACATCAACGGCCAGCACGTGCGCCGCCGCGACATCACCGACATCTTCCTTGGCACTGGCCTCGGCCCGCGCGCGTACGCCATCATCGAGCAGGGCATGATCTCGCGCGTGATCGACGCTCGACCCGACGAGCTGCGGGTGTTTCTCGAGGAGGCCGCCGGCATCTCGAAATACAAGGAACGCCGCCGCGAGACCGAGCATCGTCTTGCGGATACGCGCGACAACCTTGCGCGGGTTAACGACATTCGGCATGAACTGGGCACGCAGATCGAAAAACTCGAAGCCCAGGCACAGGTTGCGAGCCGTTACCAGCAACATCAGGCGGAACTCCAGCTCAAGCAGCATCTGCTCTGGTTTCTCCGTCGGCGCGACGCCGCGACGGAACAGGCGCGCCACGCGCAGGAAATCGAGCGCGCGGTGCGCGATCTCGACCAGGAGACCGCAGCCCTACGGGGTGTCGAATTACGTGTCGAGACCAGCCGGACGGCACATTATGCGGCAGGCGATACGCTGAATGCCGCGCAGGCCGCGCTCTACGCGGCCAACGCTGACGTCGCGCGGCACGAGTCAGAACTTCGGCATGTCGAAGAAACCCGCCAGCGACTTGAGCGACAGCACACGGAGCGCAACGTCCAACTTGCGGGCTGGCGCGATCAGCGTTCGCAGCTGACGCAGGCGCTGCACCTATGGGCCGCGCGCGCAGTGGGCGCCAAGGAAAAGGTCGCGGGCACGCAGGCGACGCAAGCGTCGGAGTCTGAAAAGTTGCCCGCGTCTGAGCAGGCATTCCGTCAGGCGCAGGAGCGCCTGCAAGAGGCGCGCAGCACGCTCATGCAGGCTGACAGCGCGCGGGCGCTCGAGCAGGCGAACCTGGTGCACATGGAGCGCAGTCGCGCGGCGCGCGTGCTGCCCCGCCCGCGACTCGACGCCGAGATGCAGGCGCTTGAGCAACCGGCGTTGCAGACGATCGCCGCGCGCGAGGCCGAATGCGCGCGCGGCAATGAAGCGATCGTCGCGGCGCAGACCGCCGAAGAGCGCGCACAGGCGGAGTGCGCGGAGCAGGAGCAGCGCTTTGCACGGGCGCAAGATCAACTGGAGGCTGCGTTGCGCGATTCGGCAGGTGCGGATGCGCAACTCGCGACCTTGCGTCAAATCCAAGGTGCAACTGAAGACAACGTGCCGCTGCGCGAGTGGCTTGAGCGACATGCGCTGGTGTCGCTGCCGCGGCTGTGGCAGAAGCTCCGAATAGATGCCGGCTGGGAAACGGCTGTCGAGGGTGTCCTCCGGGAGCGGCTGCACGCGCTGGAGGTGAGGTCGCTATCGAATGTGGACGCGTTGGCGGCCGACCAGCCGCCGTCGAAGGCCAGCGTGTTCGTTCAGGGCGGAACCACCGACGAGCCAACACGGCTGCCGGGGTTTGAGCCGCTTGCCGCCCGGGTGCACCCGACCGAGGTGGGTCTGGCGGGGGCGGTCGCCGACTGGTTCGTGGGCGTCTACATTTTTGATGGCGTGCCGTCGGTCGACCAATGCACATCGCTGCCACGGGGCGCGGTCCTCGTGAATCGTCACGGCCATCAATTCACGCGCCAGACCGTCAGCTTTCACGCGCCCGATCCGGTGGATGCGGGGTTACTCGCGCGAAAAGCGGAAATCGAGGCGCTGGAACCAAGGTGCCAATCGCTCGCGGACGAAGCCACCCGGGCGCGCGACGCGGTCGAACGCGTGGACGCCCTGCTGCGAGAGCGGCAGGCGGGCCTTGAGCGCGCGCGCGCGGGGCGCGCCGCGGCGCAGGGGGCGCGCCACGATGCGGAGATCGAGTTGCTCAAGCTCGTGCAGGCGCGTCAGCGCTACCTCGAGCGGAGCAGCCAGATTCGCGGCGAGATTGAGGAAATTGAAGGTGAAGCGGCGTCGGAACAAGCGCGCTATGCCGCGGTGCAATCCGCGCTGACGACTGCCGAAAACGCCATCACGGAGACGCGCCAGGCGCTTGAACAGGTCAGGCAAGCGCACGTCGGCGCAGAAGTGGCGCTGGTGGCGCAGCGGCGCGCGGTTCAGGAGGCCGAGCGTGCGGTTCAGGATGCGATGTTTGGCGCTCGAGAGTGCGAGTCCAAGATCGCTGAAACTGATAGCGCGGTCAAAGTGATCGACCAGCAGATCGACCGCGCGATGACGGAGATCGAGCAGCTGACGCGCGAGCTTGCGGACGACCCCATTCCACCGGTACGCGACGCCTTGGATGCTGCGGTCGAGGTGCGTATCGGCTGCGAAAAGACGCTTGGTGGAGCGCGCGATGCGGTTGAACAGGCAGCGGGCGTACTGCGCACGCTCGAAGAAGAGCGGCTCGAGATTGAGAACCGCCTTGCACCACTGCGCGACCGCGCGGCGGAGCTGCGGCTGAAGGAGCAGGCCGCGCGTTTGAATGCCGAGCAGTTCGATCAGCAACTGAGCGAGGCACGGGCGGACGAAGCGTTGTTGTTACGCGAATCGGAGGCCGCGCCGCGGCCCGCGACGCTGCAAGGTGAAATTACCCGTCTCACGCAGGCGATCGCGGAACTGGGTGCGGTGAATCTCGCCGCATTGGAGGAACTTTCGTCAGGAACGGCGCGAAAGGAATTTCTCGATGCTCAATTCACCGATCTCGAGGAGGCGATGCAGACGCTCGAGGACGCGATCCGCCGTATCGACCGCGAGACGCGCGAACTGCTGCGCGAAACCTTCGACAGCGTGAATCGGCATTTCGGGTCGCTGTTCCCTCTGTTGTTTGCAGGCGGCGAGGCGAAATTGATCATGACCGGCGAAGAGATTCTTGACGCCGGCGTGCAAGTGATGGCGCAGCCGCCCGGCAAGCGCAACAGCACGATTCAGTTGCTGTCAGGCGGCGAAAAGGCGTTGACCGCAATCGCGCTTGTATTCTCGTTGTTCCAACTGAACCCGGCCCCGTTCTGTTTGTTGGATGAAGTTGATGCGCCACTCGATGACAGCAACACGCTGCGCTTTGGAGATTTGGTGAAACGCATGTCAGAGCAGACGCAGTTCCTGTTCATCAGTCACAACAAGATCACCATGGAGCTTGCCGAGCAATTGATCGGCGTGACGATGCCGGAGTCCGGCGTTTCACGTGTCGTGGCGGTGGACATCGATCAGGCAATCCGCATGCGCGAGGAGCTTGCCGCCTAAGGGCGCGCGCGGCGTCTTCAGATACCGGCGCAGACATGAGCGAGCTGCAGCTTGGTCTCCTGATCGTCGGTGCGCTCGCAGTGGTCGGCGTCCTGCTCTATAACCGGCTGCAGGAGCGCAGCGTACGCCACAAAGCGGAGCAGGCATTCGCGTCGCGCCATGCCGACGTGCTCCTCGCGCAGGCGTCCGGTCGACGCGAACCGTCTGTCGCACCGGCCGTGACGCGACGCGACGATGACGTGGCCGGGCCGCCGGAGGAGGATTTGCCGGACGGCCGGCTCGACTATGTGATTGAACTCAGCGCAGAGACGCCGATCGCGGCTGCCCTTGTACTGGAGGGATGGCAGGGAATTGAGCGACGGTTCGCGCGACGCGTGCTGTTGGCTGCGTTGGACGACGACAGTCGCTGGCGGCGAATCGGCGCAGGCCTGCCTGGGCGCTATCTGCGCTGGCGTGCTGCGTTGCAACTGGTCTCCCGCAGCGGCGTGACTGGGGAAGGTGAACTAGTCGAATTCCGCTCTGAGATCGAAACCCTCGCCGCGCGTACCGGTGCAACGGTCTCGGCGCCGGAGATGCGCCCAGCCTTGGACGCGGCGCGCGAGCTCGACCGTGAATGCGTGGACGCGGACATCCAGGTTGCATTTCACGTCGTCATTCCGCAATCCGGCAACAGCGGCGTGCATAAGGTCGAGACCGCGCTGGACGGGGAGGGCCTTGCGGGCCAAGGGAACGGTCGCTGGACCCGGCTCGACGCGTCCGGAAACGAGCTCTATGGCGTTACGACGGACCAACGCGTTGGCGGCACTGGCGCAGGCGACGTTTTTCGCTTGACCGTCACGATGGACGTTCCCCGCACACCGGAACTGAAACGCAGCTACGAATCGATGGTGCTTCTCGTGCGTGACCTGACGAAGGCACTCGATGGGACGTTGGAGGACGATAACGGCAGAATTCTCGACGAACACGCCTTGAGCGCGATTGGCGCCCAAATTGAGGTCGTGCGCGAGCGCCTTGAACGTCGCGGTTTTCCCCCAGGCGGTGCGCTCGCGCTGCGCCTGTTCTCATGACCTCAGCATCGAGGCATCCGTCTCGCACCGCCACGCAGCGCGCCAAGACGGTGCGTGCAGCGATCGAGCATCACAACCGCCACTACTACCTGCTCGATCGTCCGGAGATTACGGATGCCGAGTACGACGCATTGTTTCGAGAACTTGTAGAACTCGAGCGCAGGTATCCGGAACTCGTCATGGCGGACTCGCCGACGCAGCGAGTCGGTGCACCGCCGCTGTCTGGCTTTGCGCAGGTCACGCATCGGACACCGATGCTGTCGCTGGGCAACGCGTTCGACGCGGAGGACGTGGAGGCGTTCGACCGACGGATTCGTGCCGCGCTCGAAACGGAGGTCATCGATTACGCCGTGGAGCCGAAGTTCGACGGCCTGGCAATCAGTCTGACCTATCGAGATGGACTGTTTGTCCAGGGCGCGACGCGCGGCGATGGAACGATCGGCGAAGATGTAACGCTGAATCTACGTACCGTGCGTTCGATTCCGCTGCGTCTCGAGCGTGGGTGGGAGACCGAGGAACTGCAGGTGCGCGGCGAGGTGCTGATGTTTAAGGACGAATTCGAGGCGCTCAACGCGCGTCAGCGCGAGGCGGAAGAAAAGGAGTTTGCGAACGCGCGCAATGCGGCCGCAGGGAGCCTTCGCCAGCTCGACTCGCGCGTGACGGCGCGACGCCCATTGCGCTTCTTCGCCTATGCCGCGGAAGCGCCCGGTCGAGCACCATGGAAGTCGCATGACGAAGTACTCGAATGCCTCGAGGCACTCGGTTTCCCAGTTTGCGCAGAGCGTCAGGTGGTGCGTGGCGTCGACGCGGCGCTGCGGTATTACGAACAGATCGGTGCACGGCGCGCCGCGCTGCCCTATGCTATCGATGGCGTCGTCTACAAGGTCAATCGGCTCGACTGGCAAGGGCGCCTTGGGTTCGTGTCGAGGGCGCCGCGCTTCGCCATTGCGCATAAGTATCCAGCCGAAGAGCAAATGACCGAGGTGCTCGCAATCGAGGTCCAGGTCGGCCGCACCGGTGCGCTGACGCCTGTGGCACGGTTGAAACCGGTGTTTGTGGGCGGGGTCACGGTGACCAACGCGACGCTGCACAACGAGGACGAGTTGCAACGCAAGGATGTGCGCGTTGGCGATACGGTCGTGGTGCGGCGCGCAGGCGACGTGATTCCAGAGGTGGTCTCGGTGCGCCTGGACAAGCGCCTGGCGGATGCTCGCGCCTTCAAGCTGCCCTCGCGGTGCCCCGTCTGTGGCTCAATCGTCGTGCGCGCAGAGGACGAGGCGATTGCACGATGCAGTGGTGGCCTGGTATGCGCGGCACAGCGCAAACAGGCGTTGCTGCACTTTGCCGGCCGGCGCGCGATGAACATTGATGGCCTCGGCGAGCGCATCGTTGACCAGCTCGTCGAGCGCGAACTCGTGCGGACGCCCGCCGATCTCTACACGCTCGAGGCGACAGCGCTGGCTGACCTCGATCGAATGGCCGAGAAATCTGCGGCCAGGCTGAGCGCCGCGATTGAGGCGTCAAAGCAAACGACGCTGGAGCGTATCGTGTTTGCGCTTGGGATCCGCAATGTAGGCGAGCGCACGGCGCGCGACCTCGCACGCCATTGCGGCAATCTGCAACGCCTGATGGATGCCGATGAGGATGCGCTCGCCCAGGTCCCGGATATCGGGCCGGTCGTTGCGCGGTGCATTCGTCAGTTCTTTGCGGAGCCGCACAACCGCGCCGTGATCGAAAAGCTGCGCACGGCTGGCGTACGCTGGCGCGAGAGCGCGGGGACCCCAGCCCGCCTGCCCACGGATGTGCAAACATTCGTCTTGACCGGCACACTTGAACGCATGACGCGAGACCAGGCACGTGAACGGATCGAAGCGAAGGGCCACAAAGTCGTCAGCGCGGTTTCCAAGAAGACGCGCTACGTTGTGGCTGGCGCCGACGCCGGCGCCAAGCTCGACCGCGCGCGGGCGCTGGGCGTCAGCGTGCTTGGCGAGGACGAATTTCTAGACCTGCTTGAGACGCTTTAAACCATGACGACGAAGCTGCGCAAAGCCGTTTTCCCGGTCGCCGGGCTTGGCAGCCGATTTTTGCCCGTCACGAAGGCGAGCCCCAAAGAGATGCTCCCGGTCGTCGACAAGCCATTGATCCAGTACGCGGTGGAAGAAGCGGCAGCCGCCGGGATCACGGACATGATCTTCATCACCGGGCGCAACAAGCGTGCGATCGAAGACCATTTTGACAAGGCCTACGAGCTCGAGACCGAGCTCGAGCGACAGGGTAAGCACGCGCTGCTCGACGCCGTGCGCAGCGTGTTGCCGCGTGACGCCCGGTGCATTTACATCCGTCAAGCCGAACCGCTCGGGCTCGGTCACGCCGTGTTGTGCGCGCAACCCGTTGTCGGCGACGAGCCGTTCGCCGTATTGCTCGCCGACGATTTGATCGATGGGACACCGCCGGCGACCGCGCATCTCGCACAAGCCTATGCGTCTGCGCAGTGCAGTATCCTGGGCGTCGAAGAGGTGCCCAGAGCGCGAACCGAAAGCTATGGCATCGTCAGCGTACGCGACCCGTCGGCGCGGCTCGCCGAGGTCGAGGGCATTGTCGAGAAGCCGTCACCGAACGAAGCCCCATCGACGTTGGCCGTCGTCGGGCGCTATGTCCTGACGCCCCGGATTTTTGACCTCCTTGCGAGTGCGCAGCCGGGACGCGGCGGCGAGATTCAGTTGACCGACGCAATTTCCGGACTACTGGCGCACGAGCGCGTGCTGGCGACCCGCCTGCCGGGAAAGCGCTACGACTGCGGCTCCAAGCTCGGCTATCTGCAGGCTGCGGTCGAACTCGGCGTGCGTCACCCTGAAATCGGCGATGCGTTTGCCGCGTACCTGCGGGACCGCCGCGACTGAATACGCATGCCGTCGGCTATACTGGACCATCAGGAATTCTTCCTGCGGCGAATCGCCGCAAAGGGCAGTCTTGGCCACTAGGCGACCAATCGTGATGGTCGATACCGACGCGATTTCGCAGGCGATGGACGATGACGTCGTTACGTTCACGTCTTGAGGGCGATGCCTGACCTCGAGCGGGCCTGGACGTTTCTCGAACGCTCCGACCTGATCGCCAGCGCCAATGAGGTGCAGGCGGCGATCGCGCGTCTGGCGACGGACATCGAGTCCCGGTTCGCGAAAACCTATCCGCTGCTGCTTGTCGTCATGGGGGGTGCGGTCGTCTTTGCGGGACAATTGCTGCCGCGGCTTCGTTTTCCGCTCGATGTCGACTACATTCATGCGACGCGCTACGGCGATGCGACGCAAGGCGGCGGGGTGACCTGGCATGTGGCACCGGACCAGCGCGTGCACGACCGGCATGTGCTCGTAGTCGACGACATCCTGGACGCCGGCCAGACCATGGCCGCGATCCGTGCTCAACTCCTGGATCAAGGGGCGGCAAGCTTTGCCTGTGCGGTGCTGGTCGAAAAGCGCTTGCAACAGGCCAAGCCATTGCGACCGGATTTCGTCGGCCTGACGATTCCAGACCGTTTCGTATTCGGCTGCGGGATGGATGCCAAGGGCTTTTGGCGCAATCTCCCGGAGATTCGGGCGCTTAGGCAGGGCTGATGCTGGCTGTCATTGGAGGCAGTGGGCTTTCGCAGCTGGCGAACCTCGAAATCGAGCAGCGCACGGTCGCTCGGACGCCCTATGGCGAGCCCTCGGCTGCGCTGGTGGTCGGCTCTATCCGGGGCCACAAGATGCTCTTCCTCGCACGCCATGGCGACGGGCACACGATCGCGCCGCACGAGGTCAATTACCGCGCGAACCTGTGGGCGCTGAAGGACTTTGGCGCTGATCGGATCGTCTCGGTGGCCTCGGTTGGCGGTATCCGTGCCGATTTGGTTCCCGGGACTCTGCTCGTGCCGGATCAGATTCTCGATTACACCTGGGGGCGTGCGGCGACGTTTTTCGAAGGCGGGCAAGCACCGGTGACGCACATCGACTTTACCGAGCCGTATTCGGCAGGCCAGCGGAGGCGGATTCTGGATGCGGCGGCGGCCTGCGGGGAGTCCATCGTTGACGGTGGTGTGTATGCAGCAACGCAGGGGCCCCGCCTGGAGACAGCGGCCGAGATCACCCGTCTCGAGCGTGACGGCGCGGACGTCGTTGGCATGACCGGAATGCCGGAGGCTGCGCTGGCACGGGAAACCGACCTGCAGTACGCAGCGATCGCGGTTGTCGCGAATACGGCAGCGGGGCGCGGCGATAGCGCGCGTGCGATTTCGCTCGACCGCATCGCCGTGGTGCTCGATCAGGCGATGGCGCGGGTGCGCCGAATCATCGAAACGCTCGTCGTGCAATGATCCGCGACGTGTTGAAGATGGGTGATTCGCGCCTACATGCGCGTGCGTTACCCGTCACCGAGTTCGATACACCAGCACTGCGTGCGCTGCTTCAGGATATGCGCGATACGATGGCGAGCCTGGATGGCGCCGGTCTGGCAGCGCCACAGATCGGGGTCGGGCTGCGCGTCGTCATCTTCGGTGTGGAGCGCAATCCACGCTATCCGGAGGTCGAGCCGGTACCCGAGACCGTGCTTATCAATCCGGTGCTGAGCGCACTTTCGGACGCCATGGAAGCGGGTTGGGAAGGCTGCCTATCGGTCCCCGGCCTGCGGGGCTGGGTTCCGCGCCACCACCGCATCCATTATCGTGGCCTGGACGAGCGTGGGCAGGCGATCGAGCGCACGGTCGAGGGATTTCACGCGCGCGTTGTGCAACACGAGTGCGACCATCTCGACGGCATCCTGTATCCAATGCGTATCCGTGATTTCACGCGCTTCGGATTCATCGAAGCCTTGTTTCCCGACGCCGACCTACCGCCAGAAACCTGACCTCAGCGGCTGCGATCCCCAACCTGCAGTGTGCGGAAAAGCTCCTGTTCTAGGCGCAGGACCGCCTTCGGGCGGGTGAGCGTCTCGCCGGAGACGAGAAACACATCCTCTGCCCGATCGCCCAGCGTGTTGATCTTCGCCGAATGCAAGTTGACGTGATGCTCGGCTAGGATGCGTGCGACCGCGTAGAGCAGGCCCGGGCGATCGCTCGCAATGAGCGAAAGGACCTGATAGGTGCCACGCTCGTCCGGTCGAATGTCGACGACCGGCGATACCGGGAAGTGCTGCACGCGGCGCGCGAGCCGTCCGCCGCGCGGCGGCGGCAGCGGCACGTTCGGTTGGAGTTCGTCCGCGAGCTCCTTCTCTAGAATGCGAATCATGTCGCGGTAATGGAATCCGGGTCCACTGCCCAGCACCAGAAACGTGTCAAGCGCATAGCCGTGCCGCGTGGTATGTACCTTGGCTTCGGCAATGTTGTACGACGCGCGATCGAAGTAACCACAAATGTGGGCAAACAGCGCCTCGCGATCGGGTGCGTAGACCATGACCTGGAGTCCTTCGCCGATCGGCGCGAGGCGCGCTTTGACCACCGTGCCACCGGCGTCGACGCGTGCGTATAGCTGGCGCGTCTGCCACGCGATTTCCTGTGCGTCATGGCGCAGAAAATAGGACGCGTCGAGCTGCCCCCAGAGACGGTCCTTGGCCTGCTCGGGAAGCGCGTACAGGCGCAACAGGCGTAGGGCCTCGCCCTGCTTCTCCGACAACACCGCATCGATCGGGATGGCATCACCCGTGAGCGCGCGGCGCGTCGCACGAAATAGATCTTCGAGCAGTTTCGCTTTCCACGCATTCCAGACCTTGGGGCTGGTTCCGCGGATGTCGGCAACCGTCAGCAAATAGAGCGCGATGAGTCGCTGCTCGGAACCGACGCGGTCGGCGAAGTCCTGCACGACATCGGGGTCGTAGACGTCGCGTTTCTGGGCGACCGTCGACATGGTGAGGTGATGCCCGACCAGGAACTCGACGAGCGCGCTGTCTTCGGCCGCCAAACCGTGGCGCCGGCAGAATTGCGCCGCGTCGCGCGCGCCGAGCACGGAATGATCACCCCCGCGGCCTTTGGCAATGTCATGGTACAGGGCGGCGATGAATAACAGCCAGTGCCGGCTGAAGCCGTTCATCAGTTGCGTACAAAGCGGGAATTCGTGCGCCAGCTCGGGCATCGTGAAACGCCGCAAATTTCGCACCACCATCAGGATGTGCTGGTCAACCGTGTAGACGTGGAATAAATCGTGCTGCATCTGTCCGACGATGCGGCCGAATTCCGGCAGATAGCGACCCAGCACGCCGTATTGATTCATGCGCCGCAACTCGTGCACGATTCCTTGTGGCTGCTGCAGCAGCATGATGAACAGCAGGCGGGCCAGCGTGTCACGCCGAAACCGTGCGTCGATGCGATGCCGGGCACGCCACAGCTGCCGCAGCGTCATCGCAGTCAGTCCGCGCAATTCCTGGTGTTGCTGCATCAGCAGGAACGCTTCAAGAATGGCGTGAGGGTTGTGCTGGAACAAGTCGCTGTGTGTCGCTTCGAGAAGTTCGCCGCGCACCGCGAAGCGTTCATTGATTGCACGCGGGTGCGAATCGGGCGTTCCCGTCAAGCGGTCTTCGAAGTTCTGCAGCAGCAGGGTATTGAGCTGGGTCACGGCTTTCGCCGTGCGGTAGTACCCCTGCATCATCAGTTCGCTCGCCCGGCGGGTGGCCGAATCGTCCAGCCCAAGCGCTGCGGCCAGCGCGGTTTGATGGTCAAACACGATCCGATCCTCTCGGCGTGCGGCCAGATAATGAAGGCGAATGCGCAGGTTTTGCAGATGCCGTTCGACCCGTGCGAGCTGCATCGCTTCCGCATGATCCACCAGCTTGTGGCGTTCGAGGTCGGACCACCGCGGCCCGACGCCACTCGCGCGCCCGAGCCACTGAATCACATGTAAGTCCCGCAGTCCGCCCGGCGCTTCCTTCAAGTTGGGCTCCAGCGCAAACGCAGTGTCCTGATGGCGTGCGTGGCGTTGTTCCTGTTCGAGCCGCTTGGCATCGAGAAATGCTTCAGGATCGAGCGTCTCCGCGAGCGCAGTGCGCAGCTGGTCGAATCGAACGCGACTGCCCGCAAGCAGGCGCGCCTCCAGCAGCGTCGTACGCACGGTGATGTCCTCGGCGGCGCTTTCCAAACACTCCTCGACGGTACGCACGCCGTGGCCGACGTCGAGGCCAACGTCCCAAAACAGGCCGACCAGACGCTCCAGATGCTCACGCTCGATTGCGTCCGGCGCGCGTGCGAGCAGTACCAGCACGTCGACATCAGAGTGCGGAAACAACTCCCCGCGACCATAGCCGCCGGTCGCCACCAAGGCGGCGCCGCGTGCGGGATTCAGGTCGGCCCAAAGCGCGCGCAGCACCTGATCGACGAGGCGCGCATGACCGCGCAGCATCCTCCGCGGGGACGGCTGCCGTAGATAAGCGGCCTTCAGTTGCTCCCGACCGGCTCGCAGATGCTGCCGCCAGGGCTCGGCAGCGCCTGCTTCTGGCCGCGGGCTGGCCATTCGCTAGCGCGTTCCGGCCGCGGAGGGCGGGGGCGTGCCCGCCGACTGCGTGAGGACCTCGAATCCCTGCTCGGTAACCAGCACCGTGTGTTCCCACTGCGCCGAGAGGCTGTGGTCCTTGGTAACAATCGTCCAGCCGTCGGCAAGCTCGCGGATTCCCGCCTTGCCGGCATTGATCATCGGCTCGACCGTAAACGTCATGCCCGCTTCAAGACCGAGGCCGGTACCGGCTTTGCCGTAATGCAGCACTTGCGGCTCCTCGTGAAACCGGCGACCGATGCCGTGTCCACAGAATTCGCGTACGACGCTGAAACCGTGCGCCTCTGCGTGCGCCTGGATTGCGGCACCGATATCGCCAAGCCGCCCGCCGGGGCGAACCTGCTGGATACCGCGCCACATGCAGTCATACGTCACCTCGACAAGGCGGCGGGCTTGAATGCGCGGTTCACCGACGAAGTACATCCGGCTCGAATCTCCGTGGTAGCCATCTTTGATGACGGTGACGTCGATGTTGAGGATGTCACCGGATTTGAGACGCTTATCCTCGCGCGGGATTCCGTGACAGACAACGTGATTGACCGACGTACAGATCGACTTGGGGTACGGCTTATAGCCGGGCGGCGCGTAGTTCAGCGGCGCGGGGACGGTCCCCTGGACCCGCGTCATGTAGTCGTGACAACGCGTATCCAAGTCCTCAGTACTCGCGCCGGGTATAACCCATGGCGCAACGAAATCGAGCACCTCTGCGGCAAGGCGACCCGCCGTGCGCATGCGTTCGATTTCGTCGGGCGTCTTGACGGATACGGCCATGGCTGGGAAAACCGCGCAGGATAAGGAAAGCGGCATCGGGCCGCAAATGCCCACCCGGCGACGGATGAGAACAAACGCAGCCTTGCCGCTTTGTGACTGATTATGTTAACATTTCCGGCTGACTCGTAACGGACTCGAAGCGTGAGCCGGGCCGCGTCAAAATCCCCGCTCGACGGTTCAGGGTGCGCAGGTTGCGTGAGTCGTCGATCCGATCGGGCGGCAGTCGATAACCCTGAGCAGGGGCGGCGGACATCAGTGGCCGCGCTCCGAGGAGTTTACATGTCGGTCACCATGCGTGAAATGCTGGAGGCGGGCGTTCATTTCGGGCACCAGACCC
>JAQBBQ010000029.1:0-13371 GCA_032125995.1 Betaproteobacteria bacterium | reverse complement strand
CTTGCAGCGCTTCAAACCCGTCGATCACCAGCAGCTGGCCCCCGCCGTCGCGCCAAGACAGGTCGCTGAGGCAATCCTGAAGCGCGTCCCAGTTGGCACCGAACCATTCGGGAAACGCGAGTGTCGCGGCGAATCGATCGAACAGCGCGTCCTTACCTGCGACGCCGGACAGCGAAATCGTCGCGACATCGAATCCTGCCGCGAGCGCCTCGGGCCCCATGCGCGCGTCGACCGCGCGATAAACGCCTGAGCGTGTTGCGCCGAGTCGGTCGCCCTGCGATGCGCCACTGGTCATTCGCGTATCCGCTGGAAGCTTCGGTAATGGTCGTCGGTGTAGTAGCGCTCGCCGCCCGCCCCGACGACGATGCGCCGTGCGCCCCGGTCGCGTCGCCCCGGTGTGCGCACCGTGTACTCGCGATAGTAGCTGCGCTCGTGCTGCGGCAGCAGCCGCTCGCGATTGTGGAACGTCGTGCCGTCCTTGCTATAGGGAAACGGCCCGCCGTGGTCGATGCGCTCGAGGGTTTCCCGCGCTTCGGACGGCAGCGCGGAACGCGCGATTTCGTCCGGCCCGGACGCAGCACCGCAGGCGGCGAGCGTCGCGACCATCGCGACCAGCAGCGCAAGGACGGCTTGCCGCCACCGCCGCAGACTCACGCGGCTGACCTCAGGCCGACGGCGACGGATTGCGCAGTCGGATGTGCAGATCCCGCAACTGCTGCTCCGCCACCGGCGATGGTGCACCGGTCAGCAGATCCTGGCCGCGCTGGGTCTTGGGAAAGGCAATCACGTCGCGGATCGCGTCGGCGCCCACCATCAGCGCAACCATGCGGTCGAAGCCGAACGCGATACCGCCGTGCGGCGGCGCGCCTAACTGCAGCGCATCGAGCAGAAAACCGAACTTCGCGCGTTGGTCCTCGGGCGTAATCTTAAGGGCACGGAAGACCTGCTGCTGCACCTCCTGGCGGTGTATGCGGACCGAGCCGCCGCCGATCTCCCAGCCGTTCAGCACGACGTCGTAGGCCTTTGCATAGGCGCGCTCCGGCGCCGATTCGATGAACGCTTCGTGCCCGTCCTTCGGACTGGTAAACGGATGATGGCGCGCCTTCCAGTTCTTCGATTCTGCGTCGAACTCGAACATCGGAAAGTCGACGACCCAGAGCGGCCGCCAGCCGGTCTCGGCCAAGCCGCGGTCGTGGCCGATGCGCTGCCGCAGCACGCCCAGGGTGTCGTTTACGATCGTCTCGCGGTCGGCGCCAAAGAACAGCAGATCGCCGTTCTCGGCGCCGCTGCGTTCGAGGATCGCGGCCAGTGCGGCCGCGTGAAGATTCTTCACGATCGGCGATTGCAATCCCGCGGCGCCCGCGGCGCGGTCGTTCACCTTGATCCACGCGAGGCCCTTGGCGCCCAGCGTGCGCACGGTCTCGGTATAGGCGTCGATCTCGCCGCGCGTCAGCGTCCCGCCGCCCGGCACCCGTAGCGCCGCGACGCGTCCGTTCGCGGCATTTGCCGGGCCCGAGAACACCTTGAAGTCGACGTCCTTCATGACGTCGGTCAGTTCGGTGAGTTTCAGCGGCACGCGCAGGTCCGGCTTGTCCGAGCCGTAGTCGCGCATCGCATCGTCATAGCGCAGCACGGGAAACGGATCCGGCAGGTCGACGCCGATCGTGTCGCGGAACATCGTGCGCACCAGCGCCTCCATCATGGCGCGGATCGCGTCTTCCTCCATGAAGGACGTCTCGACGTCGATCTGCGTGAATTCGGGCTGCCGGTCGGCGCGCAGGTCCTCGTCGCGAAAACACTTCACGATCTGGTAGTAGCGTTCGAAGCCCGCGATCATCAGCATCTGCTTGAACAGCTGCGGCGATTGCGGCAGCGCGTAAAAATGTCCGTCGTGCAACCGGGAAGGCACGAGGAATTCGCGCGCACCTTCAGGGGTGGATTTGTAGAGCACCGGCGTTTCGATGTCGACGAACCCCTGCGCATCGAGAAACCGCCGTGCAGCCGACGCCGCCCGATGCCGCAGGCGCAGGTTGCGCTGCATTGGCTCGCGCCGCAGATCCAGCACTCGATGTTCGAGCCGCACACCCTCAGACAGGTTTTCGTCGTCTAGCTGGAACGCCGGGGTGACCGAGGGGTTGAGCACTTCAACCGCCTGGGCCAACACCTCGATCTCTCCCGAGGGCAGGTTCGGATTGACGGAACCCGCCGGGCGATGGCGCACCCGGCCCGTGATTTTCAGTACGTACTCGGTGCGCGCGCGGTCGGCCGCGGCGAACGCCTCGGGCCGATCGGGATCGCAGACGACCTGTGCCAGGCCACTGCGATCACGCAGGTCAATAAAGATGACACCGCCGTGGTCACGGCGGCGATGGACCCATCCGGCGAGGGTGACCGTTTCGTCGATCAGTGCAGCGGACAGATCGCCGCAGTGGTGCGTTCGCATGTGCTTTCCTTGCGCAGATCGCGGACGCTAGCTGCGCGCCGCGTCAGCTTCGGGTTCGCCGTTCTGCACGACGACGCCCATCGAAATGATGTATCTGAGGGCCGTGTCGACGCTCATTTCGAGCTCGATCACGTCGGCGCGCGGCAGCATCACGAAGTAGCCACCGGTCGGGTTCGGCGTCGTCGGCACGTAGATGCTCACATGGTCGCCTTGCAGGTGGCTCGCCACATCGGCGCGCGGGACCCCGGTGAGAAATGCAATGGTCCACATCCCCGGGCGCGGCCACTGCACGAGCACGGCCCTGCGGAACGCCTCGCTATTCGAGGAGAACAGCGTGTCGGAGACCTGCTTCACGCCCGAGTAGACCCAGCTCACGACGGGGATGCGGTGCAGCAAATCGTTCCAGATTTTCACCAGCCGCTGGCCGATGAAGTTCGCCGCCAGCACGCCGGTCACGAACACGATGATTATCGTAAGCAGAACCCCCATCCCGCGGACCTTCACCCCGAGCCACTGCTCGGGGCGCCATTCCGCGGGCAGCAGCAGCAAGGTCTGATCGAGCGTGTCGACCACGAGCAGGAGCACCCAGATCGTGATGACGAGCGGGATCCAGATGAGCAGTCCGGTGATGAGGTACTTCTTCACGTGCGTGGATCCGTGGGGAACCCGGGGAAATAAAAACGCCCGGCGCGAGGGCCGCTCGCCGGGCGATTGCGAGCGGGTCGCTTAATCGACGCTCAGCGTGTCGCGCCGGCGGGAGCAGCGCCCTGTCCGCGTGCCGGAGCGGATTCGGACTTCGAATCGGACTTCGATTCGGACTTCGATTCGGATTTCGATTCTGACTTCGATTCGGACTTCGATTCGGACTTCGATTCGGACTTCGATTCAACCTTCGAATCAGACTTCGAATCAGACTTCGAATCGGCCTTCGATTCGGACTTCGATTCAACCTTCGAATCGGAATTCGATTCGGCCTTCGCGGCCTTGCTGCCCGAGTGTTTGAAATCGGTCGCGTACCAGCCGGTGCCCTTGAGCTGGAAGCCGGCGGTGGTCAGAAGCTTGCGCAACGAGACCTTGCCGCACGACGGACAGGTTGTCATCGGCGGCTCCGAGACCTTTTGCAGGAACTCGTCCTGAAACCCGCAGTCGGCGCAACGGTACTCGTAAATCGGCATCTGGCGCACTCCCGGTTACTGCCCGCTCTAGAGCGGCGCGGATTATAACCCGCGCGCGTTCTCCTATGCGCCTGATTTGAGGGCGAAAGCGGCCAAATCAAGCCCCCTCAAAATGGAATGTCGTCCTCCATGTCGTCGAATTTTCCGGCCGGCTTCTTGGCCGGCGCCGACGTCTCGCTGCGCGCAGCGTCGGAAGGGGCGGCACGCTCGGTGCGCGGCTCTCCACCGCCCTCCCGGCGACCAAGCATCTGCATGGTGTCGCCGACGATTTCGGTCGAGTAGCGGTCCTTGCCTTCCTTGTCTTGCCACTTGCGCGTGCGCAGCTTGCCTTCGACATAGACCTGCGATCCCTTGCGCAGGTACTCGGCCGAAACCTCGGCCAGCCGGCCAAAGAATGCGATGCGGTGCCACTCGGTCGCCTCCTTGGCATCGCCGCTCGCCTTGTCCTTCCAGCGGTCGGTGGTGGCCACCCGGATGTTCGTGATCGCGTCGCCGCTCGGCATATAGCGCGTTTCCGGATCGGCGCCCAGATTGCCGACGATGATTACCTTATTGATCGATGCCATCTCACAGCCCTCCCGTTACGAGTTTTCTAACACTGCCCTCATCCCAGTCGCCCGACACTACTTTAAGGCGCGCGACCCGCTCCTGCTCGGATACCTCGACCTCGCGCACGCCACGCACGCAACCCAGCGCCTCGCGCAGACCCGCGAGTTCGACCTCCGATTCAATAGCAAACGTCAGATCGGCGTGTTCGTTGACCTGGGGTCTGGGAATCGCGCGCATGCCGGTCGCCGCGGCCAGCCAGAGCGCCGCGAGTCCGGCACACAGCCCGAAAACCGCATCCGCACCGTAGCGTCCGGCGACCGCGCCACCCAGCAGGCCGCCAAAAAACAGGCCCAGGGTCTGCGTCGTGTTGAACACCCCGATCGCGGCACCGCGGGCCTGCGCGGGCGAGATGCGCGATACGAGCGACGGAATCAGCGCTTCGAGCACGTTGAACGCGGCAAAAAAACCAACCATCAGCAGGCCCAGCGCCATCACACCGTGCCCCAGGGTAGCCAATCCGACCTCGACCACGACGAGCAAGCCGATCATGCCGATCAGCACGGGCTTTGGCCGGTTGCGGCGGTCGGCAAACAAGATGAACGGCAGCATGAGCACGAACGAGGCCAACACAACCGGCAGATAGACCTTCCAGTGGTCGGGTAGCGCAAGCCCGGCCTCGATCAGCCGCGGCGGCACCACCACGAACATTGCCATTTGCACCAAGTGAAGTACGAAGATACCAAGATTGAGGCGGGTCAGTTCGGGTTGCCGCATGCATTCGCGCAACATGCGCAGCGCGCCGCGTTGCGCGGTCTGCACCCGCCGCGCCACGTCCGCCGCGTCGGGCACGTCCGGTACGACGGCCCTGAGCACCCAGATCGACAGCAGTGCAAGACCGGCGGTGGCGACGAATAGACCGCTCATTCCGATCCACCGGTACAGCAGCGGTGCGACGACCAGCGAGAGCGCGAAACTGAAGCCGATCGTCGCGCCGATCATGGCCATCGCCTTCGTCCGGTGGCGCTCCCGTGTCAGGTCGGCCGCCAATGCAATCACCGCCGACGAGATCGCCCCCGCGCCCTGCAGGACGCGTCCGGCGATCGCCGTCCCGATGTCGGTGGCGGATGCCGCAAGCAGGCTGCCCGCTGCGAACACGATCAGGCCGAAGGTGATCACCGGCTTGCGGCCCCAACGGTCGGAGGCCATGCCGAATGGAATCTGCAGGATGGCCTGGGCAAGCCCATAGGCACCGAGCGCGATACCCACCAGGATCAGATTGCTGCCGCCCTCGAGCGTCTGCGCGTGCACCGCAAACACCGGCAGGATCAGGAACAGCCCGAGCATTCGCAGGCCGAACACCCCGGCCAAGCTCAGGCCAGCGCGCAGTTCCGACGCGGTCATGCGATCGCCAGGCACTGCGGTCGGCATTACGGGATGAAGCTTGGGGTAGAAGCAGGAGGGGAAGGCTCGTTATAGTAGCAGGTTGTCATTTTGAATCGCATCAGCCTGCGCCACTGTCTCGTCACCTCATCACGTCATGAAAATTACGCCGCCGGTATCCCAGCACGTACAGCGCCTGACCCCCGTCCGTACCGAGCAGACGATTCGCATCCGCGGCGCGCGGACGCACAATCTCAAAAACCTGAATCTCGACTTGCCGAAAAACCGGCTGGTCGTGATTACCGGGCTCTCGGGCTCGGGAAAAAGCTCGCTCGCGTTCGACACGCTGTATGCCGAGGGCCAGCGGCGCTATGTTGAATCACTGTCGGCGTATGCGCGCCAGTTCCTGCAGTTGATGGACAAGCCCGACGTCGATCTCATCGAGGGCCTGTCGCCGGCGATCGCGATCGAGCAGAAAAGCGCGGGTCACAATCCGCGCTCGACCGTCGGCACGACGACTGAAATCCACGATCACCTGCGCCTGCTGTTTGCGCGCGCCGGCACACCGTATTGTCCTGAGCATCAGCTGCCGCTCGCAGCGCAGTCGGTGGCGCAGATGGTCGACCACGTACTCGCGCTGCCTGTGGACACGCGGCTGATGATCCTCGCGCCGGTGGTTGCAGGTCGCAAGGGCGAGCAGGGCGACCTGCTCGATGAATTACGCGCGCAGGGGTTCACGCGCGTGCGCGTCGACGGCAAGATTTTCGATCTCGACGCCGCGCCGCAGCTGGCTCGCCGCGCGCGTCATTCGATCGACGTCGTCGTCGATCGGCTGCGCGTGCGCGCCGAGGCGCGCCAGCGCATCGCCGATTCCTTCGAGACCGCGCTGCGCCACGCCGACGGACGCGCCATCGCGCTCGAATCCGAGCGCGGCGCCGAGCACCTGTTCTCGGCGAAGTTCGCCTGCCCGCTCTGCAGCACGGCACTGCCCGATCTCGAACCGCGTCTGTTCTCGTTCAACAATCCAGCCGGCGCCTGCCCGCATTGCGACGGCCTCGGGTCGGTCGAATTTTTCGATCCGCGGCGTGTCGTGGCGCATCCGAACCTGAGCCTCGCAGGCGGCGCGATCCGGGGCTGGGACCGGCGCAACCACTTCTATCACGCGATGCTGCAGTCGCTCGCGCGGCACTACGGGTTCGACATCGAGCAACCCTGGGAGATGCTCGATGACGAGGTCCAGCAACGCATCCTCTTCGGCTCGGGCGACGAGCCGATCGCCTTCAGCTATCCGGCCGAGCGCGGGCGCGCCACCGTGCGCAATCATCCCTTCGAGGGGGTGATCCCGAACCTCGAGCGGCGCTTTCGCGAGACCGACGCCGCGGTGGTTCGCGAAGAGCTCGCACGCTATCGCAGCACGCGAACCTGTCCGGCCTGCAACGGTGCACGCCTGCGGCGCGAAGCGCTGCACGTACGCCTTGCCGATCGGACGATCCACGAGATCTCGCACTGGCCGCTGCGCCAAACGCTCGAGTTCTTTCGCACCCTCGCCCTCGAGGGTGCGCGTGCCCAGGTGGCCGAGCGCGTCGTGCGCGAGATCGTTGGTCGCCTCGAATTCCTCAGCAACGTCGGGCTCGACTACCTGTCCCTCGACCGCGCGGCGCAGTCGCTCTCCGGCGGCGAGGCGCAACGCATTCGGCTGGCGAGCCAGATCGGCTCGGGCCTGACCGGCGTGATGTACGTGCTCGACGAACCCTCGATCGGGTTGCACCCGCGCGACAACGCGCGGCTGGTCGAAACGCTGCTACACCTGCGCGACCTCGGCAACTCGGTCATCGTGGTCGAACACGACGAGGAAACGATTCGTGCCGCGGATCACGTCATCGACATGGGCCCGGGCGCGGGCGAGGCAGGCGGCGAGGTCGTCTCCGAAGGCACGCCTGAGGCGGTCGTCGCCGACGTCCATTCGCTCACCGGCCAGTACCTCGCCGGTGCGCTCGCCGTCGGTCTGCCACCCCTGCGCCGGCGTCCGGGCCGACAGAAGCTGCGCGTGCACGGCGCACGCGGCAACAACCTGCAGGGCATCGACGTCGACATTCCGCTCGGCCTGTTCATCTGCGTGACCGGCGTTTCGGGTTCGGGCAAGTCCACCCTCGTCAACGACACGCTTTACACCGCGATCGCGCGCCACCTCTACGGCAGCGCGGCCGAACCCGCGGCGCACGACGGCATCGACGGGCTCGAACATCTCGACAAGGTGGTGAGCGTCGACCAGGCCCCCATCGGGCGCACGCCGCGCTCCAATCCGGCGACCTACACCGGGCTCTTCACCTCGATCCGCGACCTGTTCGCCGGTGTGCCCGAGGCGCGCACCCGCGGCTACGACGCCGGACGCTTTTCGTTCAACGTCAAGGGCGGACGCTGCGAGGCCTGCCAGGGCGACGGCGTGACGCGCGTCGAGATGCATTTTCTGCCCGACGTCTACGTGCCCTGCGACCTCTGCCACGGGCAACGCTACAACCGGGAGACGCTCGAGATCCGCTATCGGGGCAAGACCATCCGCGAAGTGCTGGAGATGACGATCGGCGAGGCCGCGGTGTTCTTCGCCGCGGTTCCCGCCATCGCACGCAAGCTCAAAACGCTGCTCGACGTCGGGCTGGGCTATGTGCGGCTCGGCCAGTCGGCGACCACGCTCTCGGGCGGCGAGGCGCAGCGCGTCAAGCTCGCGCTCGAACTCTCCAAACGCGATACCGGGCGCACGCTCTACATCCTCGACGAGCCGACGACGGGCCTGCATTTCCACGACATCCAGCAGCTGCTCGAAGTCCTGCGGCGACTGCGCGACGCGGGCAATACCGTGGTGGTGATCGAGCATCACCTCGACGTCATCAAGAGCGCCGACTGGCTGATCGATCTGGGGCCCGAGGGCGGCGAGCGCGGCGGCACCGTGGTCGCCACCGGGTCGCCGCAGCGCGTCGCGGGGGTTGCGGCGAGCCATACCGGGCGCCATCTTGTCGCGGTGCTCGGCCGCACGGCGCCGGCCGCAGCCGCCGGCTAGGAATGCGCTGATCAAGCCTCGGCTGGATTCGAGCCTGGACCGACGTCAAGGGATCACACGGGACGCGGGCCCCCATTTTGGACCTTCACAAGGAGTACGACATGTCCCATCCGCAGCGCAGCATTACGGTGAACTGGGACGATCCGAAGGCCGCCTATGCGGCAGGCAAGGCGCTTAGCGGGCTCGAGTACCTGCGCAAACTGGTCGTCGGCGAGATTGCGTCACCGCCGATCACGAAATTGATCGGTTACGAGTTGCTGGATGTCGGCGAAGGGCACGCGGTGTTCGGCGCGACCCCTGCCGAGCAGCACTACAACCCGATCGGGGTGGTGCACGGCGGCATCGCGATGACCCTGCTCGACTCGGCCATGGGCTGCGCGGTGCACACGCTGCTGCCGCGCGGCGTGGGGTACACGACGCTCGAGGTCAAAATCAACCTGGTGCGCGCGGTTACGCGCGATACCGGGCCGGTGCGCGCCATCGGCAAGGTGATCCATCAAGGACGCAGCACCGCAACCGCCGAGGCGCGCCTCGAGGACGCCGCCGGCAAGCTCTACGCCCACGGCACCACCACTTGCATCCTCATCGGATCCCCCGCCGCAGACCGCGCTGCAGCAACCTGACCCGGCGGGCCCCGGTCGGGGTTGGCAGCGCCCCGAAGATGGAGTCACAATCGGCCCATGTCCACCGGTCGGGTCTACCGCTTCGCGCCCACGCCTGACCGGCAGGCCCGGCACCTGTTCGTATTTTTGCACGGCTGCGGCGCGACCGCGCAGTCGATGATCCCGATCGCGTTTCGTTTTCAAGCCCGCTTCCCGAGCGCCGCGATGGTGGTGCCGAGCGGATTCCGGCGCGGCGCCCGCGGCGGTGCGGCGCAGGATTGGTACGCGACGCGGGGTCTCACCGGCGACAACCATCGCGAACGCGTCGCCGAAGTGTTGCCCGACGTCGAGGATCTGGTACGCCGCGAGCAGATGGCGCTTGGCCTCGCCTCGCGGCGCACCGTGCTGATCGGATTCTCCCAGGGCGGCACGGTCGCGCTCGAGGCCGTCAAGGCGCTGCCCGAGCTGGCCGGTGCGGTCGTCGCGTTCTCGTCGCGCTTTGCCAGCCTGCCCAAGCCCGACACCCGGATCGACGCGCGAATTCATCTCGTGCACGGCGCCTACGACTGCATCGTCTCGCGGGTCTACGCCGAACGCGCGGCCCGATCGTTGAATGCGCTGCGCGTCCCGGTGACCCTCGACATCGTCGACGATCTAGGGCATGCGCTGTCGCACCGTGCGATTTCGCTCGGCTCGCTCCGCCTGCTGCAGGGTATCTACCAGCGCCGCGGCGCGACGCTTCACTGAATCAAACCCGCGATCGCTCTGGCCAGGGGTCAGACCCCCTTTTCAGTGCACGACGACCGCCGATTATCAAAAGGGGTCTGACCCCTTTCTCCCAACTACGCCCGCAACTGCGGCAGGTCGCGAAACAGCTTGAGCGCCTCGGGGTTCTCGAGCGCATCGGTATTGCCGACCGGCATGCCGTTCACCACGGCGCGCACCGCAAGCTCGACGACCTTGCCGTTCTTGGTGCGCGGAATGTCATCGACCTGAATGATCTTCGCCGGCACATGGCGCGGCGTCGCGTTGATGCGGATCTGCTCGCATAGGCGTTCCTCGAGTGCCGCATCGAGCGTGAAACCGGGCCGCAGCTTCACGAACAGGACCACGCGCGTGTCCGCGGGCGCCTCCGGCGGCCAGAGCTGCCCGATCGCGACCGCCTCGTCGACCTGGTCGACGCGCTCGACCTGGGCGTAGATCTCCGCAGTGCCGATGCGCACGCCACCGGGATTGAGTGTCGCATCCGACCTTCCGTAGACGATCATCGTGCCGCGCTCGGTGAGCTCGACCCAGTCGCCGTGGCACCAGACGTTCGGATAGCGCGCGAAGTACGCCGCGTGGTAGCGCTCGTCGCCGCGGTCGCGCCAGAAACCGAGCGGCATCGACGGAAAGGGCTTCGTGCACACCAGCTCGCCTTTTTCACCCACCACGGAATTTCCGTCTTCGTCGAAAACCTGGACATCGACGCCGAGCGAGCGGCATTGCAGTTCGCCGCGGTACACCGGCAGCACCGCATTGGCGTCGATGAAGGCCGCCAGGATGTCGGTGCCGCCCGATATCGACGACAGGCAGACGTCTGCCTTCACCTCGCGGTAGACGTAGTCGAAGTTCTCCGCAATCAGCGGCGAGCCGGTCGTCAGGATCATGCGCAGCGCCGACAGGTCGTGCGTCTCGCGCGGCGCGACACCACGCTTGGCGATCGCGTCGATGAATTTCGCCGACGTCCCGAAATGCGTGATGCCTTCCTGCTCGGCAAAATCGAACAGGATCTTTCCGCCGCGCACGAAGGGCGAGCCGTCGTAGAGCATGACGCTCGCCTCGGCGCAGAGGCCGCCGAAGAGCAGGTTCCAGACCACCCAGTTCGTCGTGCAGTAGAAGAAGAAGCGGTCGCCCGCACGGACGTCGAACTGCAGCTTGTACATCTTCAGGTGCTGCAGCAAGCTGCCACCGACCCCGTGGACGATGCATTTCGGCTTGCCGGTGGTACCCGACGTGAACAGGATGTAAACCGGATGCTCGAACGGCAGCTGTGCGTAAACGATCGTCGCGGGCGTGTAGCGGCGCAGCCATTCGTCTAGCGTCACCGCCTTGGGGATGTCCGACACGTCGAGGCGTGGATCGAGGTGCGGCACGACGACGATCTTGCGCAGGCTCGGCAGGCGCTCGGCTATCTCGCGCACGCGCTCGAGGCAGTCGTGGCGCTGGCCGTTGTAGACATAGCCGTCGGCGCAAAACAGCACCTTCGGCTCGATCTGTCCGAAGCGATCGAGCACCCCGTCGACGCCGAAATCCGGCGAGCAGGACGACCAGACGATGCCCTGCGAGAGCGCCGCGAGCGCGAACGTGCCGGCCTCGGGCAGGTTCGGAATGAATGCCGCGACCCGGTCGCCCGCGCGCAGCCCGAGCTGGACCAGCGCCTGCGCCGCGCGCGAGACGTCGCTGTAGAGGTCGGCGTACGACACGCGGCGGCGAAAGCCCGACTCGTCCCAGAACACGAAGGCGTCGCCGCGATCGCCGCGCCGCAGCAGGTTCTCGGCAAAGTTTAGCCGCGCCTCCGGATACCAGTGCGCGCCCGGCATTTTGTCGCCGTCGACGAGCACGGTTGAACCCTTGCGCGAGGCGATCATGCCGCATTCCTCCCACACCGCGTTCCAGAATTCCTCGGGGTGGGCGACCGACCAGTTGTAGAACTCGGGGTAGGTGTTGAGGTCGAGGTTGTGGCGGCGCACGCAATGGCGCGCGAACTGCGTGAGCTGGGCGCGCTCGATCGCTTCTTCGCTCGGCTGCCAGAGGATGGGCGGGGTGGTCATTCCGGGATTGGCCGTGGAGGACCGTTGGGCTGCGCGATTATAGTTTGCGCGCAGCACAGCGCGCCCCTTGCCGGTTCTAGTCGGTTCCCCTACCCTTCTCGCGCCCATGCCAGCCCGGGGAGGGGCGATGGCGGCGATCACGAAGATTGAACTGCAGGCGCAGCTGGCGAAGCTGCAGCGTTCGCTTGCGCGCGAGAAGAAGCGCAAGGGCGACGGCGACGATCTCGCTCGCGCGCGCGATGCGCAGGCGGCGACGGCCGAGATCCTGCGCGTCATTCGGCGCTCGCCGTCCGACGTCCAGCCCGTGTTCGACGCGATCGCCGCGAGCGCGATGCGCCTGTTCAAGGCCTGGTCGGTCACCGTGGTGCGCTTCGACGGCAGCCAGATTTTGTTCGGTGCAGCACGCGGCGCATTGCCCGATTCCGAGACTTACGTGCGCGCCATGTTTCCGCAGAAGCCGCAGAAAAAGAACATCGTCGGCCGCTGCATCCTCGCGCGCGACGTCATCGAACTGCGAGACGCCCAGCGCGACAAGAGCGCGGAGATGCGCAAGCTCGCGCGCGTACGCGGTTTTCGCTCGGCCCTGACCGTTCCCCTGCTGCGCGAAGGCGCGCCAATCGGTGCCATCGCAGTAACGCGTACTTCAGCCGGACCGTTTGCGACCGAGGAAGTCGAGGTCCTGCAGAGCTTTGCCGACCAGGCGGTGATCGCGATCGAGAACGTGCGCCTGTTCAAGGAGACCAAGGAAGCGCTCGAGCGGCAGACCTCCACCGCCGAGATTCTCAAGGTCATCAGCGGCTCGCCGACGGATGTTCAACCCGTTTTCGACGCGGTTGCCGAAAACTCGATGCGCTTGCTGGGCGCGCTTTCGGCGACGGTGTCGCTTCGCGTCGGCGATGCGTTGCAGCTCGCCGCGTTCACCTCCACCAATCCGTCGGGCGACGACGCACTGAAGAAATTCTTTCCGGTCTCGCTGGTGGAGAACCCCGACACGATCCTCGCCCAGGCAGCGATTCGCGGGACACCGATTCCCGTCAGCGACACCGAAGGTGCGCACAACTCGCCCACGTTGCGTGAGATGGGGCGCCAAAGGGGCTGGCGCAGCTTCCTCGCCGTGCCGATGCTGAGCAAGGGTGCCGCGATCGGGATCATCAGCGTGACGCGTCGCGAAGCCGGAACGTTTAGCGACCACGACATCGAGCTGCTGACGACCTTCGCCGACCAGGCCGTGATCGCGATCGAGAACGTGCGCCTGTTCAACGAAACCAAGGAAGCGCTGGAACACCAGACCGCAACGAGCGAGGTGCTTCGCGTGATCTCCACGTCGCCGACCGACGTTCGACCGGTACTCCAC
>JAQBBQ010000028.1:0-21321 GCA_032125995.1 Betaproteobacteria bacterium | reverse complement strand
GTCACGATGGTGACGATGCCCCAGAACGCGGACATCATCGCGCTGTAGCCGATCGCCAGCAGCGTCATCAGCACGACGAGCGAAAACAGCAGGTGCCAGCCGCGCTTCAGGACTTCGCCGAACCGCGGCAGCTTTTCCTTCGGAATGCGAGCCAGGCCGTGCTTTTCGGCTTCCAAGTGAACCATGAAGTAGACCGTCGCGTAGTACAGGAAGGCCGGAATGATCGCCGCAACGATGACGACCAGCAGGTTGACATGCAGGAATTCGGCGATGATGAACGCCGCGGCACCCATGATCGGCGGGGTGATCTGCCCGCCCGATGACGCGCAGGCCTCGACGGCCGCCGCAAAGCGCGCCCGGTAGCCGAGCCGCTTCATCAACGGAATCGTGAACGAACCCGTCGTGACGACGTTCGCCACAGCGGATCCCGAAACCGTTCCCATCATCGCGCTCGCCACCACCGCGGCCTTGGCCGGCCCGCCGGTACGGTGCCCGGTCAGCGAAATGGCCAGGTCGATGAAAAAGCGTCCCGCCCCTGAACGGATCAGCAGGGCGCCAAAGATGATGAACAACAGGATGTAGGTCGCGACCACCATCAGCGGGATGCCAAAAATGCCGTCGGCGCGCATGAAAATCACGTCGATGTACTTTCGAAACGAGGTCGGCGGACCATACAGAAAGCCGAAGAAGTAATTCGAATACAAGCTGTGCACCAGGAAGAAGCCGCTGACGAAGACCATCGCCCATCCGACCGCGCGCCGGGTCGCCTCGAGCACCAGCAAAATGAAGCCCGCCCCGACCCATAGGTCCATCGGCGTAATGTCGCCGCCACGCATGTTGAACCCGTCGATGTCCCACAACGTATAGCCCTGCACGAACAGGCCGAAGCCGACCAGCACGAGATCGATCAGAAATCCGAAACCGCGCAGCGCGTTGCCACCGCCGCCGGGCACGGTAAGCGGATCGCGGTACGAGCGGCGAAACAGCGGATTGAGCAGCAGCGCCAGCACCAGCATGACGGTCAGGTGGGTGCCGCGAAAGGAGCGCGTCTCCGGCGTACCGTAGACCGCGGTATACAGATGGAACAGCGCGAGCGCAATGGCGAACACCGCGCAAACGACGGCAATCACAACCGGCAGGCGCGTACCGCGATCACGCAACACCGTCTCAAACAACGAAGCTTCCTTGACCTCGTGATACTCGAGACGTTCTTCGGTGATCTGAAGCGCGGTGTCAGCCATCGGGTTCGTCGGTGCTTCCGTGATCAAGGGTCTGTGATCATGCAGCGGTCACGGCCACCGGCTGCTCGGCGCGTCGTGCGCCGTGGAAGGTCACAGGACAGGTCGCGTTCGCGCATCGGTCCGCGCCGAAGGCACGGGTCGATGCGCGCGCGTTGCCAGTTACGTCTTCTTGACGCCCATTTCCGTGTAGCAGCGCTCCGCGCCCGGATGCACCGGGATTGCGGCTGCCGCAAGCGCATTTTCCTTCTTGACGTCGTTCCAGGACTTCTTCACTGCCGCGAAGGTGGCATGCTCCTTCCAGAAGACCTTGCACATCTTATAGACGAGGTCCGCCGGCACATCCTTGTTCACCACCATGACCGTCGCCGTCGCGAGCGTCGGCACATCGGCGGTCATCCCTTCGTAGGTGCCCTTCGGAATCGTGGTGGCGAACACGCCAGGATTGTCCTTGATAATGCCTGTCATCTTGTCCGGCTCGATGCCGATGAGACGGATGCCCGGCTTGAAGTTCAGGTCGATGAACGAGGCCTGCGGCATCGACGTGACCGCGAGGAACACGTCGATGTGGCCATCCTTCATGAGCGCTACCGAGTCGGTGTAGTCGACGTGGTGGACGGTTCCACCGCTCTTCTTGATCTTGTCGAAGCTCAGGCCATAGGCGGCCAATACCGTCTCGGCGAACGCAGTACCGGTCCATCCCGCTTTTCCGGGACTGAAGTTCTTGCCGTCGAATTCGCTGATCGACTGGATCTTCGAATTCTTGGGCACCGCGATCTGCACGATCCCCGGATACAACGTCGCAAAAAACGTCACGTTCTTGTAGGGTTGGGTGAATTTCCCGCGCCCGATATAGCCGTTGTAGGCCGTGTGGCCGTAACTCCAGCCGATCTCGGCGTTGCCCTGGCTGACGTCCTTGATGTTGCCGACGCCACCGCCCGGTTCGAGTTTGGTGGAGATCCCGCTGATTTCCTTTTGCATCACCTGCATGATCTTCGCGCCCAGCGGATACCAGCTGCCGCCGGCCGGGCCCGATACCATGCGCACGAAGGTGTCCGCCGCCGTGGCAAACGGCGCAGCCAGCGTAAGGCAGCCGGCGACCGATAGTATTTTCAAAGTTCGGTTCATGAGATTCCTCCTCCTTCGGGGTTTACGAAATAAGCTGTCCGTCGTTCGGCGCCACTGTACGCGCACTGCGGCACGCACACTGCGTGGTCGAAATCCGGTGCGTACCGAGTACCGAGCAACCCCCGGCCGGTCTCCTTGGACACGCCGGGCAGGTCGAGCCGAATCAAGTCTAGCCCGATTTGGCAGGTGCGGAAAGAGACCGCTTTTCCGCACCCGCACATAATTGCGCGCCGTCTCCAGAGGCGCCTCGGGGTCGGTGTTCTACCTACGGGCCTTCGTCGATCCGATGCACCTCGCGCTCGACACGGTATTCGCCTTCGATCACCGTGCCCTCCGTACCCTCCGTACCCTCCGTACCCTCCCTACCCTCCGCGCGCTCGAGTTCGCGCCGCAGGTCGCGGGTGCGCCACATCAGCCAGCCCCAGATGATGAGCGCAAGGACCGCGGCCACGGCAAAAATGACCGAGGCGAAGACGAAGGCGGCGATGAACAGCGCGATGCCGATGAGCGCGCCGGCGACGCGTTGCAGAACATTCACGCCAGGCCGCCAGGCGCCGGCTCGGTGCGATCGAAGTCAATCTCGATCTTGGCGCCATTCGGATCGTGGAAAAAGAGTTGCCAGGTGCCCCATTCGCCCGGCAAGCGTCGCAACTCGTAGGGCACGCCGCCCTTGTCGAGTCGCTGCGCGGTCGAGATGAGCCCCTTGCCACTGAACGCCATGTGATCGATCACGCCGGCAACGAGCGGGTTCTTCGGCTCGCGGTCGATGATGTGCAGGATCGGATCCTTACCGCCGTGCGCATACAGCCAAGCGCCCGAGAAGTCGAACGGCGGGCGGGCGCCCGGCCGCAGATTGAGGTGCTCGGCGTAGAACGCGAGCGTGACCTCGAGGTCATCACAGAGGATGGTGAAGTGGTTCATCGCGGAAACGCCCATCGCGATCTCCTTATGCGCGCAGGGCGCCGGCCTGAGCCGGCTTGGAGAAGGTCCCCGTAAGGACCTCCACAATCATCAGCGTGAGGCCAACCAGCGCCCAGACAAGGTACGGTTCCATGGCGCGTTAATGTGGCATGCACGCTATGAAACCGCAACCGTGCCGTGGCCGCAGCACGGTTAGAATCGGCACCAAACCACGGACTGGCATGACCGATTCCTCCGTCGAGCGGATTGCAGCAGAACTCGTCGCGCTGCACGACGGGGGCGGCGAGGTGGCGCCCTTCAGCGCGCGCTACGCAGACCTTTCGCCGGAGGACGGCTACCGCGCGGCCGCACGATTGCATGCCGAGCGGGTTGCACGCGGCTGGACGCCCGCGGGACGCAAGATCGGCTTCACCAACCGCACGCTCTGGAAGCGCTACGGTGTCTACGAACCGCTGTGGGGCATGGTGTATGACCAGACCCTTGTCTTTTCGAAATCCAATCGCGCGCGCGTCGCCCTGGGCGGACTTGCACAGCCCCGGATCGAACCCGAGATCTGCGTCCGGCTGGCACGCGCGCCGACTCCCGGGACGCGCGATCCGCAAGCCCTGCTCGCGTCGATCGAGTGGGTCGCGCACGCGATCGAGATCGTTCAATGCCACCACCCCGACTGGCGGGTCAAGATCGCGGACTGCACCGCGGATAACGGCCTGCACGGCAGGCTCGTCGTCGGCACCCCGGTCCCGGTCGGAGACCTGCCCGATCTTGCCGACCGCCTCCCCGCACTCGAGGTCACCCTGCGCTGCGCAGACCGCGTCATCGACCACGGCATCGGCGCGAACGTGCTCGATAGTCCCCTGAATGCGCTCGCCTTCCTCATCGAGCTGCTCGCCAAGCAACCCGAGGCGCCGCCGCTCGCGGCGGGGGAAATCATTTCGACCGGCGTGCTGACCGACGCGCACCCGGTGGCGCCAGGGGAGACCTGGTCGACGACCTTCGAGGGCCTGCCGCTCGCGGGTCTCGAGGTGACGTTCGAATGATCCGACCGCTCGAGGGCGTGACGGTCGTCGCGCTCGAGCAGGTCATCGCCGGGCCATTTTGCACGCGCCAGCTCGCCGAGCTCGGCGCGCGCGTCATCAAGATCGAACGTCCCAACGGGGGAGACGCCGCGCGCGGCTACGATCAGACCGTGCATGGGCTGTCTTCGCATTTCGTCTGGGTCAATCGCTCGAAGGAATCGATCGCGCTAGACGTCAAGCAGCCGGCGGCGCAAGCGATCCTCGCCAAGCTCGTCGCACAGGCCGACGTCTTCGTCCAGAACCTCGCGCCCGGGGCGGCCGAGCGGCTCGGCCTTGGCGCCGCCGAGCTGCGCGCACGCCACCCGCGGCTCGTCTGGTGCGGCATCTCGGGCTACGGACCCACCGGTCCGTACGCGGCGAAGAAGGCCTACGACCTGCTGGTCCAGTGCGAGGCCGGGCTGCTCTCGGTCACCGGCACGGAGGACGCACCGGCGAAGGCCGGCATCCCGGTTGCCGATATTGCGGCCGGCATGTACGCCCTGTCGTCGATTCTTGCCGCGCTGCTGCGACGCGCATCGACCGGCGAAGGCGCAACCCTCGACATCACAATGTTCGAGGCCCTGGGCGAGTGGATGGGTTTTCCGGCCTATTTCGCGCACTACGGGGGCACAACGCCGCCGCGCCGCGGGGCGTATCACGCGACGATCGTGCCCTACGGACCGTTCAAGGCGGGCGACGGCGGGACGGTATTTCTCTCGGTCCAGAACGATCGCGAGTTCGCGCGCTTTTGCGAGTTGGTCCTCGGCCAGCCCGCACTCGCCACCGACCCCCGGTTCGCCACCGGACCGGCACGCGCCGCGAATCGCGATGCGACGCAGTCCGAGATCGAACGGGTCTTTTCGGGTTTGAGCGCGGCACAGGTCGTCGAGCGCCTCGAGACCGCCGGCATTGCGAATGCACGCCTGAACGACATGGCCGAATTCTGGGCGCATCCGCAACTCGCGGCGCGCGATCGGTGGACGCGGGTGGGTTCGCCGGCGGGCGAGATCGACGCGCTGAAACCGCCATTCAATCTCTCGGATTTCGATCCGCGCATGGACGCGGTGCCGGCCCTGGGCGAGCACTCGCGCAAGATCCTCTCCGAACTCGGCTACCCAGCGGACGAAATCGACCGGCTCGTTGCCGCCGGCGCCATCGCCGCCCTGTAACGCAACCTGACCTGACGCGGCGCGCCGCGCGTCAACTCTTCGGCTTACCGACCTCGATCCCTGCGGTTCGGGCGAGTTCGCGGTGGATCCGCGCAACGCGCTCGACCTCACCCTTGGCCGAAAAGCGCTCGTAGAAGCCTTCGGCGCGGAACTCGCGGGCGCGCTCGGCCCAGGGCGCAAGGCGCTCCTCCCAGCGTGCCTGGCGCCCAGCCTCCGGCTCGGCGTCCTCGCGCGCGAGATCCGCGCAGACGCGAATGAACGCCTTCAGCGTCACCGGCTTGGTCACCATGTAGTTGTCGTTTCCCCAGCAGGCGTCGCCAAACGCCGCCCGCGCCGCCTTGAGAAAGTCCCGCACGATGCCGTAGTAGCGCGGCACTTCCTTGGCGCTACCGCCGGCGAGCTGGATGCTGCGCCAGCGCCCCCGCACCCAGCGGTGCAGTTCGTTGAACAGTTCTGCCTGCAGGATCCATTTGTCGCGCTGGCTGCGCCCGCCGAGCCGGTTGATGCGGTAGCGCAGCGGGCTATCGCCCTCGCCGTACAGGCGCTCGACCAGGCGGGCGGCAAAGCGCCGGTCGGGGGCGGCGAACGAGACCTTCTCGTAAAGGTCGACGAGGTGGCTCTTGTTGATGCGCGTCGGCGTCGAATTGATGATGACGAACATCTCGGTCGCGAAGTCCTCGCTGCGACCGTCGAAGATGATGCATGGGACCTGGATGCCGCTGGCCTCTTCAGGCTTGTCCTTCATGTAGAAATGCAGCGCCGCAAGCCGGTGCTGACCGTCGATGACGAGGAACTTCGAGCTCGGCTCGGACAGGCGCCCGACGCCGTCTGCGTGCTCGGTCTGAAAGCGCAGCGTCTCGGACGTGAACAGCAGCACCGTTCCCGGGATCGGCGGCTGCGACACCGCGGTCTCGAAAAAATTGCGCAAGGCCTTCACCTTGGCGCGTGACAAGGTCCGCTGGAAGGCCTTGTCGGTACGCTCGATCTTCGAGATGAATTGCGCGATGTCGTCGTCGTGCGCGATGCGCGACGGCGCGATCTGCTCCGCCTCGCCCTCGCCATAAAAGCGGCTGATGAAGCGGATCTTCGAAAGCAGCTCGTCCGCCCGGTAATTGGCGAAGTAAAAGATGCCGTCCTTTTGACGGATCTGCGTCGCGTGCATGGTCCTGCCCCCTATCTCCCTCGGGTCCCGTCCTCCGTCTGCGGGATCGGTCGAATATACCCGAGTAAGGCCCGGACGCGAAAACGCAAATTTCGCCCGGCGGCTCAGCCCGGACAGGCGGGCAACATGAGCGCCTGCAGAATCTCTGCCGTGCGGGTGCTCTGAACGAATGCGACCACGCCGGATGCGCCGGGCGCCACCGCCCGCGGCAGCGCCAGCCGATGGCGCTGGGTCACCGAGCCCTTGGGTCCGAGCGGAATGGGGCCCGTCGAGCCGAACGCGACGTGGTCATGCCCGAGAGAACGGCCCTCGTTCTCCCCCGCCGCCACCTGGGTCGTCAGCTTGTTCGCATAGGCAGCAAGGGTGAGGGTGTAGGACGCCGGGTCGGATTGCGGCGCAGCGCCAAGCAGCGCGGCGCGAACCTCGACGTCGATCGCCGTGTCCGAGCGGCCGACGATCGAAAGCGCGATTCTCGCGCGGGCCGGGCGGGCGTTGATCCGGGCGACCGCGTCCTCGAGCCCACCACCCGACCAGCGCCGGAAGTCCTGGCCCTGAACGAGCACCTGTGGGGTATAGACGACCGGCTCGCGCCGGATCTGGGCCAGTTCTCTCTGGCGTGCAGAAAACCCGGCCTGGGCAAAGCGATCCTTCCAGCCGATGTAGTCCCAGTAGTCAACGTGCCACGCGATCGGCACCACCCGCGCCGGTACCGCAGGACCCATGCCGAGCGCCGAAAGCCAGCGATCAGCCGGCGGGCAGCTACTGCAGCCCTCCGAGGTGAACAGTTCGACCAGCACGTTCGTACGGTCCGCCGTGCTCGCGCTGCAAACAGACGCCTCTGCACGCGCTGCGCTAGAGAGCCCGACCAGGGCACAGACGACGAGCACGGCATTCAGGCGCTTCATTTTTGGTAGATCTCCGTCTTGGGATTGAACACCAGCCAGGCGAACGCGAAATGGACCCCGCCCACCGCAGGCTCAAGGCGTGCGCCTTTCAGCGTGCCTGCCACGGCCCGCCCGAGAAGATCCCACTCAGAACCGGTCTTGCGATCGACCACGCGCTGGCCGCGAAGTTCAAATTCGAGGGTCTCACCGCCGAGGCGGCGCAAGAACGCGTTCGCCGATGGAATCCGCCGCGAGGACTTGATCTCGGACTGATCGAGCACGGAGAGCGTACCCGCGCGCGACAGTACGACGACGGGCGCGCCGCCCACCGTGTCGTTGATGACCGGTGTGCGTGCCAGCACGCTGTACGGATACACGCGGTGCACGCCACCCGCGCTGACGCTGATCACGCGTTCCATCGGTGGCAGGCGACCGTCCGCCGTGGTCGTCAACAGGAACGGCGACTGATTAATGTCGTCATAACCGGCGTAGGGGTTGCGACCATAGGGACGGTCAAATCCGGTGTTCCGCGAAAGCACCCGCCCGTCCGGCCATGCCGCGCGAAAGTCGTTGAACGAGACGATCTGTGACTCGAGCTTGCGCAGCGCCGTCCCCGCGTGGCGGCCGATGATCCCGGTGCCGGTGAATTGTTGCCACCAGGTCTCCGACTGGCGGTCGTACATCACGAGGTCCGAGTAGCGCAGCTTTCCCGTGGTCCCGAAGTCGACCTCCGCGCCCGCGACGCGCCGCTCGAATACGATCGACGCATTGCACAGCGGGCAGAACGTGACCGCGATTGGCGTATCGCCGAGCCGGTCGTTGACGATCTCATGCCAGATCAGGACCGAAAGCGGATAGGCCTTGGCGTGCCCGCCCAACTCGAGCGCAATCACCGGCTCACTGGGATCGAGCCAGCTTGCGGCCGCATCCGCCGACTCAAAGCGCGGCCGGTCGATCGCCGGGATGCCATCCTTCGGCGGACCACCGGACTGAATGTCCTCCAGCGGCACCGTACGGCGCGCGAAATCGGTGCGCGGCCATTCTTGCTTCCAATAGGCAATCAGCGCGTCGTCGGACGCGGCTTGTACCGCCGGTACCGCCTGGACCGGGCCGCCCAGGAATGCGCTCACAACGACGGTCGCCGTCATAAGTGATTTGCTGCAGCGCAATATACGCCTTGGGCCCCGCATCGCGTCCGCCTCACTAGTTCGCGCTTGGCTTGGTCTGCGACAGCAGTCCAGGCATGACAGCTCGCGCGAAACGATCGCCTCAGGCAGGGCGCCAGCGCCCGGCGCGCGGCACGGCGCCGCGGCCGGATTTAGCTACTTTAGGTACTTGAGGGTTCGTTTGCCCGGCCGCGCTCCGGGCTGGGCGTTGCGGCGGCAGCACCGCGCTCGGCTTTAAACATTGAGGGCGCAAGCGCGTGACGGTCAAGCAGCCGATAAAACTCCGTGCGGTTGCGCCGCGCGAGGCGCGCCGCATGCGTCACGTTGCCTTCGGTAATTTTCAAGATCTGCACGAGGTAGTCGCGCTCGAAGCCGCGGCGGGCTTCGTCTAGCGGCGTGAGCGACGCCGGCACGCCGCCGAGCGCCCGTCGCACGAGTTCGGCCGAGATCACGTCGCCGACCACAAGCGCTGCAGCCTGCTCGACGACGTTTTGCAGCTGGCGCACGTTACCCGGCCATGGTGCGCCGATGAGTAGCTCCGTTGCTTCCGTCGGGAGCTCCAGCCGCGGCCGCTCGTAACGCGCCGCAAAGCGCGCAAGAAAATGCTTAGCCAGAAGCGGGATGTCTTCGCGGCGCTCGGCGAGCGCGGGGAGCGTGAGCGTAACGACGTTTAGCCGGTAATAGAGGTCCTCGCGAAACGCGCGGGCGGCAATGAGCTCTTCGAGCTTGCGGTGGGTCGCGGAGACGATGCGCACGTCGACTTTGACGGCGTCGTTGGCGCCCACGGGGCGAGCCGCACCCTCGCCGAGCGCGCGCAGGAGCTTGCCCTGGATCGCGCTCGGCATGTCACCGACTTCGTCTAGCAAAAGGGTCCCGCCGTCGGCGGACTGGAACAGGCCGATCCGATCCTGCGTCGCCCCGGTAAAGGCGCCGCGACGATGGCCGAACAGTTCCGATTCGAACAGCCCTTCCGGAATCGCGGTGCAGTTCACCGGCACATAGGGCGCGCGGGCGCGCCGGCTCGCATAGTGGATCGCGCGGGCGAGGAGCTCCTTGCCCGACCCGCTCGGACCCAGAATGCAGACATTTGCATCCGTCGCGGCCACGCGCTCGACCTGCGCAAGTACGTCCTCCATCAAGGGCGATCGCGTCAGGATTTCGCTGCGCCAAGGCGCGGTCGGCCCCGACGCGGTGGGCGATGCGCGCAGCGCTTCCGAGAGCGCCGTAAGCACCGCCTGTCCGTCGAATGGCTTGGGCAGAAACTCAATCACGCCGCGCTTGATTGCATCCACTGCATCCGGGATCGTGCCATGCGCGGTCAGCACGATCACCGGCAGCGAAGGCGCTGCGTGGCGAATGACGTCGACCAGCTCTAGACCCTCGGCGCCCTGCCCCGGAAGATCGGTGATCACCACGCTCGGGCGCGCGACCGCGATCTGCGCGAGCGCGGCTTTCCGCGTCGCGACTACCACGACCTCGTAGCCTGCGGCGTGCAGGCGTGAAGCGAGAAGCTGCGCTTCATCCCGATCGTCGTCGATCAGGAGGACGCGCGGGCGCTCACGGCTCATGTGATCACCTGCGGCTCAAAACCCGCCTCAGCGCAGCCTGCTGCGCAATGCCTCTGCCGATGCCCGTTTGTCATGTTCATATAATCGGCGCAATGAATTGTACGGGGTAGGGCGAATGTCACAGTCGCCGGAAGGAGACGCCACGAAACCGCCATCGAGGGCCAGGATGCGGCCCGCGGTCGGCGGCGAACGCCGACCCCGGCTGTGTCTCGTCGCTGCGCTGGCGTCGAACGGCGTCATCGGCAGCGACGGCCGACTCCCCTGGTACCTGCCGGAAGACCTGAGACACTTCAAAGCCCTCACCCTGGGCCACCCCGTGATCATGGGCCGGCGCACCTGGGAATCGATCGGCAAGCCACTGCCGGGCCGCGAGAACATCGTGGTGTCGCGGCAGCGCGCCTACGATGCCCCCGGCGCGCGTGTCGCCGCCTCACTCGAGGAATCCCTCGCGCGATGCGCGGATGCGCCGATCGTGTTCGTCATTGGCGGCGCCGATCTCTATGCGGCCGCCCTGCCGATCGCGGACCTGCTTGAATTCACGGAAATCAGCGGCGCCTTTCGTGGCGATACGCTGTTCCCGGCCTTTGATCGCAGTGCCTGGCGCGAGACACGGCGCGAGACGCACACCAGCGCTGACGGACTGCGTTTCGACTTCGTGCGCTACGAGCGCGTCGCGGTCAAATCCGCGGCAGGGTGACGCCGCGCTGCCCCTGGTACTTGCCGCCGCGGTCCCGGTACGAGGTTTCGCAGACCTCCTCCGACTCGATGAAGATCACTTGCGCCACGCCCTCGTTGGCGTAGATCTTGGCCGGCAGCGGGGTCGTATTGGAGAACTCGAGCGTCACGTGCCCCTCCCACTCCGGTTCGAGCGGCGTTACGTTGACGATGATCCCGCAGCGAGCGTAGGTTGATTTACCGAGGCAGATGGTGAGAACGCTGCGCGGGATCCTGAAATACTCGACCGTGCGCGCAAGCGCGAAAGCGTTTGGCGGGATTACGCATACCGCCCCCTTGTAGTCGACGAACGATTTTTCGTCGAACCCCTTGGGGTCGACGATGATCGAATTGATGTTGGTAAAAATCTTGAATTCCTCGGAACAGCGGATGTCGTAGCCGTAGCTCGAGGTGCCGAAGGAAACCACACGCGCACCGTCGATCTCACGCACCAGATCGGGCTCGTACGGCTCGATCATGCCGGTCTCACGCACCATGCGCCGAATCCATTTATCCGATTTGATCGTCATGTGTTCTGCACGACAATGTTCGGAAACTTTGCAGTCATGTCCTTCTGCGTCTCGGCAATTTTCACTGCGCTACGCCGCGCGATGCGCCGGTAGATCTCGGCGATCTTGCCTTCGGGATCGGCGACCACCGTGGGCCGGCCCGAATCGGCCTGCTCACGAATGCTGGCGTCGAGCGGGAGCTGACCGAGAAGTTCGGTGCCGTAGTCCCGGCACATCCGGTCGGCGCCCCCGGCGCCGAAGATGTGGCTCTCGTGGCCGCACTGCGGGCAGACGTGAATCGCCATGTTCTCAATCACGCCGAGGATCGGAATGCCAACCTTTTCGAACATCTTGAGGCCTTTGCGCGCGTCGATGAGCGCAATGTCCTGCGGCGTGGTCACGATCAGCGCACCGGTGACTGGCACTTTCTGCGCCAGCGTGAGCTGGATATCACCGGTTCCGGGCGGCAGATCAACAATTAGATAGTCGAGATCGCGCCAGCGCGTATCGCGCAGCAATTGCTCCAGCGCCTGCGTCACCATCGGACCGCGCCATACCATCGGCGTGTCGGCGTCGATCAAAAAGCCGATCGAAATCGCCTGGATGCCGTGTCCCTCCATCGGCTCGAGGCTCTTGCCGTCTTTCGATTCGGGACGCCCCGAGATGCCGAGCATGGTTGGCTGCGACGGCCCGTAGATATCGGCGTCGAGCATGCCAACCGAGGCGCCCTCGGCGGCGAGCGCGAGCGCAAGATTGACCGCGGTCGTCGATTTTCCCACGCCGCCTTTGCCCGAGGCGACCGCGATGATGTTCTTGATACCCGGGATCAGCTTCACGCCGCGTTGCACAGCGTGCGGGACGACCTTCGAGCGGACATCGACGCTTACCTTCGCGGCGCCCGCATCGCGCAACGCCTGCGTCACCATTCTGCGGATCGGTTCGATCTGGCTCTTTCCCGGGTAGCCAAGCTCGATCTCGAGCGACAGCTGATCGCCGGCTAGCTTGAGATTCTTGACTGCGCGCGTCGTGACGAAGTCCTTTCCCGTGTTGGGATCGACGAGTTGCTTGAGGACGTCTTGCGCCTGCGCTTCGCTGAGAGCCATGGGTGCTGCCCGCCGGGGTGTGGGGAAAAGCCGCTAAGTGTACCGAATTCAACGCGCCGCAGACACGTTGACCCTACCCGCTTTGCTAGAATTCGCGCTCCTTGCGCCCCGCTCCGATGTCTTCCCGCAGGCTCTTCGTTACAACCGCGCTGCCTTACGCGAACGGTTCGTTTCACATCGGCCACATCATGGAGTACATCCAGGCCGACATCTGGGTGCGATTCCAGCGCATGCAGGGGCACGAGGTGCATCTGATCGGCGCGGACGACGCGCACGGCGCACCGATCATGCTCAAGGCCGAGGCCGAGGGTATCGCGCCCGAGGCGCTGATCGGGCGAATCGCCGCGGAGCGCCCGAAGTACCTGCGGGGCTTCCACATTTCCTTCGACAACTGGCATTCGACGCACTCGCCGGAGAACACCGCGCTGTCGCAGGATATTTACCGCAAACTGAAGGCTGCCGGGCTGATCACCACCCGTTTGGTCGAGCAGTTCTACGATCCGGTGAAGGGCATGTTCCTCGCCGACCGTTACATCAAGGGCGAATGCCCCAGCTGCGGCGCCGCCGACCAGTTCGGCGACGCCTGCGAGAACTGCAGCTCGGTCTACGCCGCAACCGATCTGCGCAAGCCGTATTCGACGCTCTCCGGCGCACCCCCGATCCTGAAATCCTCGGAGCACCATTTCTTCAAGCTCTCGGACGCGAAATGCAAGGCATTCCTCAAGCGCTGGATCGACACGCCCGGACGTCTGCAGCCCCAGGTCATCAACAAGGCCAAGGAATGGCTCGAGGGCGAGGGCGATAAGGCGCTCGCCGACTGGGACATTTCACGCGACCCACCCTATTTCGGCATTCGCATTCCGGATATCGCAGACGAGAAATACCTCTACGTCTGGCTCGACGCCCCGATCGGCTACCTCGCCAGCCTGAAGCAGTACTGCGACCGCAAGGGGATTGACTTCGAAGCCTTCCTCGCCGACCCCCGCACCGAGCAGATCCACTTCATCGGCAAGGACATCATCTATTTCCACACCCTGTTCTGGCCGGCGATGCTCGAGTTCGCCGGCACCCCGTACCGGGTTCCGGATCACGTCTACGTGCACGGATTCATCGGCGTGTCCGGCGAGAAGATGTCGAAGTCGCGTGGCACCGGAATCAGCCCGCTGCGCTACCTCGACATCGGGATGAATCCGGAGTGGCTGCGCTACTACATCGCCGCGAAGCTGAACGCGAGCGTCGAGGACGTCGACTTCAACCCGGACGATTTCATCGCCCGCGTCAACAGCGATCTCGTCGGCAAGTACGTCAACATCGCGAGCCGCGCGGCAGGATTCATCGCCAAGCACTTCGACGGAAATCTTTATGCGTTCCCCGAGGAGGAGATTGACCCGCAGTTCTCATGGGCGGTCGCGATTGCGTCGGCGGACCTTATTCTCGATGCCTATGAAAATCGTGAGTTTGGAAAGGTGATCCGGGAAGTGATGCGGCTGGCCGACGTCGCGAACCAGCGCTACGACCAGGCGCAACCGTGGGCACTTGCCAAGGACCCTGCAAAGCGCAGCGAACTACATCGTGCATGCACCGAGGCCATCGATGCCTTCTTCGTGCTCACGGTGTACCTTGCACCGATCCTGCCCGCGACTGCGGCGCGGGTCGCGCGCGAGCTATTTGGCATGCATCACGATCTGAACTTCGAGGACCGCAAACGCCGGCCAACGCGAATCCAGCCGTTCAGACACCTGATGAGCCGGGTCGACGAAAAGCAGTTCGACGCCCTGTTCGCGTCGCCACCGGCCGTTTCTGCCACGCACGCTCCACACACGCCGCAAACCCACGCCGAGCACCAGCAGCATTTAGCCCAGAAGGATTCCAGCGTGACTGATCCCATTTCGATCGACGACTTCACCAAGCTCGACCTGCGTGTGGCGAAAATCGTCGACGCCGAACAGGTCGAGGGTGCCGACAAACTTCTCAAGCTGACGCTCGATATCGGATCCGAAACCCGCACCGTGTTCGCCGGCATCAAGTCGGCTTACCCGCCCGAGGCGCTCAAGGGGCGACTGACCGTGATGGTGGCCAACCTGGCGCCACGCAAGATGCGCTTTGGCGTCTCCGAGGGCATGGTGCTGGCGGCCTCAGGCGAAGGGCCCGGTATTTTTCTTGTCGCACCGGATGCGGGTGCGGTCCCCGGCATGCAGGTGAAATAGCAACCGAGAATCGGTCGCCGGCCTCGGTCGGTCCGCGCCTCGCCGCAAAAACAAAACGGGCGGCCGAAGCCGCCCGCCGTGTAGTGTGGTGTGCGTGATTCGCGCGTTCAGCGCCCGCCACAGACCGGCGGCATTACCGTGTTGGGGTAGCCGCGGCAGCGCCAAGACACTTTGCCGCTCTGCATGACCGGCGTCAGCGCGATCTCAATGGCATTCTGCTCGTTCCAGCCACGCACCTCGCCGCTCGGCGCAACGATCCACTTCAACTCCCCGTACTTCGAGTCGACGACCGGCGGCAGCTTCAGCCCGTTGCCCGATCCATCCAGGTTCTTGGCCTTTTCCGCCGCGGCGACCACCTTCTGCTTGGCCGGCTCGGTCCCGGCGATCAGCGCCTGCGCCGCTTCCTTCGCCTCGGCATCCGCCATCATCGGCAGAACGACCGCAACCGCAAGGAATCCGACCAGCGCCAAAACGGCAACGACGATCAGAACAGCACGCATTTCCCCTCCTCAATCGCCTTATCGTTTCAAGGTCAGCTTACCATGGACGCCCCCGTAATCCATGCGTGTCTAATGGTGAAAATAGGCAAGATCGCGCGGCGTCTGCGCATTACGGGACGGGTGCAGGGCGTCGGCTTTCGCACCGCGCTGTGCGCGGCGGCCGAGGCCCACGGGCTCAGCGGCTGGGTACGTAATCGCATCGATGGCTGCGTTGAAGCCGAGGTATACGGAGCGATCGAGGACGTCCAGGCCTTGGTCGCGTGGTCCCATCACGGACCGCCCGCGGCGCGCGTCGCCGACGTGCTGGTCGAGGTGGCCGATGCGACACCGTCACCACCCGCCGGGTTCGTCCAGCGGCCGAGCGCGTAGTCCCGTCCGCCGTGCGCGAAGGCGCTCAGCCCGCCGCGGCGTATACCACCTGAACGTTCTCCGGCGCCAACCACTCGGCCAGGCATTCGATCAACGGGCCGTCCGGACGCACGCGCCAGCTGTCGCCCAGCACAACGTCACACGCCGCCTTTGCATTCTCGTAATGCACGTGCACGGGGCAAGCCCCCTCGCCCACGGCCCGGTACGGGGAGAGCAGTTCGCGCAGGCGTTGCGCGTCCGCCTGTCCATTCAGCGCGATGCGCAGCCGCGACGCGTAGCGGCAGCGCAGACTGGCGAGGTCGAGCAGGTCTTCTGCGGTGACCCGCAGCCCGCCCGAAAAATTGTCCATTTGCACCTTGCCCTGGACGACGAGCAGCATGTCCTCCTTGAGCTTGTCGCGATGGCGCTCGAACAGCTCGTTGAACACCGTGAGTTCGACCTGCGCGGTGCCATCATCGATCACGACCACCATCATGCGTCCGCGCCGCGTCATCTGCACGCGCGCAGACGCGACGACGCCGGCGAGCCATACGCGATGCTCGGCGGGTTCGATCTCGGCCAGCGACACGCGCGGAAACCCGGTGAGCTCGCGCGCGTAAATCGAGAACAGATGCCCCGACAGGCAGAATCCGAGCGCCGTCTTTTCCTCGGTCAACTGTTGGCGCAGATCCCAAGGCTTCGCGTCAATCAGCACGCCCGCGATTCCGGCGGCCGCCTCGGCGTCACCGAACAGACTCACTTGCGACGCCTGGCGCTCGGCCTGCTCGGCGAGCTCCAGGGCACGGCCCACGGAGGCCAGCAGCCGCGCTCGATCGCCCTCGATCGCATCGAACGCGCCGGCGCGCACAAGCGCCTCGATGACGCGCCGGTTGATGATGCGCTTGTCAACACGCCGACAGAAATCGAACAGATCGGTAAACGGCGCCGGTGCGCGAACCCGCAGGATCGCGGCGATCGCCGACTCTCCGGTGCCGCGCACCGCGCCGAGTCCGTAACGGACCGTCTTCGCGTCGATCGGAACGAACCGGTAATCCGATGCGTTGACATCGGGTGGCAGAACCTGCAGCCCATTGGCGACGCTGTCTTCGTAAATCGCCCGTACCTTGTCGGTATCGTCCATCACGGCCGACAGGTTCGCCGCCATGAATGCCGCCGTATTGTGCGTCTTCATGTAGGCCGTCTGGTACGCGAGCAGTGCGTACGCGGCAGCGTGCGACTTGTTGAACCCGTAGCCGGCGAACTTCTCCATCAGGTCGAACAGCTGCGTCGCCCGCCCGCGTGTGAGGCCGTTGTTTTGCGCGCCGCCGACGAAAATATCGCGCTGCTCCGCCATTTCCTCCGGCTTCTTCTTACCCATCGCGCGCCGCAGCAGGTCGGCGCTGCCGAGCGTGTAGCCACCGATGACCTGCGCGATCTGCATCACCTGTTCCTGGTAGACCATGATTCCGTACGTCGGCCCGAGAATGGGTTCGAGCCGCGGGTCAATGAATTCGACGCGCTGGCGGCCGTGCTTGCGGGCGATGAAATCCGGGATGAGATCCATCGGACCCGGGCGATACAGCGCAACCAACGCGATCACGTCCTCGAACCGATCTGGTCTCGCGCGGCGGATCATGTCGCGCATGCCGCGCGATTCCAGCTGAAACACGGCGGTCGTGTTGCCGGCCGACAGCAGGCGGTAGGTCTCGGCGTCGTCGAGCGGTACCGCGTCAAGCATGAATCCGGCATCGCCAAGCGCGCGCACATGGCGTTGCGCCCAGTCGAGGATGGTCAGCGTGGTGAGGCCGAGAAAATCGAACTTCACCAGACCAATCGCCTCGACGTCATCCTTGTCGAGCTGCGACACCACGTTCGACGTGCCCTCGGCCGCGTAGAGCGGGCAGAAATCGGTGAGCTTGCCCGGCGCAATCAGCACCCCGCCCGCGTGCATGCCGACGTTGCGCGCGAGGCCTTCGAGCTTTCCGGCGAGCGCGAGCAGCTCCTTCACCTCGTCTTCGTTCTTCTCGCGCTCCGCGAGCAGCGGCTCCATGCGCCGTGCATCCGCAAGCGTAATGGTCTTGCCGGGCTGGAACGGGATGAGCTTGGCGATCTGGTCGCAGAAGTTGTAACCCAGGTCGAGCACGCGCCCCGTGTCGCGCACCACCGCCCGCGCCGCCATGGTGCCGAAGGTCACGATCTGCGAGACGCAGTCCTCGCCATAGCGGCGGCGCACGTACTGGATCACCTTGTCACGCCCATCCTGGCAGAAATCGATGTCGAAGTCGGGCATCGATACACGCTCCGGATTCAGGAAGCGCTCGAACAGCAAGTCGTAACGCAGTGGATCCAGGTCGGTGATGCCCAGCGCATAGGCGACGAGCGATCCCGCACCCGAGCCGCGTCCGGGCCCGACGGGAACGCCGTTTTTCTTCGCCCAGTTGATGAAGTCGGCGACGATCAGAAAGTACCCGGCGAATCCCATCTGCACGATCGTCTCGTTCTCGAAGTCGAGCCGCGCGCGGTAGCGCGGCATATTCGACTCGCGCGCAACCGCATCGGGGTAGAGCTTTTCGAGGCGCAGCGCGAGGCCCGCGGCCGCCTGCTGACGCAGAAAGCTGTCACGCGTCACGCCCTCAGGGGTCGGGAAATCCGGCAGTCGGCTGGTGCCGAGCGTAATCTCCAGGGTGCAGCGGCGCGCGATTTCGACCGCATTCTCCAGCGCTTGCGGCACGTCGGCGAACAGGCTCGCCATTTCGTCCTGGGTCTTGAAATACTGCGCGGCGGTGAAGGTGCGCGGCCGGCGCCGGTCACCGAGCACGGTGCCCTGCGAGATGCACACCCGCGCCTCATGCGCCCTGAAGTCGTCCGGGTCGAGAAACTGCACCGGATGGGTGGCGACGACCGGCAAGTCGAGCTTGACGGCCAACGCGACTGAACGCGCAACGAGCGCCTCCGCCTGCGGCTGGCCGGCGCGCTGCAGTTCAACGTAGTAGCGCCCCGGGAACAGCGCGGACCAGCCCGCGGCGAGGCGTTCCGCAGCAGCATCGTTGGCCGCGAGCAGCGCCTGGCCGACATCGCCCGCTGCGGCACCCGACAGCGCAATCAACCCTTGGCTGTCCTGCGCCGAAAACCAGTCGCGCACGAGCTCGGGCCGTCCACGGCGTTGGTTTTTCAGCCAGGCGCGCGAAAGCAATTCGCACAGGTGCAGGTAACCCGCCCGTGACGCGACGAGCAACAGGATTCGGAACGGCTTGTCGCGATCGGCCTCGTTCTGCAGCCAACAGTCCACGCCGATGACGGGCTTCACGCCGGCGGCGCGTGCCGCCTCGTAGAACTTCACCATGCCAAATACGTTGCCCGCGTCGGTGAGCGCCAACGCCGGCATGCCATCGGCCGCTGCGCGCTCGACGGCATCGTCGATGCGTACGATTCCATCCGCCACCGAGTACTCGCTGTGCAGCCGAAGGTGGACGAAACGCGGCGCGGTCATCGAACGAAAATTCTACACTGGCTCAGTGCACGCAGCTGCGCTATAAATCGCTACGCTGGCCGCGTTGCGAACGCACAATCACGCCATGTCCACGGCAAATGGCTCGGAGGCCCCACCCGCCGGCGCGCGCGATGGCCTCGCGCTCGGCGCGCTGCTTGCCGGCGCGACCTGCATCGCGCTCTCGCCGATCTGGGTACGAGTCTCGGACGTCGGTCCCACCGCAAGCGCGTTCTGGCGTGTGGCGCTCGCGGTGCCCGCGCTCTGGCTGCTGGTTCCCCTCGGACGGCGTCGGCGCGCGCCCGGGATGCGCCTCCACTGGAAGCTGCTGCTCGCGGCGGGCGTCGCATTCGCGGGCGATCTTGCCTTCTGGCACTGGTCGATCAAGTACACCTCGGTCGCCAACTCGACGCTGCTCGCCAACCTCGCTTCAATCTTCGTCACGCTTGCGGTGTGGCTGTTCTGGCGCCAGCGCCCAAGCGGCGTGTTCCTCGTCGGATTGATCACCGCGCTCTGCGGCGTCGGTTTGCTGGTGCGCTCGAGCCTGGATTTTTCGTCGACTGCACTGCTCGGCGACGGACTCGGCGTAGTGACCGCGATGTTCTACGCATGGTATTTGCTCGCCGTAAAAGGCCTGCGCGACCGCGGCACCTCGGTCCTCATGCTGATGGCTACCAGCACGACGTTGACTGCGCTGCTGCTCCTTCCCGTCGCGCTCGCCTCGGGCGAGGCGCTACTGCCGCACGCCGCGCTCGGCTGGTGGAAACTGCTCGGACTCGCGCTGATCTCGCACGCGGCGGGCCAAGGCCTGATCGCCTACGCGCTGGCCCACCTTCCGGCCACATTTTTGTCGGTCAGCCTGCTGTTCCAGCCCGTCCTGGCAGCGCTCTTCGCCTGGACGCTGCTGGGCGAGCCGCTCGCGGCGCTGCAAATGGTGGGCGGCGGCATTGTCCTCGCGGGGATTTATGTTGCGCGCAGGGGGTCGGCGTAGGCCGGTCCAGTTGCTCACCCGGCCTGCGCCGACGCCGGGGCCGCAGCCGACGCGCGCCTCAGATGATGATCGCGTCGGCTGCGGCGCCGGCGCGGTGCTCGACCCTGCCGATCTCGAACACCGTCTCGCCCGCCGCCGCAAGCACTGCGGCCGCGCGCTTCGCGTCGGCGGCGGCGACGGCGATCACCATGCCGATCCCGCAGTTGAACACGCGGTGCATTTCATCTTCGGCCACGCCGCCCTCGCGCTGCAACCAATCGAAGAGCGGCGGGCGCGGCCAGGCGCGCCCGTCAATGACGGCCCGCGTACCGTCGGGAAGCATGCGCGGCACGTTGCCAGTCACGCCGCCGCCCGTAATATGGGCCAGTCCCTTCACCGACAGCTGCGCCAGTAAGCCGAGCACCGGTTTGGCGTAGATGCGTGTCGGCTCGAGCAGGACGTCAGCCAGCGCCCGTCCATGAAAGTCAGCGCTGAGGTCGGGCCGCGCGCGCTCGATGATCTTGCGCACCAGTGAATAACCGTTCGCATGGGCGCCGCTCGAGGCGAGCCCGATGAGGGCGTCGCCCGGCACGATCGTCCGGCCATCGACGATGGCGTCCTTTTCCACCACGCCGACGCAGAAACCAGCGAGGTCGTATTCGCCGGTTGAATACATGCCTGGCATCTCCGCGGTCTCGCCGCCGATCAGGGCACATCCCGCGAGCTCGCAGCCGCGCGCGACGCCTTTGATCACATCCGCGGCAACACGCGTGTCGAGTTTTCCGCAGGCGAAGTAGTCGAGAAACAGGAGCGGCTCCGCGCCCTGGACGAGCACGTCGTTCGCGCTCATCGCCACGAGATCGACGCCTACGGTGTCGTGGCGATCGAGCAGGAACGCGAGCTTGAGCTTGGTGCCGACCCCGTCGGTGCCCGAAACGAGGACCGGTTGGCGGTACTTTCGCGGGATCTCACACAGCGCGCCGAACCCGCCAATCCCGGTCAGCACCTCCGGGCGCAGCGTCCGCTTTGCAAACGGCTTGATCGCTTCAATGAGCGCGTCGCCCGCATCGATATCGACACCCGCGTCACGGTAGGAAAGGCCCTGCGTCATGGAGTGTGCACCCGGCGCAGCGCCGCCGCGTGATAGAGTTTCGCCTCCGCGGAATTCTACCTTGCCGCTGCGGGCCACCCC
>JAQBBQ010000027.1:0-7234 GCA_032125995.1 Betaproteobacteria bacterium | reverse complement strand
ACTTCCCGGTCGGCCCTGGCGCATCGAGGACAACGCGCCGATCGTGCGCGAGGTCATTGCGACCTTCGGCGTCGAGCGCTGCCTGTTTGCGAGCAACTACCCGGTTGACGGCCTGGTCGCGTCCTACGACACCATCATGGGCGGGTTCAAGGCGATCGTCGGCGACCTGCCGCGCGCCGACCAGCGCCTGCTGTTTCACGACAACGCGGCGCGGATCTACCGGATCGCGGACTGAGTCGGTCCGCAATCCGCTCCGCTCGGACCTACTTCGTCATCTTGATGGACTTATCGAGAAACGCGTTGGTGTAGATCGTCTTGACGTCGAAGGGCTGGGCGATGCCGACGTAGGTCTTCACCAGGTCGTAATCGCTCGCCATGCGCTTGTCATCGAGCCAGCCAAGCGCAACTTCGCGCGAGATCTTGTCGCTCATCAGCACTTCGACCAGGCCCCAGTTGGTGCGCTCGTTGTCGAACTTCAACGCGCCGTTCGCGTCGACCAGCGCCTGCACGCAGGGATTCGGATCCTTGACGCAGGCTGCGAACGCCTTTTGCGTGACCTTGACGAACTTGCCGATCAGCGCCTTGTTCTTGGCAAGGAACGCGCTGTTCACGATCACCGTGTTGCCGTAGGGGTTCAGTCCGATGTCACGCCAGGCGACGAAGCCCATGTCGTCGCCGAGTGCGCGCTGGAAGATGTGGTGGATATTGTAGAACGAGGTCGTGATGTCGACCGACTTCGACTTCAGTGCGCCAATCTTCGCGTTTGCCGCGACTTGCACCCAGGTGACCGACTTCGGGTCGATGCCGTTCGCCTTCGCGATTGCCGGCCACATGGCGCGCGCCGCGTCGGCGGCAGGGTTACCGATCTTCTTGCCGGGGAAGTCCTTGATGCCCTTGATGCCGGAGCTCTTCAACCAGTACAGGCCCTGCGGCGAGTTGGCGTAGACGTTGAACACGCCGACCACGTCGGCGCCCTTGCTTTTGCCGACGAGCGCGGTGCCCATGTCGGCGAGCCCGATCGGGTTCGCGCCGGCGCCCACTTTCTGTACCGCGAGCGCCGAGCCCTTGCCCGGCTCGAGATTGAGTTCGATGCCTTCCGTTGCGTACCAACCCATCTTGTTCGCGTAGTAATACGGCGCGTGGTCGCCGCCGGGTACCCAGTTGAGGATGAAATCGAGTTTCTGCTGCGCCACGGCGGGGGCGGCGCCAAGCGCGAGGGCGAGCAGCCCTGCGGTGAATGCGATGCGCTGAATCATGATGCGGGTCTCCTTGAAGAGTCGTGCGGCGCCGGTAGCTTACGCGCGTTCTAGACAAGCTGCATCAATCACACAGTTAAAATTCCCCAGGTCGTCCTTCACCGCTTGGGCGATTGACTGGAGGTGTCCGTCGTGAGCTTCGATTTCATCGTCATCGGCGCTGGCCACAATGGCCTCGCCTGCGCGGCGTATCTTGCCAAGGCCGGCGGCAAGGTCCTGGTGTTGGAGCGAAGCCCGCGTGTGGGCGGCGGCTGCCACACCGAGGAAGTCACGCTGCCGGGATTCAAGCACAACATCTGCTCGGTCGTTCACACTCACATTCCGATCAGCCCGGTCTACCGCGATCTCGAGCTCGAGCGCCACGGCGTCCGCTACGTGTACCCGGAGTACCTGCGCGGCACGATCTTCCCCGACCACAAGAGCATCGTGATGTTTCGCGAGCCGGAAAGGACGGCCGCTGAATTGGCCAAGTTCTCGGCGCGGGACGCGCGCACCTACACCCAGCTGGTCGAGGACTACGGTGAGTTCATCGACTCGACCTACCTCCCATTGATGTATTCGCCGCCGTTGCCGCCGTCAGTGCAGACCGCCGAACTGGAGAAATCGGAGGAGGGGCGGACGCTGCTCCAGTGGCAGGCGAGCACCCCGGTGCAACTTCTAAACGAGCTGTTCGAGAGCGAGGAAGTGAAGGTCCACTTCCTCTCGAGGATGACCGTCCTGGGATTTGCCCCGGACCAGTTCGGGCAGGGATGGATCTGCTTGTTCCGCATCCTCAAGGCCGAGGCGCCGATCTGCGTCGGCGGTTCTCAGCAGCTGGCGCTGGGACTGCGAAGCGCCGTCGAGGCGCATGGCGGCGTCGTGCGCACGGGCGCAGCGGTCAAGCGAATCCTCTTGCGGGGCAACACGGCGGTGGGCGTCGAGCTGGAGGACGGAACGCGGGCCGAGGCCGCAAAGGCCGTGATCACCAATGTCGAACCGAAGAAGAGCTTCCTGGGGATGGTGGGCGAGGCGTCCTTGCCCGCCGCCTTTGCCACGCGCGTCAAAAACTACCATTCGCGCGGGCGGTCGTTGTTCGTCCTTCACTTGGCGCTCTCGGAGCCGCCGCAGTACCGGGCCGCCGCGCACAACCCGCCGGTGAACACCGCGTTCAGCCAGGAAATGTTCGGCGGAAGCATGGAGGAGCAGGTTCGCGCCTACCAGGAAATCGCGCTGGGCAGGCCGCCGCGAAAAGAGATGCTCCAGATCACGCTCCCCACGCTGTTCGATCCATCGCAGGCGCCCGCAGGCAAGCACACCGTGGTGGTCTGGCAGTACGCACCGTACCGGTTGGAGTCCGGCGGACCCGAAGGATGGCGCGCGCTGCGTGACGAATACGCCTCGCATCTACTCGATCTCTGGCGGTCCTATGCGCCGAACATCACAGGCGACAAGATCCTTGCCATGACGATCCAGGATCCTACGGATACCGAGCGGATCAACGACAACCTCGTCAACGGCGTCGATGTCGTCGGCGACATGACGCCTGACCAGATGGGATATTTCCGCCCCTTTGCAGGATGGTCAAGCTATCGATCCCCGATCGATGGCCTGTACATGTGCGGCGGCTACTGCCATCCAGGCGGCGGCGTGCATGCGGGCGCCGGGCATAACGCGGCCGGCGTGATCGCGGAGGATTTCAAGCTTAAGAAGTGGTGGGATTGATGCCGCAACGCGAGGCGAAGTTTGCCGTCAACGCCGCACCTGATGAACTGTGGAGATTCATTCGCGATTTCGAATCCCTCTGCACCTGCATCCCCGGCGTCGAGCGCATCACGCGGGTGGACGACCGGACCGCCGAGTTGACGGTGAAGGAGAAAGTCGGTGTTGTGCCCTTGATCGTGGACCTGACGGCGAGAATCGATGCCGAGGACCCGCCGCACAGCCTGCATGCCGTCGCAAGGGCCAAACATCTGACCATGGAGATCGACGTCGCATTGCAGGCAAGCGGATCCGGGACCGAGTTGCGCGCCGTGTTCAACGTCGTGGGTGAGGGGCAGCTCAAACCGATCGTCGACCGATTGTTCGAGCGCAGAGCGACTGAGCGGACCGCCCAGTTCGCCGACTGTCTCCAGAAGCGCTTCGGTGCCGATTCGTCGGAAGATGCGCGGGGGCCATCGAGCGCGCAAGCCGTCGGCGCGCAGGACGGAATCGGAGCGATGAAGCGATGGCTTCGCGGGCTCTGGCGGCGCCTTCTGGGGCCGTCCGCATCCTCGGAGAAATAGCCTCGACCATGCCGCGACACTGGACCGATCTGCCGGCCGATGTGCTCGGCGTACTGCGCGGCGGAACCGTGATCCCCGCGCACCTGCTGGCGCTCGACGCGGGGCGCCGCCTAGACCTGCGCCGCCAGCGGGCGCTGTCACGCTACTACCTCGACGCCGGCGCGGGCGGCCTCGCCGTGGGCGTGCACGCCACCCAATTCGCGATCCGCGAGGCGGGGCTCTATGCGCAGGTGCTTCGACTCGCCGCCGAGGAAGCGCGGACCTGGGTGCAGCGTCCGGTGGTGCTGGTCGCGGGGCTGTCCGGGGCGACCGCGCAGGCGCAGGACGAAGCCCGGATCGCGCGCGCCGAGGGGTATCACGTCGGCATGCTCTCGCTCGCGTCGATGCGGGGCGCCTCGATCGACGAACTCGTCGCCCACTGCACAGCGGTCGCCGCCGAGATTCCGCTCGTCGGCTTCTACCTGCAAACCGCGGTCGGCGGCATTGCGCTGCCGGTTGAATTCTGGCGTCGCTTCGCCGGCATCGAAAACGTCGTCGCGGTCAAGGTGGCGCCGTTCAACCGCTACCGCACGCTCGACGTCGTGCGTGGCATCGTCGCGGCGCGCGCCGAGGACCGCGTCACGCTCTACACCGGCAACGACGATCACATCGTGCTCGATCTGACGACGCCGTTTGCGGTGATGCGTGACGGTGCCGAGGTGCGGGTGCGCATCCGCGGCGGCCTGCTGGGCCACTGGAGCGTCTGGACGCGGAGCGCAGTCGCGCTCCATGCGCGCATCCAGGCGGCGCTCGCCGCGGGCCGCGTGGACGAGGACCTGCTCGCGCTCGACGCGCGCGTCACCGACTGCAACAGCGCGCTGTTTGACGTGGCGCACGATTTTGCCGGCTGCATCGCCGGCTGCCACGAGGTGCTGCGGCGCCAGGATTTGCTCGCGGGCATCTGGTGCCTCGACCCCAAGGAGACGCTCTCCCCGGGGCAGGCGGAGGAACTCGATCGCGTGTGCCGTGAGCACGCCGATCTAGTGGACGATGATTTCGTGTGCGCAAATCTCGAACGCTGGTTGGCGTGACCTGCGCAGGCAGTAAAAAGGAGGCCAGATGGAAGAATCCTCGGACCGGTTGACGCGAACGCTGCTCGCGGTACTCGCGCACCTCGCGCTGATCGCCGCCTGGTACCTGTTCGTCACCTTCGGTGATGTGCCGACCTACGTGATGCCATCGCCGCAGGCCACGATCAAGGTTTTGTTCGATTCCAGTTACAACTGGTGGCTGAACGCCGGCGTCACCGCCACCGAAATTTTCGTCGGCTACTTCCTCGCACTGGCAGTCGGCGTGTTGCTCGCGCTGGTCTTCACCTGGTCGAAAATGCTCGAAGCCTTCTGCATGCCGCTGCTGGTCTCGCTCAACATGATTCCCAAGGTGGCGCTGGGGCCGATCATCATCGTCTGGTTCAAGTACGGCATCTTGCCAAATTCGATGATGGCGTTTTCGATCGCGGTGTTTCCGATCCTGCTGACCACAGCCCGCGGGCTGCGCGAAACCGAGCCCGAGTTGCTTGATCTGGTGCGCTCGCTGCGCGGTTCGCGCTGGCAGCTGTTCACCAAGATCCAGCTGCCCGGTGCGCTGCCCTACATACTGTCGGGCATGAAGGTCGGCGCAATCCTCGCCGTCGCCGGCGCGATTGTCGGTGAGTTCCTCAGCTCCGACAAAGGCCTCGGCTACCTGATGCTGCAGGTCCAGGTGACCCTCGATACGCCGGCGATGTTCATGGCGGTGATCCTGATCACGCTGATCGGCGTCGTGCTCTACGGCAGTGTGTTGCTGCTGGAGCGGCTGCTGGTCGTAAAGGACGCGCGCATCGCGTGACCCAGCCCTTCATCCACCTGTCGGGCGTGCGCAAGGCCTACGGGCGCGGCGCCGAGGCGCATCTCGCGATCTCGGATGCGACCTTCGACGTGATGCCGGGTGAGCTCGTCAGTCTCGTCGGTCCCTCGGGCTGTGGAAAATCGACCCTGCTCAAGATCCTCGCCGGCCTGCATCCGCACGACGGGGGTGAGGTGCGGATCGGCTCGGGCACCCACGCCTTCGACCCGGCGCGCGATGTCGGCATGGTGTTCCAGGCGCCGTTGCTGCTCAAATGGCGCCGTATCCTGCATAACGTGCTGCTGCCCGCCGAGATTCTCGGGCTGCCGATGAACGAGGCGCGCGAACGCGCACGCGCGCTCCTCAAGCTCGTCGGCCTCGAGGGCAACGAGGACAAGTATCCCTACGAACTCTCCGGCGGCATGCAGCAGCGCGCTGCGATCGCGCGCGCGCTGGTGCACGACCCCAAGCTGGTGCTGATGGACGAACCGTTCGGCGCGCTCGATGCGCTGACGCGCGAGAAGATGAACCTTGAACTGCTGCGCATCTGGAAGGAATCGGGCAAGACCATCCTCTTCGTCACGCACGGGATTTCCGAGGCGGTGTTCCTCGGTACGCGCGTGGTCGTGATGACCGCCGGACCGGCGCGCATGGCGGACAACTTTGCGATCGAGCTGCCACATCCGCGCACGCTCGATATCAAAACGCAGGTTGTCTTCGGCGACTACACGCGCCGCATCTACCGGTTGCTGGGGATGGAGTAGGCGATGACGGGTCGTACCGGTGACACCGCGGGGCGCTATGCGATCGTCTACGGCGACATTCACAACCACAACGCGCACGGCTACGGCGTGGGCTCGATCGAGCGCTCGCTTGATATCGCACGCAACCACCTCGATTTCTTTGCTTTTACGGGTCATTCGAGCTGGCACGACATGCCGTCGATGGAGGGCGGGCGCGAGCGCCACTGGATCGACGGTTTCAAGCGCTTGAAAGACAGCTGGCCACGCGTGCAGCAGGTGATCGCCGACGGCAACCAAGAGGGCGCGTTTTGCGCCTTTCTCGGCTTCGAGTGGCACTCCTCGCAGTGGGGCGACCAGTGCGTTGTTTTCCCCCAGGATCATCGGCCGCTGTTTTACGCCGCAGGGGTCGACAAATTGCGCCGCTTCTGCCTCGAGGAACGCGCGCTGATGATCCCGCATCACCTTGCCTATCCGAGCGGCAACCGCGGCGTGAACTGGGATGTGTTCCGCGAAGACTGCACGCCGGTGGTCGAAATCTATTCCGAGCACGGCAATTCCGAGCATGACCGCGGCCCCTTCGATTACTTCAGCCATTCGATGGGCGGACGCGACACGGCGAATACCGCGCGCGCGGCGCTCGGTTCCGGACTGCGCTTCGGCTTCGTCGGTTCATCGGATGACCACGCCGGCTTTCCCGGCGCCTACGGCGAGGGCCTGATGGCGGCGCTGGTCACCAACTTCACGCGCGAGGGCATCTTCGAGGCCATCCGCGCGCGCCGCACCTATGCGCTGACCGGGGACCGCATTGCGCTCGAGTTCACCGTCGACGGCGCGCCGATGGGTTCGAGCATCACGGCCGGCCGCCGGGTCGAGGCGGCGTTTCGTGTCGCGGGCCGCGACGAACTCGACGTCGTCGAGGTGATCCAGGACGGGCGCGTCGTTCACCGTGCCTACGCGGAAGAGATCGTGCCGGCTTCGCAGCTGTTCGACCGCCCGGTCCAGTTGCGACTCGAATGGGGTTGGGGTCCCTGGGCTGCGCTCGCGCTCGATCGAATCTGCGACTGGACGCTCGAGGTCAGCGTTGCGCGCGGGCGGCTGACGCGGTTTTTCC
>JAQBBQ010000026.1:0-14964 GCA_032125995.1 Betaproteobacteria bacterium | reverse complement strand
GTCTGGCCGACCGCGCTGTAGTCCATCCGCAGGTCGCTGCCGATCGAGCGCACGACGACCTCGCCCGAGTTGAGTCCGACGCGGATCTGGATTTCGATGCCCTGCGTAGCGCGGACTTCCTCGGTGATGCTGCGAACCTGCTCCTGCATGCGTAGTGCCGCAAAGCACGCCCGCACCGCGTGGTCCTCGTGCGCGAGCGGCGCACCGAAAAGGGCCATGATGCCGTCACCCATGACCTGGTTCACGGTCCCTTCGTAATGGTGCACCGCGTCCATCATCCGCTCGAGCACGGGATCGAGCAGCTTGCGCGCGTCTTCCGGGTCGCGCTCGGCGAGCAACTCCATCGAGCCCTTCATGTCGGCAAACAGCACCGTCACCTGCTTGCGCTCGCCCTCCAGGCCCTGCCGGGACTGCAGAATCCGTTCGGCCAGATGGCGCGGCGGCGCCGGCACCGGCGCGCTACTCGGGGTCGCGCTCGCCGCCAAGGCTGCGCCGCATTCGCCGCAGAATTTGTTACCGGGTGGATTCTGCGCGCCGCAGGCGGCACAGCCGGACACCAGCCGCGTGCCGCACTCGCCACAGAACTTCGTCGCTTCCGGATTGTTATGGCCGCACTTCGCGCAGTTCACGAGCCCCCCAAGGCCGACACGCTCAATCAGGCAAGCCGGCCTTGCGCAGCGCATCCAGGCTACGCACCGAATGCTCGCGGTCCTTGTAGGTCATCGAGTTTTCATATTTGGCAAGCGTGAAGCCCGGCGAAATCTTCAACAGCGCCTTTGCCTGCGCCTTCGCCTCGTCAATGCGTTCACTGTCGGCGTAGCAGATGGTCAGTCCAATGTGCGGTCCGACGTGATTCGGGTTGTGCGCGATCGCATCCCGGTAGATTACGACTGCCTCGTCGTTGCGTCCCATCAGGCGGTAGGCGTGTGCCAGTACGGCGCGGTGCCACTCCGACTGGGACGGGCTCAATTTCATCGCCTTCTGGATCAACTCGGCGGCATCCGCCGGCCGGCCCGACCAATTTAGGGTCATTGCCAACAACGCCGCCGCATCGGTGCCGTTGGGTTCGAGCGCGACCGCCCGTTCGCCCGCGGCGATCGCGGCGTCATATTCGCGTCGCATCAGGTGTATCGCGCCGAGTAGCGAATGGCAATCCGTCAGCTGGGCATCGAGCGCGGTCGCCTTGCCCGCCAGCTCGGCGGCTTGATCGACGGCGGCACTTGGCGTATCGACCCATAGAAAACGGGCATCGGCCCAATGCGTCCAGGCGATCCACACCCAGCCAGCGGCGTACTGGGGATCGATCTGGACCGAGCGCTCAAAAAGGCTGCGAGCTCGGCGATTGTCTTCCCTGATGAAGCGCCGGAAATGCGGCAATCCCTGAATCAGGCATTCCCAGGCCGGCAGGCTTTGCGTCGATTTATGCCACATCCGGGCCTGCTCGCCCTCGACCAGACGAACTTGCAGCGCAATCACCACGTTCGAGGTGATTTCGTCCTGCAGCACGAAGACATCGGTCAAATCGCGATCGAAGCGCGCTGCCCAGACTTGGTGGCCGTCGTCGGTTTCGATCAACTGGGCGGTGATGCGGACGCGCTGACCGGCTTTGCGAACGCTGCCGTCGAGCACGTAGCGGACCCCGAGTTCGCGGCCGACCTGTCGTAGATCGGCGGACCTGTTCTTGTAGGCGGACGTCGAATGGCTGGCGATAACGAACAAGCCCGAGATCTTCGATAGCGCGTTGGTGATGTCCTCGGTGATGCCGTCGGCGAAAAATTCCTGCTCAGCGTCGGTACTCATGTTGATGAAAGGCAGCACCGCAATCGAAGGCTTGTCCGTCAACGCGGGCCCCGGATCGGCGGCGGCCGGCTTGGACTCTGCCGAACCCTCTTTCTGAATCCGGAACGCCCGCACCGGGTCAGCAATGTTCTTCACCCTCTGTTCGCCTTGGTCGTCAAAGCCGGCGCTGACCTTGCCCTTCACCGCGTTGCGAACCGAATCCGATACCGTCGTCCCACCCGGCTCGGAGAGGCTTTCGAGGCGCGCGGCAATGTTCACGCCATCGCCATAGATCGTACCGTCGGCCTTCTCGATGATCTCGCCGAGATGAACGCCGATCCGAAAGTGCATCCGCCGATCGGCCGGCACATCGCCGTGGCCACCATTGAGCTCCTGCTGAATCGCCAGCGCCGCTGTCACCGCGGCCGTCGCCAGCTCGAACACGGCGAGGACGGAGTCTCCGGCCATGTCAATTACGCGACCCTGGGTGGATTCGATATGCGTGCGAAAAACTGCCCGCGCGGCATCAAGCGCTGCCACGGTTGCACCCTCGTCAGCAGACATCAGGCGCGAATAGCCCGCCGCGTCTGCAGCCAGAATCGCAACCAACCGCTTTTTGTGGTCCGTACCGCTCATCGGCGCCAGCCTCCTCCTCGAGACGTACCGTGCGCGGATGGTACCCCTCGAAGCGATCGTCAGGAGATCGGCCCCCGCACTTGCTGCGCCGCGGCTTGACGCGGCCGCAGCCACGACCGCGTCAGCCCTTCAGCCCTTCCTTCAGCCTGGCCGTCGCTGCCATGATCGGGCCGATGACGTCGATCGGCAGCGGGAAGACGATGGTCGACGTCTTGTCGCCGGCGATCTGGGTCAGCGTCTGCAGGTAGCGCAGCTGCATCGCCTCGGGCCGCGCCGACAGCGTGTTGGCAGCCTCCAGCAGCTTTGTCGCGGCCTGCATCTCGCCCTCGGCATGGATGACCTTCGCGCGCCGTGCGCGCTCGGCTTCGGCCTGCTGCGCGATCGCGCGGATCATCGAGTCATTCAGGTCGACGTGCTTGATCTCGACGTTCGACACCTTGATGCCCCAGGCGTCGGTCTGGTGGTCGAGCACGGTCTGGATGTCGATGTTCAGCTTCTCGCGCTCGGACAGCATCTCATCGAGCTCGTGTTTGCCGAGCACCGAGCGTAGCGAGGTCTGCGCAAGCTGGCTGGTCGCGTCCATGTAGTTCATCACCTGGATGATCGCGAGCTGCGGATCGACGACGCGGAAATACACCACCGCGTTCACCTTGACCGACACGTTGTCGCGCGAGATGACATCCTGCGTCGGCACGTCGAGCACGATGGTGCGCAGGTCGACGCGCACCATTTGCTGGATACCGGGAATGATGATGATTAGCCCGGGACCCTTGACGCGCTGGAAGCGCCCGAGCAGAAAGACCACGCCGCGCTCGTACTCGCGCAGGATCTTGATCGAGGCGGCGACGAGGAGGATGGCGAGCACCAGTCCGCCGATCCAGAAGGGGAAATCAAAGCTGAAGAACATGGTTATCCTCCGTTACCGTTGGTCGATCCGGGTTCAACCGTCAGGATGAGGCCATCCATCGCGGTCACCCGTACGCGCACGCCGGACTGCAGCGCGCCCGCGGCACGCACCCGCCAGCGTTCGCCGCGCACCCGTGCCCAGCCTTCGCGGTCGAAATCCTCGAGCACTTCGCCCGGCGCACCGATCATGTCCTCGCGCCCGCTCACCACCGGGCGACTGCGTCCCTTGACCATCATGCCGACGATAAGAAACAGGAAACCGGCACTCGCCACGGAGACGCCGCCGATCAGCGTGTAGGGAATCGAAAATTCGGGCGTTTTGTCGCTGTCGAACAGAATCACTGAGCCGATGACGAATGCAACGAGCCCACCGACCCCGAGCGAGCCGAACGCCGGCGTGAAGGCCTCGGCCACCATGAAGCCGATGCCGAGCACGATCAGCGCAAGCCCCGCGTAATTCACCGGCAGCAGATGGAAAGCGTACATCGCGAGCAGCAGGAAAATTGCCCCGATCACCCCGGGCAGAATCATGCCCGGGTTGGAGAATTCGAAAATCAGCGCGTAGACCCCGACCAGCACCATGACGTAGGCGACGCTCGGATTGGTGAGCACGCTGAGCACGCGCGTGCGCCAGTCGGGCACCATCGTTTCGGTCGCCGCACCGGCCGTGTTCAGCGTCTGCGTTTTGCTGCCGACCTTGACCGTGCGTCCGTCGAGTGCCTCGAGCAGCGCGGGTACGTCGTCGGCGACGAGATCGATGACGTTGATCTCCAAAGCCTCCTGCGCCGGCAGGCTCACGGCTTCGCGCACCGCCCGCTCGGCCCAGTCGGCATTGCGTCCGCGCAGCTGCGCGAGCCCGCGGATGTAGGCGGCCGCATCGTGGGTCACCTTGCGCATCATGGTGTCGGTCGGTATCGGCACCGCATCGGCCTTGCCGTCGCTGGCCTTTTCACCGTCCTTCTTGCCACTATCCTTCTTTTCGCCGGCGGGTTTCCCGGGCGTGCTGCCGGGCGTCGATGGCGCGCCGATGGCCACCGGCGACGCGGCGCCAAGATTTGTCGCCGGCGCCATCGCGGCGATGTGGCTTGCGTACAGGATGAAGGTACCCGCGCTCGCGGCGCGCGCACCGTTCGGCGCCACGAACGTCGCGACGGGCACCGGCGACGCCAGGATGTCCTTGATGATTGCCCGCATCGAGGTGTCGAGGCCACCCGGCGTATCCATGCGCAGGATGACGAGCTGGGCCTTGTCGCGTGCGGCGCGTTCGAGCCCCTTCTTGACGAATTCGGCGCTCGCCGGCCCGATCGCGCCGTCGAGCGGGATGACGAGAACCGGCGCCGGTGCGGCAAGCACCGACACCGACGCGATCGCCGCCAATAGCCAGCACGACGCGACTCGGGCGACCCACCGCAGTCCAAGAATACCCAAGCGAGATCTCCGGACTTTGTGCAGAGACACCCGGACACTATAGCGAGACTTTCGCGTCCCGTCGCGCCCTGCGCAGGCGCGCCCGGGTCCCAATTACCAAACTAGAATACGGGCCGCTCCCCCAATCCCTCCCCCGTGAAGCAGGAACAGCCACCCGGCGCGGCGATCACCATTCGTGGTGCACGCCAGAACAATCTGAAGAACCTTTCGGTCGAGATCCCGACCGGCGAGTTGGTGGTCGTCACCGGCGTGTCGGGCTCGGGCAAGTCCTCGCTCGTCTTCGACACGCTCTACGCCGAGGGCCAGCGGCGTTACGTCGAAACCTTCAGTTCCTACGCGCGCCAATTCCTCGACCGCATGGACAAGCCGCAGGTCGACGCGGTGGAGGGCATTCCACCCGCGATCGCGATCGATCAGACCAATCCGGTGCGGACCTCACGCTCGACCGTGGGAACAATGACCGAATTGAACGATCACCTGAAGCTGCTCTATGCGCGCGCGGCGACGCTGTGCTGCCGCGGCTGCGGACGCGCAGTAGTGCGCGACACGCCGGCGGCGATCCTCGCCGACCTCGAGCGGCGCGCGCAGGCCGCGGGCGACCCGCGCCTACTGGTGACGTTCCCGGTGCCGATCCCCGACAACTTCAGCGAAACCGAGATCACCCAGCTGCTCGAGCGCCAGGGCTATACGCGAATTCACAGCCGCAGCAAGTCGATGCTCGAGGTTGTGCAGGACCGCTTTCGCATGTCGGGCGCCGAGCGCGCACGCGTGTTCGATGCGCTTGATGCGGCACTCAAGGTTGGGCGTGGGCGGGTGAACGTGTATGTTGCCAGCGCAGCAGAGACAAGGGGTCAGACCCCTAACAAGATAAAGGGGTCTGACCCCGAAGCTAAAAAGGGGTCTGACCCCGCGTGGCGCTACTCCGCCGACCTGCACTGCGCCGATTGCGACCTGCATTACGCCGAGCCGACGCCGGCGGCGTTCTCGTTCAACTCGCCGCTCGGCGCCTGCGAAACCTGCCGCGGTTTCGGCCGCGTGATCGGCGTCGATTTTGGTCTCGTCGTCCCGGACGAATCGAAGACGCTGCGCGAAGGCGCGGTGAAGCCGTGGCAGACCAAAAGCTTCCGCGATTGCCAGCGCGATCTCGAGAAATACGCGCGCAAGCGCGGACACCCGCTCGACACGCCATGGCGTGAGCTCTCGCCCGAGCAGCGTGCCTGGGTGCTCGAAGGCGAACCCGAATGGGTGAGCTGGCGGAAATCCTGGCCCGGCGTTTGGTACGGGGTGCGGCGCTTTTTCGTCTGGCTCGAATCCAAGGCCTACAAGATGCACATCCGTGTGCTGCTGTCGAAGTACCGTGCCTATACGCCCTGCACGGCCTGCGGCGGCACGCGGCTCAAGCCCGACGCCACGTTGTGGCGCCTGGACGGCGCGAACCGGCCGTCGATCCACGACCTCATGCTGCTGCCCGTTGAGGACAGCCGGCGCTTTTTCGAAACCTTCCGTCCCTCTGGCGCGATGGATGAGGCCACCGCGCTGCTGCTCACCGAAATCCGCGCGCGTCTCGGCTACCTCTGCGAAGTCGGGCTGGGCTACCTCACGCTCGATCGCCAGTCGCGCACGCTCTCGGGTGGCGAGGTGCAGCGCATCAACCTCACCACGGCGCTCGGCACTTCGCTTGTCAATACGCTGTTCGCGCTCGACGAACCCTCGATCGGCCTGCACCCGCGCGACATGGGACGGGTGATCCAGATCATGCAGAAGCTGCGCGACGCGGGCAATTCGCTCGTCGTCGTCGAGCATGACCCGCAGATCATGTTCGCGGCCGATCGTATCCTCGACATGGGCCCCGGCCCGGGCGAGCGCGGCGGCGAAATCGTGTTCTTCGGTCCGCCCGAGGCGCTACGCCGCGCGGCGACACTCACCGCCGACTACCTCGCAGGCCACAAGCATGCGGTACTCGGTACGCCACCGCGCCCGATCGCGAAAACAACGCCCAGGTTGCGGCTCTTTGGCGCCGCCGAGCACAACTTGAAGAACATCGACGTCGAGATCCCGCTCGAACGCATGGTCTGCGTGGCCGGCGTATCGGGCTCGGGCAAGTCGACGCTGGTGCAGGAGGTGCTCTACCGGGCGCTCGCCAAGGCCAAAGGCAGATCCACCGAGACGCCCGGCGTGCATCGCGAGCTGCGCGGTGCGGCACTCGTCATCGACGCCGTGATGGTCGACCAGACGCCGATCGGCAAGACGACGCGCTCGAATCCGGCGAGCTATGTCGGCGCCTGGGACGCCATCCGGGCGCTGTTCGCGCGCGCCCCGCTCTCGCGCGAACGCGGTTACACCGCGGGCACGTTCAGCTTCAACGCCGGCAACGGACGCTGTCCGGCCTGCCGCGGCAACGGCTTCGAACACGTCGAGATGCAGTTCCTGTCGGATGTCTACCTGCGCTGTCCCGAATGCGACGGCCGGCGCTACCGGCCCGAGGTCCTCGAGGTCTCGGTCGCCGGTCGTGGCGCCGACGGCCTGCGCGCCGAGCGCACGGTCGCCGCCACGCTTGAACTGACAGTACGTGAAGCGCTCGACTTCTTCGCCGAGGACAAGGAAGTGCTCGCGCGGCTCAAGCCGCTCGCCGATGTCGGCCTCGAGTACCTGCGCCTCGGCCAACCGGTGCCGACGCTCTCAGGCGGCGAAGCGCAACGACTGAAACTCGCCGGCCATCTCGCCGAGGCGGCGGCGAAGTCGCGCCCGCGCGCGAGTGCCGACACACGTGTCGGCGGCAAGCTGTTCATATTCGATGAACCGACGACCGGCCTACATTTCGACGACGTCGCGAAGCTGCTCAGCGCGTTTCGCAAGCTGCTCGCTGCGGGCCATTCGCTGCTCGTCATCGAGCACAACCTCGATATCCTGCGCAGCGCCGACTGGATTCTCGACCTCGGCCCCGAGGGTGGCGCCGCGGGCGGTTTCGTCGTCTGTGCGGGAACGCCCGAGCAGGTGATGGCGCATGCGAGCTCGCATACCGGCAAGGCGTTGAAGGACTACATCGCGGCATTAGCGAGCGGGTTTAATACAAGATCGGGTGTTCCGGCGGGTTCCGTAGAGGGAGCGGCGCAAGATGGATCGGTACTTTCAACGGGCTTTCCCTCATCGCGCGGCAAAGTCTCCACCGGGAAACCCGTTGAAAGTACCGATCTTGTTTCAAACCCGGGATTGCAAGAGCCTCCAGCGGGTCGCACCCTCGGTCCCGCGATTCGCGTCCATCACGCGCGCGAGCACAACCTGAAGAACATCGACGTCGAGATCCCGCGCGAACGCTTCAGCGTGATCACCGGCGTTTCAGGCTCGGGCAAATCTACCCTCGCCTTCGACATCCTGTTCGCCGAAGGGCAGCGCCGCTATCTTGAATCCCTCAACGCCTACGCGCGCCAGTTCGTGCAGCCGCAGGCGCGCCCCGACGTGGATGCGATCTTCGGCATTCCGCCGACGGTCGCGATCGAGCAGCGCACCAGCCGCGGCGGACGCAAGAGCACGGTCGGCACGCTCACCGAGGTGCATCACTTCCTCCGCCTGCTGTACGTGAAGCTGGGGCGCCAGCATTGCCCCGACTGCCAGCTCCCGATCGAACCGCAAAGCGAGGACGCGATCGCCGCACGCCTGCTCACCGAATACCGCGGCCAGCGCATCGGCCTGCTCGCGCCGCTGGTCGTCAATCGCAAGGGCGTGTACACCGACCTCGCGAAGTGGGCTGCGGGCAAGGGCTACACGCATCTGCGCGTCGACGGCGCTTTCCTGCCAGTCAATCCGTTCCCACGCATCGATCGCTTCAAGGAGCACCGGATCGAGCTGCCGGTGGCCGATCTCAAGGTGACGCCGGCGAACGAGCGTGCACTGCGCGAGAGCCTCGCGCGGGCGCTCGAGTTCGGCAAGGGCATGGTGCACGTGCTCGGCGACCTCGACGCCTTGATGCGCGCCGCAGCGCAGGGACGCAAGACGGGGGCCGCGCGCATCGAACTCGCGCTTCACGAGCAGACCTTCTCGACACTGCGCGCCTGCCCGTCCTGCGGACGCAGCTTTCCCGAACTCGATCCGCGCCTGTTCTCCTACAACTCGAAGCACGGTTGGTGCGGCGCCTGCTACGGCACCGGGCTTGCGCTCGATCGCGTCGAATGGGATGACGAGCGCGCACGCACCGGCACCGAAGATCATGTCCTCGACTCCTGGATCGAGTGGCTCGAAGTCGAGGAACGCTGCGCAAGCTGTGACGGTCAACGCCTCAATCCGGAGGCGCTCGCGGTGCGCTGGCGTGACCGTTCGATCGCCGCGCTTTCGGCACAGCCGATCGCGCGCCTCGAATCCCTACTCGCGGAATTGCGCCTCGAGGGCCGCGAGGCGGACATCGCGCGCGACCTGATCGCCGAATTGCGCAGCCGCCTCGGCTTCCTCGCTGACGTCGGTCTCGCCTATCTCACCCTCGACCGCGCCGCACCGACACTCTCGGGCGGCGAGGCACAGCGCATCCGGCTCGCAGCCCAGCTCGGTTCAAACCTGCGCGGCGTGTGCTACATCCTCGACGAACCGACAATTGGCCTGCACCCGCGCGACAACCGGATCCTGCTCGATGTTCTGCAGCGACTCGAGGCCAAGGGCAACACGCTAATCGTCGTCGAGCATGACGAGGAGACGATCCGGCGCGCGAGCCACGTGATCGACCTCGGCCCTGGCGCGGGGCGACTCGGCGGGCACGTGATCGCACAGGGCAGCGCCGCGGACCTCATGGCCTCGCCCGAGTCGATCACCGGCCGCTTTCTCGCCGCGCCGCTGCGCCATCCGCTGCAGCCACGCCGCCCGGTGACGCCGCGCACCGCGTCGCTGCAGATCGGCGGTGCAACCCTGCACAACCTGAAGCGCGCCGACGCGCGCATTCCGCTCGCCCGCCTGGTCGCCGTCACCGGTGTCTCGGGAGCGGGCAAGTCGACGCTTGCGCGCGACGTCATTCACGATAATCTCGCGCGCCTCGTCCAGGCGCGGCGCCGGCCGCGCGAGGCAGTGCTCGCCGGCTGCCGCGCCCTGAAGGGCTGGCAGACGCTCGAGCGCGTGCTCGAAGTCGATCAGGCGCCGATCGGCAAGACACCGCGTTCCTGCCCGGCGACCTACGTCGGCTTCTGGGACGCGATCCGGCGCCTGTTTGCCGACACCACCGACGCACGTATCCGCGGCTGGAGCGCGAGCCGGTTCTCGTTCAACACCAAGGGCGGGCGCTGCACGGTCTGCGACGGTCAGGGCATGCGACGCATCGAAATGTCCTTTCTGCCCGACGTCAAGGTCGCCTGTGAATCCTGCGCGGGTGCACGCTTCAATGCCGACACGCTCGGCGTTTCCTGGCGCGGAAAAAACATCGGCGAAGTGCTCGCGATGAGCGTGGACGAAGCGGTCGAGTTCTTCGCCGCGCATCGGTCGATTCATCACGCGCTGCGCCTGCTGCAGGACGTCGGCCTCGGCTACCTGACCCTCGGGCAGAGCAGTCCGACGCTCTCGGGCGGCGAAGCGCAGCGCATCAAGCTCGTCACCGAGCTTGCCAAGGTCAGGATTGACCCCACCGCCGACGGTCAGCCGCGCCCCCGCGTGCCCGGTCGTGGCGCATCGCTGCTGACCCTGTACGTCCTCGACGAACCGACGGTCGGCCTGCACATGGCCGATGTCGAGAAGCTCCTGCGCGTGCTGCACCGGCTCGTCGACGCCGGCAATACGGTGCTCGTCATCGAGCACAATCTCGACGTCATGGCGGAAGCCGACTGGATCGTCGACCTGGGACCGGAAGGCGGCGATGCGGGTGGACGCGTAGTCGTGCAGGGCACGCCGGAAGAGGTTGCGCGCGCGGCGCGGCGCAGCCATACCGGGCTGGTGCTCGCAGAGTTCCTCGCCGAACGCAGCGTGGATGGCGTTGATGGCGCCGATGGCCTGCGTGGGACGCGCGCCGCACCTGCGAAGGCAACCGCAACCGTGCGCGCGCGTTAGGCGCGCGCGCTGCAACCGCTCAACGGATCCGACGCCCCTCGCCGGCGCCGGGAACCCGCAGACCGCAGGCGGCGATCTGCTGATCGAGGTCGGTTTTCCACTTCTGGCGCAGTTCCTCGTTCCCCCAGCGCCGAATGCCGAGCGCCACCGCCCGCGCGCTGATTTTGGACTCGGCTGCGCCGAAGGTGTCGAGCGCATGCGGGTACCACTTGTCGACCGTGCGTTGCGCCTCCACCGGCCCGGCACCGCACAAGTCCTGGTAGCGCGGGTCCTTCGCCACGTCCTTGATACGACGGGCGCCGAAGGAGGCGTGGAAGCGCTCTTCGTGCACCATGGTGGTCATCTCGCGCGCGAACGGCGCAAAGCTGGAATCCTCGAACGCGCGCAGATGGTACCAGGCGACGTGATCCATCAGAAAGCAGAAACCGCAGAGGTCGACCCAGCTGTCGAAGGGCACGTTGAAGGCATGCAGCTGATGTTCGCCCTGCTTGAGGTGGAGCAAACGTTCGGCCATCGCCTCACCCTCCGGGCCGAAGCTGCGCAGCAGCCGGCAGTCGATGAACCCCTGGTGCGCCTCGTCGGCGCAGACCTGCGCCTGGGCATAGCGATCCTCGGGGGTGGGCCCCTTGTTGATCCAGGGCTGGTGCTGCTCGACCGAGGCGAACTCGGTCGACGCCAGCGCGTAGACGATCTTGAGCAGCGTGTCGCGGTAATCGGCCGGCATCTGCTCGGCCGTCTCGATCTTGCGCATGCCCTTCATTTCGCCCCACATCACCGACATGGAAATGCTCATCACCCGGCTCCTGTATTCGGTCCGTGGAGGGTAACCCGGGCGCACGCGCACCGCCAACCATGAATCGGTAGACTACGCAGCGTTTGCAATCCGTTCTTCGAAACAGCCCCCCCCATGCGCGAGCCACAGCCAAACAGCATCCAACTCAAGGATTACGCGCCACCGGCGTTTCTCGTCGAGTCGGTCGAGCTCGATGTCGACATTCGCGCCGACGACGCGCTGGTCAGTGCGGTGCTTGCGGTGCGTCGCAATCCGCTCGCCGCCACGCCGAAAGGCACGAACGCGCCGCTGGCCCTCGACGGTGAGGCGCTCGAGCTGGTCTCCGTCGTGCTTGATGGGGTGCATTTGCGCGCGAACCGCTACCGCCTGTCGCCTACCCGACTCGAGATCTACGATGTTCCCGACGCCTTCACGCTCGAGACCGTTTCGCGCAGCGTGCCGCAGAACAACACCACGCTCGAAGGCCTGTACCCCACCAAGACCGGGTTTGTAACCCAGTGCGAGGCCGAAGGTTTCCGACGCATCACCTGGTTCCTCGACCGACCGGACGTGATGGCGCGCTACGTGACGACGATCCACGCCGACAAGGCCGGCTACCCGGTGCTGCTATCGAACGGCAACCGCATCGCCGCCGGAGACGAATCCGGCGGGCGACATTGGGCGCGTTTCGAGGATCCGTTTCCGAAGCCGTCGTACCTGTTCGCACTCGTCGCGGCGAAGCTCGAGGCACTCGAAGGTCGATTCGTCACCCGTTCGGGCAAGACGGCGGAACTCGCGGTGTACGTCGAACCCGGCAAGCTCGACCAGGCGGACTGGGCGATGGATTGCCTCAAGCGCGCGATGCGCTGGGACGAGGACCGTTTCGGGCTCGAGCTCGATCTCGATCATTTCAAGATCGTTGCCGTCGGGGACTTCAATTCCGGTGCAATGGAAAACAAGGGCCTCAACATCTTCAACACCAAGTACGTCCTCGCGCGGCCCGACGTCGCAACCGACGTGGACTACTTCAACATCGATCGCGTGGTGGCGCACGAGTACTTCCACAACTGGACCGGAAACCGCGTCACCTGCCGCGACTGGTTCCAGCTCTCGCTGAAGGAGGGTTTGACCGTATTCCGCGATCAGGAATACGGCGCCGACAGCACCTCGCGCGCGGTGACGCGCATTCAGGAGGTCCGCATGCTGCGCGCGGCGCAGTTTGCGGAGGACGCCGGACCGATGGCGCACCCGGTGCGGCCGCAGTCGTACATGGAGATCCGCAACTTCTACACCATGACGGTGTACGAAAAAGGCGCCGAAGTCGTGCGCATGCAGCACACCCTGCTCGGCGAGGAAAAATTTCAGGCCGGCATGCGGCTGTACTTCGAGCGCCACGACGGCCAGGCGGTCACCTGCGACGACTTTGTGCAGGCGATGCAGGACGCGAGCGGCACCGACCTCGGCCAGTTTCGACGCTGGTACGACGTCGCCGGCACGCCGGTACTCGAGTGTTCCGGCCGCTACGACGCCGCCGCGGCACGCTTCACGCTGCAGGTGCGCCAGTCGATGAACCCGCCGTTCCACATCCCGCTCGCGGTCGGCCTGGTCGGGCCGGGCGGCGAAGACCTGCTTGCCGAGGGCACGCGTGTGCTCTCGCTGCGCGCGATGGAGGAACGCTTCGATTTCGAAGGCGTCACCGCGCCCGCCGTGCCGTCGCTGCTGCGCGGCTTCTCGGCGCCGGTGATCCTGAACTACGCCTACACCGAAAGCGAACTCGTGCAGCTGATGGCACACGACCGCGATCCATTCAACCGCTGGGAGGCCGGGCAGCGCCTCGCGGCGACGACCATCCTTGAACAGGGCGGTCAACCGTCGCCGGCATTTCTCGACGCCTGCGCGCGTATTCTGAGCTCCAGCACCGACGACCCGGCGTTCGCCGCCGAAGCGCTCGCCGTGCCGGGTGAAGCCTTTCTCGCCGAACAGCTCGCCGAGGTCGACCCGGATGCACTGCACGCGGCGCGCAACCGGCTGCGCAGCGCGATCGCCGAGCAGCTGAAGGCAATGCTGCTGGAGATCTACCACGCGAATGCGGTTGAAGGTCCTTACCGACCCGATCCGATCTCGGCAGGCCGGCGCGCACTACGCAACACCGCGCTGTCGCTGCTGATGGAGCTCGGCACGCTGGACGTTCGCGCGTTGTGCTACGAGCAGTACGCGCAGTCCGACAACATGACCGAAACCTTCGCCGCACTCGGCTTCCTCGCCAATTGCGATTGCCTGGAGCGCACAACCGCGCTCGAGCGTTTCTATGCGCGCTGGCAGGGCGAACCGCTGGTGGTCGATAAATGGCTCGCCGTGCAGGCCACGTCCCGCCTGCCCGGCACGCTCGCCCGGGTGAGCGCGCTGCTCGCGCACCCGGCCTTCGATCTCAAGGTGCCGAACACGGTCTACGCGCTGATCCGCGGCTTCAGCGCAAATCACGTTCGCTTTCACGCCGCCGACGGCGCGGGCTATGCGTTCCTCGCCGATCAGGTACTCTCGCTGAACACGCTCAACCCGCAGGTCGCCGCGCGCATGGCGCGCGGCTTCGATCGTTGGAAGAAATTCAACGCGGTGCGACGCGCGCACGCGCAGGGCCAGCTCGAGCGGATTCGAAATACCGAAGGCCTGTCGCGCGACGTCGCCGAAATCGTCACCAAGGCACTTGCCTAGAAGGATCCTCCATGCTCCAGCTCACCATCGCCTGTCTCGTATTCCTCGGTCTGCACATCCTGCCCAGCACGCCGCTACGTCCGGTGCTGGTCAAGGCGATCGGCCAGGGTCCCTACCTCGGACTGTTTTCGCTCGCGAGTCTCGCCGCGATCGTGTGGATGGTCTCGGCGTTCAACGCAGCGCCCATCGCGGCGCTGTGGCCTGGCCTGCGCCACCTGCCCTCGGCGGTGATGCCGTTTGCCCTGATCCTGGTGGTCGCAGGAGTGATGACGCCAAGCCCGACCTCAATCGGTCAGGACAAACTGCTCAAACGCGAGGACCCGGCGCGCGGCATCCTCCGCATCACGCGCCATCCAGTCATGTGGGGCATCATGCTGTGGGCCGGTGCGCATCTGCTGGCGCGCGGCGAACTGAAATCGAGCTTATTTTTCGGCAGCTTCTTGTTGCTGGCCGCGGCCGGGACCCGGCTGCAGGACGCGCGCAAAGCGAAGCTGCACGGCGAGACCTGGACCCGTTATGCGCGGCTCACGTCGAATGTTCCGTTCCTCGCCATCGCGCAGGGGCGCAACCGATTTGCATGGCGTGAATTAGGCGTTCTGAAGATCGTGATTGCGCTCGTTGTATTCGCGGTGGTGTTTCAGTTCCACCCGTGGCTGTTTGGCGTAAGGCCTTATTAATGGGGTCAGACCCCTGTGGATAAGTCCGGGGTCAGACCC